>DBCB01000289.1 GCA_002303765.1 Planctomycetaceae bacterium UBA969
CTACATCTTTATCCAACCCAACACAAAGAGTAAAAGGATCTGAACCAGAATAAGGAATACCAAGAATTTCCAATAACGCTGGAACCCGTGCTTCTCTGGCCCTGCTTGCACCACGCCCTTCAGCAAAGTTAAAGACAAAATCAGGACGATCATTAATGAGGGCCGCTGGTAACTCGGGTGACTCAGCAAAATATATAATTTGATGATTTTTTGACGCTAGAACCGCACCGATTGCATGCATTGTTTCTGGTGAATCAAATTCTTCCT
This sequence comes from Planctomycetaceae bacterium UBA969, assembly GCA_002303765.1. GTDB lineage: Bacteria > Planctomycetota > Planctomycetia > Gemmatales > Gemmataceae > UBA969. The sequence goes on from DBCB01000289.1 coordinate 268, forward strand.
CGAAATCATCAGTGTGCGTATGTTTGATTAAGCCTGATTTTAAATTGCAAACAATCCCTATTTTCATGATACTCCCCAACAACAAAAATAAAGCCGCCAAGTATACAACCTGGCGGCTTTAAATTAACTTAAATACCCCTAGCGGGCCTTCCTTCCAGGAGCAACTTTCTTTTTAATACCTAACTCAATTAAAGAATCAGGCACAGTTTCATTTTCAGACGAACCATTATCACCTGAAGAGCAACCAGAGGAAGCTTCTTCAGCAGAAACAGTAGCAAGGTTCATTTGACGGCGAATCATTCGTTCAGCATTTTCAGGGATTAAAGCTGATTTACTGCCCTGAAGAAGCGAACTAACGCCTCGCGTTCTGCCTTGGTCATTACTTTGCAAAGGCTTATCCTCGGCTTGATAACGAACAAGCATGCCTTCATAATTACGAAGTACAACAGCATCATCAGAAGCAGAGACTACATAATTTGGCATGACAGGAACTTTACCGCCACCGTGCGGGCTATCCACAACATACGTCGGAATACCCAAGCCAGACATATGACCACGAAGACCTTCCATGATTTCCATGCCCTTCCAGATAGAAGTGCGGAAATGCCCAGCACCAATAACAGGATCGCAATGAAAAATGTAATAAGGTCGGACTTTAATACGAAGCAAACCTCGCATCAACTTACGCATAGTATCTAGGGAATCATTAACCCCTTTAAGAAGTACCGTGTGATTATTAACAGGAATCCCAGCCCTCAACAAAGACATGCAAACCTTCGCAGATTCTGCAGAAATCTCGTTAGGATGATTAAAGTGAGTCTGAATCCAAACTTTACCCACCGAGGCTAAAAGATCAATCAAGGACTGATCAAACAATCGCTGAGGCAAAGTAACGGGAACCCGAGTTCCTATACGAATTACATCAACGTGGGGAATAGCAGCAAGATTTTCGAGAAAGAATTTAAGTTTTGTAATCGGAAGGGTCAAAGGATCCCCACCTGAAACAATAACGTCACGAATTTCAGAATGATCACGAACGTATTCAACCATACGTTCGTCATTACGGCTGATTGAATCCCAACCACCACGAACCATAGTAGCTCGCTTGCGGGTACAAAACCTGCAATACATAGAGCAAACATGTGTGGTAACAAGCAAAGCCCTATCAGGATACCTATGTGTCAAACCTGGAACAGGGGAATCCTTGTCTTCTTCCAAAGGATCAGACAATTCATACCCAGATGGGTTTGTGAGTTCCAATGGTGAAGGAATAGACTGAAGCCTAATCGGGTCATCATGGTCTTCAGGATTAATCAGAGAGAAGTAATAAGGGGGAATCGCAGTTTTGTACTCGGTTTCCAATGACCCTATGGCTTCCATTTCCTCAGGACTAAAGGCAATTAACCCCTTGAGTTGTCTGACCGATCGTATGGCATTTTGGGATTGCCAACGCCAGTCGTTCCATTGGTGATCCGGAACATCGCGCCAAATAGGATGACGCTTCGGCTTACCGGGAGGTTCTTCGCTATCGCCACCCCCGAATTGATCGGCGAATGGAACGGGTGCCACCTCGGCTCGCACATCGGATTCACTCATAAACCTTATAACCTCCAAAAGAACTCTGAAATCTTGCCTATTAACTTAATACCCAAGAAATATAACACCTGTTATTTTCAGCTGCACAAGTCAGGCACAACATGGAGCGATCATAACGATAACTTCCTAAATTACAAGAGTTTCCTTCTTGAACAATCCACTCCATTTGCATATTAGTCACAATTTGAACGCCACTTGTCAACACCAACAATCAATTCTTCAATCATAAACAACATTAAGTTGAGTCTCACCAAACAAGAAGATATCATGGAAGTGTGATGACTAACCTTAACGGAGAACATAGATGAGACATTTCCTTTCAGCATTTTTTTTTGGTGCATGCATTTGCACATTTATCAGCGCAGAAGACACGAATAAACTTATTCTGCAAATGAAAAACAAGGATCCCGAAATACGGAGATCCGCTGCAAAAGCACTGGGTGAGAATGGCGAAGATGATTCAAAAACTACGGCTGCTTTAATACTTGGACTTCAAGACAAAGATGCTTTTGTAAGAAGATTTTCTGCCCAATCACTCGGAAATTTAAAAACTCAAAACAAAGATGCAATCCCTGCACTTGCATCTTTACTAAACAATATTGATGATAAAAAAGAGAATCAAAACGCAGCTGCAATTTCTCTTGGCAAAATCGGGGCTTCTAGTTTCTCTGTTCTGCATTCTGCTTTCATAGACAAATCTAAACCCACGAACATCCGCGAAAAAGCAATTGATGCAATCGGATCCCTAGGCAAGGATGGAAAATCTGCAGTCCCTGATCTCATGGAAACATTGAAAGATAATGACCTTCGTTTTGCTTCCGCTGTTGCACTAGGAAAAATTGGTTCCGAAGCCAAGCAAGCAAAAGAATCCCTCAAGTTAATTGTCGAAGACAAAAAACAGAGGGATAAATCTTTCAAAGATGCAGCTTCGGCAGCTTTGAAAAACATTGGGAACTAATTCTAACCTTTGTCAGGCACTGCAGGCATGAGCTTTAATTCTTCTTCACCGCCAGATTGGCTCATGCCTGAGGGTGTCAGCAAAACTCAGTGGGAATACATATCAAACCAGTATATAGCGGCAAACTATGATTCCTCGCTAAAAGACAACCCCGCTTTCCAACAAGATCTAAGTTTTCTCGAAAAGCATTTTACTAAAGCCGGCATTATTATTGACCTTGGCTGTGGAACTGGAAGAGTTGCAGACTTTTTAACCAAAAAGAGCCACAAGGTTTTAGGAGTCGACCTATCAGCCCCAATGCTTTTAGAAGCCAGCAATAAAAAAATCAATGGGTCAAATTTATTCCTTCGGGCAAATATGATTGATCTATCCTTCATTTGCCCCAGCTCCATTGATTATTCGTCATGCCTTTTCAGTAGTTTTGGCATGATATTGGATGAACGACATCGTATTGCAATGCTTAATGAAATCCACCGCGTATTAAAACCTGGAGGGCAATTTATTCTCCATGTGCATAACTTGTGGTCAGCGGCACAAGGTCTTCAAGGTTACAAATGGTTGGCGCAGGATTTTAGCCGAAGATTAAGACGATCGAAACATTTTGGGAACAGATTATTGCCCATTCACCAAGGTATTTGTGGCTTAACCTTACACTTATTTACATGGCAAGAAATTGCCAACCTGCTTAAACAAACCAATTTTAAAATAGACGAAACACTATCGCTAGGAGATCCATCTTGGGTAGCAACCGAATCACCCGGCCTAGTTAAAAAACTTTTTGCACATGGTTTTCTAATTTCATGCAAAAAGATATAGGGTCAAACTGGTGACCAAAACTGTCGCAGATCACGTTAAATTATACATATCTAACGAACTTAACGATTATAACTTTATGTTTTAAATAGTTTATTGCTTAAATTTAACGGTAGATGTGGTATTCCAATGAATAAAGAATTATTTTAGGTAGTCCTTTTCTATTGACTAGGTAAATACTAACCATGCGATTTCGATTAGTGCCTCTGGAAGGCGGTAACACTATCGAGTTATCACGAGATCTTACGGTCGTAGGCCGCAAGGAAGATTGTGATTTACGCTTGGATCATAAGTCCATATCAAAGTTCCATTGTGTAATAGTAAAGATGGAAAATACGTTACTAATTCGGGATCTGGGAAGCACTAATGGAACCGTGGTAAACGGAAAAAAAATTCGTCGAGCAACTTTAAAAAACAATGATTGTTTAAACATTGCCAATTTACCCTTTCGAGTGCAAATAAGTGCCGGTGATGCAGTTGAAAAAAAACCTCAATTTGAAGGAACAATTCAAATAAATAATCGGGATGAAGAACCTAACGACAAGAATGATGATGATAAAAATTCTGACTCGTTCAAAATGAACAACAATGATGTTGTACAAAACAATGATTTGCCTGATACTTACCCTACCAATAATTAATTCTGACTTAATACTAATTTTAACTTTAAAAGAAAATCATTTACTAATTCATGGCTATGGAAAGCTGTGATGGAAATACGAAGCCTTGACGAATTTTCGGGAACGGAAGGCGGACGAATTGGCGGCACCAAATACCCCTGTTCCAATAAACTCTTAGAAATACGCATTGTTTTTTCCGCATCCCCAAAAATAACAGGAATGATATGGCTTTCTGATTGGCCAATATCAAGGCCCATTTCAACAAGTTTGCTGCGCAAATATGCAGAAAGCGAATTAACGTAAGCCATACGGCTATTATCTTTAATAATTAGCTTTAATACAGTTCTAGCTGCTGCAACGCAAACGGGTGAAAGAGCGGTAGAAAAAATATAAGAACGAGCTTTGTTTTTAATTAGTGTTATTATTTTCTTGTTGGCGCAGACAAAACCACCCTGCGAAGCCAAGGCTTTACTTAAAGTTCCTAGTTTTATAACCCTGCTCTTCCAGTCGAGCCCAACCGGGAATGTATCAGTCAAGCCTCGTGCATCAACGCCCGTAACCCCTGTAGCGTGGGCCTCATCAAGAATTAACATGGCGTCATTTTTCAAAGCAATTTGAAAAAGTTTTTCAATTGGTGCATGATCACCATCCATGCTGAAAAGGGTATCTGTGATAATCCATAACTTTCTAAAATTACGCTTGGCCCGTAGAATTAAATCCTGAAGATGATCACAATCTTTGTGCTTAAAAAACCTCAGGGTTGCACGAGAAAGCCTGCAGCCATCAATAATACTGGCATGATTCAAAGCATCAGAAAGAATTAAATCTTTAGGATGAACTAAAGCAGAGATAGTTCCAAGATTGACACCAAATCCACTGGAAAAGACAAGCGCATCATCAAAGCCCTCCCATTGTGCAATTTCTCGTTCGAGAGCCCGATGAATTTGCGTGTATCCAGAAACCAAGGGCGATGCTCCAGCACCAACACCATAAGAATGAAGCGCCTTGCGAACTGAATGATTAACAGCAGGGTGTTTTGAAAAAGCCAAGTAATCACTAGAGGCAAAATTAACAAGCTTTTTCTTACGATAAACAATGGAACCATCTGGACAGAACTTAAGTGCCTTGCGAAATCGTTTCAGTCCAGCATTAGAAATAATATCCAATTCATGCTGGACCCAGTCCAAATGATCAGCGGAATGAGATTCAGGATTTTCCAATTTATCTTGCAATCCCAAGATTAAAAGTTCAATACGGGCAGTTGTAAAAGCGACCCTTTAGAATGTGGAACGTGTTCAGATTCTGGAATCGATTCATCCAAATCACCAACACGGTCGTCCTGCCATTCAAGTTCCAGATCGCTAATCATTTGTAAATCTTCCTGATTAGCCCGACCATAAGTTGAAAGATAATTGCCGATTAGGCCACTAGTGCCACCGACATAAAAAATCCAACTTTGTAGGTCACGAAGATTTTTCTCTCTTCCACCAGCAACTTTCAAATCTTGCTTGGGAAGGATCAAACGCATAACAGCAATAATCTTTAAGATTTCCATTGGCTTAAGTTTAGGCTCATTCTCAAGGGGAGTGCCTGCAATAGGATGGAGAAAATTAAGCGGTACAACATGAGGATTAAGCTCTTTCAAGCTAAATCCAAGGCTGACACGATCATCAACACTTTCGCCCATTCCAAAAATACAACCACAGCACGCCTCTAGGCCAACCTTTTGTGCAAGTTTGACGGTATCAACACGATCCTGCCAAGAATGAGTGGTAACAATTTTGGGGTAAAACTCTTTGGAAGTTTCAAGATTATGATTAATTCTGCGAATACCAGCGGCTTTTAAATCTCTAGCTTGCGATTCATTTAAAGTGCCAAGAGTTGCACAATGGGTGATCCCATCAACCTTCTTCATGGCCCCGATTGCTTCCATGATTTTGGGCCATTCCTTTTTGTTTGGCCCCCTACCACTATTAACAATGCCAAATGCGCTGGCCCCATTATCTCGAGCACTAGTACACGCTTTTTCAACATCATCCCCATCCATCATGGGGTAAGCGTTAACATCAGCATCATAATGAGCACTTTGGGCACAGAATTTACAATCTTCGCTGCAATTCCCAAATTTGGTAGGAAGAATGCTGCAAAAAGTAACTTTATTACCATGGAAATGCCTACGGACTTTATTAGCAGCATAGAACAAGTCATAAAGTTCACCGCCCTGAACAAGGAGAAGTTGCTTGGCTTCATCCCTTGTAATATCCCCGCCTGAAATAATCCGATTGGCGATAGAAAGAAAATCAATTGAAGATTGCTGCACCATATATGAACCCCTAAAGCTATAAGGTTAAAGTCAAAAATCCCAACGGAAATCATTTTACGAACTTTTACGACTAGGCATACAAATAACAACTAAAACACCAACAGTAGAAATAAAAGCAAACACGCCCGAAAATAAATTACGAGTATATACTTTGTCCCCAGGTTCACCGGGTAAAGGGCTAGAAGCAGTTGGACCTTGTGCATAAATAGAACTAGAAAAAAGCACTAAAATTGAAAATAACAAAATTCTACCAACAAAGGGAAATCCCTTTAATGAATCAACTAGCATGACGCCAAGGGTTTTTAAACCAAGTCCCAGGACTGGAATACGCGAGATTTTCATTTTGAGCTCGAAACCTTTCTTCTTCCTGCATGAGACGCCATTTTCTCTTGCGAAAGTATTTGGTCAAAAAGTACTGGATAACTGTACCGAACACAACAAATCCAATACAAATCACATCAATAAGGCCAGCGTGTTTATCAACAATAGTAAAAGAATCCAAAGCATTAAGCTTATCAAGAATTGCAATAATACCATAAGCCGAGGCTAGGGTACCTAATAAGCTGGAAAAAGCAGTAAACCAGAAAGGATAAAGTAAAAGCGCAGCAATACCGCCAACAAGTAGGCAAGCCAACCAAGCATCGCCAGCAGGCATTAGAACATTTCCAACAATAATCCCTGTACAGCCGCCAAAAACAAAAACCACCACACGAATGATTGAAAGAGCCAAAATGCCAGCTGATATACCAAATAAAAGAGCAGCAAAAACCCCTTGGATTCCAAAGTCTGGCCCTTTATCGAACCCCAAAACCCCCGCTCCTGCTGTTGCCAAAAACACAACCCAAAATTTATGAGTCAGGTAACCTGCACTCCATAACAATAATCCACACAATAAAATTGCAACCAGAGTAGGAGTCGATAACTTCACGACTTCAGAAAAAATCTCAGCGTCTAAAAAATGCATTAGTTTAAGAACTCCTATTCGAGCAACCCGCAAGTATAAAACGGATCTATCGACTAGCGAAGTGTATCTTTAAATCATGGATTTTGTCAATAATAGGCAGTGGATCACAAAGGGAGCTTAAATTCTGCCACTTAAGTTGGTTAAAGCAATTTTTAAGGGCCGATTCTTTCGCATATCAAAAGAAATCAAGGTCCATAAAGGGTCGGTATCTCAAATTATTAAAACTTGCATGATCAAATTTGTGAACATGGTAACTGAAGCCCAACCTATTTATGCCATCAATTCAGGAATTGGTTTACCATGGTCGACAATCGGCGTAGGTCGGCCATTAAAATCCTTGATGAATGTTTTAGCGGAATCAATTCCAAGATGATGATAAATCGTAGAGAGAAAATCACCGGGTCCACATATTCGATTATTAGCATCTTCACCACGCTTATCAGTAGAGCCAACAAATCGGCCAGTCTGGATTCCACCCCCAGCCCAGATGTTAGAAAAACCTCGTGGCCAGTGATCACGCCCGGGTTGCGAGGTTCCTGCTGGGGCACTCGCATCGCCTGCACCCGTGCTAGCAGCATAACTGATCTTAGGTGTTCTGCCAAACTCCCCGGTAACGACCACAAGTACGCGCTTATCGAGTCCACGTTCGTAAATATCTTCGATCAAAGCCGAAACCGCTTGATCATAAACCCGAGATCGGAATTTCATAGCATCAAAAACATGTTGATTTACAGCGTGATCATCCCAATTACCAACTCTGCCACAAAGGGGGCCGCTAAGACTTGTGGTCAATACATCCACTCCAGCCTCAATAAGTCTTCTGGCCAAAAGCAACTGCTGACCCCAGGAATTTCTACCATAACGATCACGTATGCGGGGATGCTCCCGAGAAAGGTCGAATGCAATTTTTGTCTGCGGATTCGTAAGCAGAGTCATTGCTTGAGATTCAAACTCATCAAGAGCAGCTAATTCTCGGGCATGATCAAAAGATCTCTCAAGGGTATCAAGATTTTGCCTAAGAGTTAAACGGCGACCAATCCTGCGAACATCATCAACATTGGTGAGACCTATATTAGGCACGGAAAAAGTTGGAGAGTCGGGATTTCCTGAAACTACAAATGGGGAATAGGTGTCCCCAAGATAGGCTGGGCCATTATATTCCAGAGGCGGATTGATACCTACATAGGCTGGAAGCGGAGACTGCCTTACCCTTTTCTGCGCAAGCAAGTAATTGGAAACTGTCATCCAATCAGGGTATTTTGGTTTTGGTTTATCACGGGTATCCGGGTCGCCTGAAAGCAACTGCATAGAACCAGCAGGGTGGCCGCCGGCAGATTGGCGCATGGAACGGAGTACCACCATTTTGTCCGCTATCGCAGCCTGCTTTGGCATAAGTTCAGTAAATTGAAGCCCTGGAACTTTTGTTGCTATCAAATTAAATGGCCCACGATACTCACTTCCTGAATCAGGCTTGGGATCATAAGAATCAAGATGAGACATACCACCTGGTTGCCAAACCATGATTACAGCTTTTTTATCAGTCGAAGGATTTGAAGCCCCAGCAGCCTGAGCCATACTTCGATTTTGAAGTTTCAAAATACCGGGTAAACTTAAAGTTGAAAAACCAGCTAGGCCGGCTTGAAGGAATGCCCTTCTCCCGCCATGGCCTGTTGTTATAGGCCCCCGGCAACTTCGCATGGGGAATATCGGATTAGTATTCTTCATTTTTTCACCCCAGGTTTGACCCGAATCGTAATCGGTTCAGAAACAATAATATCAGCAATATCTTTGGGCTTTGCGGTCTCTGCAGCTTTCACAAGCTGCCCCTTGGTTACATTTAATGCATCAGTGGCAGCTTTCATTTTGGCAGTAACCGTTGCCACAGCCTTAACCATTTGGTCTTTTTTGGCAGCAGGGGCAACTTGTGCTTCAGTTGCAATTTTTTTTGCTTCTGCCTCTAAGTCTTTAACTTCAAGCATCATTTTCTTGGTCTTGGCTTCAACCAATGCAACTGCATCAGGCTTATGGCTATACTTAACAACTGCACCACCAAGAAACGAAATGGTGTAATCGCCTGGTGGAGTCTTCAAAACGGCAAGATCAAGTGTGACTTGGGAAGTATCAGCCTTTATAGGAAGATCAAACCGAGGGGCATTTTCGAAACCAGTACCAATTACTTTCATCTGAATTTTATCACCTGAAAACTCACTGCGGCGTTTGTGAACCAAAGGAATCACCAATTTCTCACCCGCGGTTACCTCATAAATTGGCGCCTTGGCTGTAATGGTTATCGGTGCAAAATCGATTCCACTAACAGCAACCGGCACATCTGCAAGCAGTCTGGGGCTTGGAATTTCACCCCATGAATCTGGAATAGGCCATGCTACGGATGCAAGCCTGCATGGTCGCACCACGGCATTTCCATCAATCTTCGATTGGCCAAAGAATTTTGCATTTGTATATCCCCGGGGAGCATCTTGATCTGCTGTTATCAACATCATTCCACGCGATTGACCTACCGGGATTTTCAGGCCATGCGCTTTGACGCCCTTAGGAAGGCCTTCCATGGTAATTTCGATTTCACCATCGAAACCATCACGGCGAAAAGCAACAACCTCGAGTGCCATTGTCGCTCCTCCCCTAAGAGATATTGGTTTGGACAAAGCATTGCGATCACCATTTCTAAGCTCCATATGCATAGCCCAAGAAACCAGTGCGAAATCAGGAGCTGCTCGACGAATTATCAAACGATAAATATTATTACGATCGTTACGCGTACCACCGAACAAATCAGAGATTTGAAGGCGATGGGTTCCATCCTCTTTGACCACCAATTTTCCGAGAATATCTGAAGACCCAGGATTGTATGGTGGACCATCATAAGCATAGCCATTACTCGAAACTTTTACGGGGCTGATAATATCAGTTAATTCTAAAACATCGGTTATTTTTTCAGAGCCACCTTTGGGATCACGAACCACATGTTGAATTAAAATTGAAGGATCAGTTTGTAAACCAAGACGCTCCGAAACAACCTCAATCCACCATTGTTCGCCCTTTTTAGCTTCAAATTCAAAAAAGTCGACATCTGAAGCAGGATAAAAGCTGCCACCAATGTCACAAGGCAATGTTATTTTCTGTGCACGCTTTCCATCGTTATTTGGTTCTATTTCTTTGGAAGCAGATTGTTCAGAAAGTCCGATTGGAGGCCACGAATAGGAATTAACAGTTTTTGTGGATGGCTGGCGAATTATCGTTGTTCCAGCCGCTTGCTCCCATAATCCCAATCGATAGTAAAAGGCCGGCCCACCTTTGAATGTTAACTCATGAATTTTGATTACATATGTGCCATCCTTGGGGACAGAATAATCCAGCACACCTCCTAGTCTCTCGACCAGCAGATCTCTACCCGCAGCATCTGCTATGATCACCGTTGCATTAAGCTTCGAATCAATCCCAGTTGAAGCACAGTCTACAACTAGCCTTTGCCCTTTCTTACCAATGAACTTGAAATAATCCACCGACCTTTCACTGATCGTGCCGTTAAATACCGAACCAACCGGTAACTCAATTGCTGATTCAAGAGTCTTATTTGATTTAGATTGAACGAACTCAGGGAATTTACCTACCGTGAAAATTCGAGAAGACGATACACCCAGCCTAGTCATTATGCGCGATTCATAAAGCCCAACAGGGCAATCTGGCTTAATAGTAACCATGTAACGATCAGGGATTAAAACACCTGAAGCATCGACCTTGCGACTGGCAGTAATACGGCTATCAGAAAATATAAGGTCTTCGGCATCATCAAGATGCTCACCAGTTACAACAACTTCAAACTGAGTACCAGCCTTACCGCCCATGGGAATAGTTGTTAAAAGCCTTGGGGAGGGCAAACCAACAGATTGTGCAAGTGCAAGGGGCACAGCACCCAAAACAAGAGCGAAAGAAAGCAAAAGAGTGAACAAGCGCATTGAAATAGCCAACATGATCATGCCTTTTAATGATTAAAGAGAAATTCCTTGGTATTGATCAAGGCCCATACCAAATCCTGAAGATTTTCGCGTGATGCTTTCTGAGTCTCTACATTCTGACCTGCTGAATTAACGACGGGCGCATTTAGATAATCAAGTGCCACTTTTAATTCAACAGAACTAGGCAGGCGAGAAAACGCAGCGAGATAAACAGCATTGATTTTATCTTCAAGAGGAATTTTTTCTTTTGCAAGTTTTTCTGCGCGACCTTCTGGATGTGAAATTTTAGAGCGGATATCCGCAGCATTTATAAGATGCAGGCTTTGTGCCAGGCTAGAAGACTGTACTCGCTCGCACTCACATACGCTTTCGCCTTCAGGGCGTCCAAACACCCGCAAAAAAGGCGAAGCTCTGTTGTAACTATTATCCGGAAGAGCAACCGCACGGGTGCCAGCAGGCAGATTGGCAAAATCGGTATGAGTGCCTGCAATTTGATCAATCGAATCCAACAGAACTTCAGCAGAAAGCCTGCGAGGGTAATATCGGGAATAATTCTGCCTGTCTCCTGAATTGTATTTGTTCGGCGTGGATACAAGTTGGTAAGTATTCGACCGGGTTATAACTCGAACCAAATCCTTCAAATCAAAACCACTTTGAATAAAGTGCTTTTCCAAAGCTGTTAGCAGTTCCGGGTTGGAGGGAGGATTTGAATCACGAATATCATCTTCTGGCTCGATCAACCCACGTTGAAAAAAATGCTTCCAGTAACGATTGACTAGGGCCTTGGCAAAAAACGGATTTTGCGGAGACTTCATCCAATCTGCCAGTCGCAGCCTAGGGTCTTGATCTGCCTCTATTGCTGCAACTTGGTCACCCAATGCCATAGGTTTTAGTGCAACCCCTGATTTAATATTCGTGGCAACCGCCAGGCCCCTCTTATGAAAAATCAAGTCCTCACCTCGTGTGCCCGATGGCTTTCTGCCCACTTGGGAAAAGAAAGCTGCAAGGGAATAATAGTCATCCTGACTCCATCGTTCAAATGGATGATGATGGCATTGGGCGCATTGCATTCGCACCCCTAAAAACAACTGTGCAACATCTTCAATTTGTTCTTTTGGCTCTTTAACACGCTTGTACCAAGCAACAGGGGGATTACCAATCACTTTGCCCGTTGCGCCAAGCAACTCACGAACAAATTGATCGTATGGCTTATTTGCAAGCAAACTGTCGCGAACCCATGCGTTAAATGCAAAGTTCGAGACAATATCACTAGCATCATCACGCCTATTCTTTAGAACTGCAGTCCACTTGCTTGAAAAATAGTCCGCATAATCCGGGCTTTTAAGCAGATCTTCAATTAACTGGTCTCGCTTGTTTGCACCAGTATTTGCAAAGAAATTTTTAGTTTCATCTTCGGTCGGTAATCGACCACCAATATCTAGTGTAACCCTACGCAAAAAAGTCGCATCATCACAAATCTTAGAGGGGGGGATACCAAGCTCTTTCAGGTTCAAAAAGACCGCGCTATCAATAAAGTTTTTTTCCGGAGGCAGATTTTCCACAGGAGCACCAA
>DBCB01000207.1:0-3575 GCA_002303765.1 Planctomycetaceae bacterium UBA969
CAAGATTTATTTCGAAGCGGTTAATCCTCCCCACACTCGATCGATGGCAAACACCAAAGCCGATGGGTCTTTTGAATTAAGTACCGTCCGAGAAGGCAGCGGCTCGGTTCAAGGTGAGCAGGTGGTTCGGGTAGACATTGACATGCCGGATACCCCAGATTTCAAGAACCGATCCAAAGTTGTAAAACTCCAATACCTCGACTTTATTTCCTCCCCAATTCGGGTGAATGTTCAACCTACCAACAGTAATTATTTTATCATCGAAATCGAAAGACCTGCAAAGTGAAGCAGTCCCTATCTCAATTATTTAAACAGGAGTAAGCTATGATCCGTACCTCTTTTTTTATCTCTCTTATTTTGGTTCTAGGATGTGCGGAGGGCGTTAAAACCTTTCCCACCACGGGCAAGGTGATTTACAAAGCTGATGGCAAACCATTTCAGGGAGTCGTTTACTTCGAGGCTGTGACTCCTCCACACACACGTTCGATGGCTATAACAAATGTGGACGGAACATTTTCAATGAGCACTGTAAAGGAGGGGGGTGGCGCAGTGGAAGGCGAGCAAGTTGTTCGCATTGATGTTGATCAAACGGACGAAGTGCAGGTTAAAGATAAGGTGAAAAATATTCATCCCAAGTATCTAGACTTTGCTACATCGCCATTGAAGGTGAAAGTGGAGTCAGGCAAGGCGAACAACTTCACGATCGAGTTGGATCGACCTGGGCAAAAGTAGGACCGTAAAGATTCGTATGCCTAGCCTTGTTTGGGTAGATGCTTTTTTGCAAATGCGCGGTAGGCCTGCCAATCGATGGGGCTCATTGAATGTTTGCCCGCTCGGATGAAGTAGCCTAGGGCGCCGTCTGAGAGTTTTCCCAACTCGGGCATGTTGGGTGAGGCAAGGCCGGTTGCGCCTACGAATTTGTAAGTTCCCTCTGCTGCTTTAAGCACATCAAACTGGCCTTCGGGGTTGGCCCAAGTATCTTCGACAGCGTTGGTGAAAAGCACAGGGCGGGGTGCGCAGAGTGCGACTAGGCAATTCTGATCAAAGGGGAGTTTATCGGTCTGGGTGTTGAATTCTTTAAACGCATCATTGAACCAATGTGGGAAGGAAGTGTTGATGCGCTGTACGGATTCGCCCACTTTTCCTCTGCTAGGTGCGGTACCGCCACAGCCCGCTTGATTAGGAATCGCCATCGCTACACGCTCATCAAACGCAGCAGTAAGAAGAGCGGTTTTCCCAAGTCTGGAATGGCCCACTACAATAACGCGTTTGGGATCGACTTCAGGTTGGTTAACTAGCACATCAATTGCCCGCATGATGCCCCAGCTCCATGCTGCGACGGTGCCCCAAGCGTTTTTGCCTGTGGGTGCGATCCCCGCTTTTTCGAGATGCGGTTGGATACCTAGGCGTTTATCTTTCACATCGGGATCAACATCACCTACGTAAAAGGTTGCAACTGCAAAGCCCTCTGCAAGGGTTTCCTCGATATTCCAAGTATCTTTCTGCGTGCCCCTACCTTTTTCGGTGGCCTGATTGTTCACAACCCCGGGGTAGCGATCATACATCCAAGCGGTCGGGATTTTGATGGCAGTATCATCAACAAGCACATGGTTGCCTGCGAAGTTCATACCGATGAATACGGGGACTTTTTCTTTGCGCTCTGCGGGGATTGCAAGAAGCATCTTGATGGTGGGAGTTGAAGGAGGGCCGAAAGAGATCTCGATTTCCTTGAGGATGCCTTTACCTGCGAAAGCTTTGGGGTCGTGGGACAGAACCTTGCTTGTGACTGCAACGGTTTTGGTGGGGTAGTACCCATACATGTAATGTTGGAAGAGTTGTTTAAGTTCGGGCCTGCGCTTGTTGAACCAAGCAGCCTTATCTGCAACCTTGGTGCCATCGAGGAAGATCAGGGGGTCGGGCAGGTTTACTACCGAGGGTAGCTTTGTAATATCAGGCAGGGCAGGGGTTTCTGCTGCGAGGGCAAAGGGGGTACAAGCCATGGAAGCGAGGAAGGTTCTACGGTTCAACATGATTAAATCTTTCGAGATGTATGTAGAAGTTAATTAAGATTCTTTGCGAACGCCCACAGCTTTTAGTTCTTCGAGTTGTTTTGCAGAGTCTGCACCTAGTGGGTTGCCTGCAAGGTAAAGCCTGAGGAATGGTGCGAAGCGTTTAGCCGCTGCAAAATCGGCCTTACATGAATTAACCAAAGGTTTGAGATCTGCGACTTTATTGCGTTCGATGATCAGCATGCGAAGGTCGGTCTGCTTTGATAAGGGTGCAAGATCTGAAACTTGGTTATCGCTGAGGTCTAAGGTGGAAATCCGGGTGACTGTGGTCAAAGGTGCAAGGTTGGATATCTGGTTTTTGGGAAGCGAAAGAGAAGAAAGCTTTGCGAGGTTTTTTACACTCGAGATGTCTGAGATTTTGTTGTTGCCTAGGTAGATGGCATTGAGTGCGGTAAGTTTTTCGAGTGCGGAGATGTCTGCAATTTGGTTGCCTGAAAGTTCGATGTATTGGAGTTTGATCAACCCTGCGATAGGTTTGATGTCTGAGATTTTGTTGTTAGCGAGGTCAAGAGATTGCACATTGGCAAGATCTTTGATGGGTTTGAGGTCTGTGATCTGATTGTTAGATAGGCGGATAAGTGCGAGGTTCTTGCACTTTTCTAGGCCTATAAGATCTTTGATGGATTTTCCTGGTGCTTCGAGGATAAAGAGTTTAAGAAGTTTTTCTTCGGTGAGTTCGCCCATGGGTTCCTGGATGATCCTGCGGATTTCTACTTCAAGTGCTTTGTCTGCAATGGGGCTAGCAGCTTGCATGATTGGGGAAAAGATTGCCAACAGAAGAAGTGTGGGAATCAATTTTGAATACATTTTATTACTCATGGTAGGCCCTTAAAAAGCAGGTCATAGGCAGGTTTGAAAAACAAGGAGAGCAGGGCCAAGCCCTGCAAGCACTCCGTTTGCAATAGTTTCCTCGATTTTGGTCAATAGTGCAAGAACCCAGTTGGGAAGATGCAATTATTAAAAGCGTTCGATGAAAACCACGGAAGTATCATCGTGCCTACCATTGCCCTGGGTAAAGGCATTGGAATCATCAAACAGGGCTGCCATGACTTTTTCGATGGGCTCTGCAACATTCTTTTTCATGGTTGCAGAGATTCCAGCGATGCCAAATTCGACATGTACTTCCTGATCAGGGAAGGCTTCTTGCAAACCATCGGTATAAAACAGAAGTCTGCTTTGGGGTGGAATAGTAAAGGAATGTTGCTCGTATTCAGCGCCTTCAAAAAGGCCCAAGGGCATCCCGCCTACTTCTTCATCTGAAACATTGGTGACTTCGCCTGTCTCCATGGATTGAATCAGAGGCGCAGGGTGGCCTGCAGAGCACCACTGAAATTCATGCGTATCACCATTAAGAATGCCATAGGCAAGGGTTATAAAACCACCATCTGCACTTACGATGGCTTGTTCGCAAAGGTTTCTATTTACGGTAGCGACAAAATCCGATGGTTTTAGATGTTCATCATCTTTAAGCATGCGCACGAGGGTGTGCATGGTGATCACCGACAT
>DBCB01000207.1:3690-4430 GCA_002303765.1 Planctomycetaceae bacterium UBA969
CATGGTTACAGCTTGGCCCCCAAACACCTTGACTTGGGAAGGCTCGTAGCGTGCGCAGGCTCGGTAGCCAACGGGGGGTTTGATGTTTTTCGGAACGATGGTTTCTTGAAGTTTGCGTACTGATTCGACTTCTTCACGAAGTTTTTCAGCGAGCTTTTGTTCGCGCTCTGCTTGAACGGATTCAACCACACTGTCCATCATCGCATTCAGCAGGAAGAGGAAGTCGCCATTGGGATCGCGCAAGATGTACGATTTCATACCTGCCTTCATGTAGCGGGCTAGGCGGTAGATATCTTCGGACATACAACCACAAACAATCGGAGTTTGGGGTCTTAGTGCCCGGATTTCCTGGAATAGCACAAATGAGGCTTCTAAATCTGGAAACCGGGTGGATAGCAGCACCACACTTAAATCTTTGATGGATAACAGGCTGGCACTAAAATGCTCTTTACTAGTTGCAATGGTGATATCGTTATCGCCCGCTCCAAGATACATTGTCATGAGATCAACTTGTTCAGTATCTTCCCATCCGATTAGAATATTCACAACACGCTCCAAAGGAAAAATATCAATAATACCTTATCGAGTGATTGTATTTAATTTAAAAGTGGAAATCCTGAGGATTTATTAAAATTAATGTGAGTCATGAAATTGAGGATTTATACCATTCAAATGTCAGGTGAAGATCATTCAATCCGAATAATTTTTTTGCTTTCGAGTTTGTTCCATCCGAATTAGAA
>DBCB01000363.1 GCA_002303765.1 Planctomycetaceae bacterium UBA969
TAAAGAGCAACTTCAAAATCTTTTTAAAAATGAAATTGGCCTAGAGAAATCTGCCAAAGATTACAAGGCGATGCTTGGAGGCGATGTTTCTCAGCACCAAGAGGCATTTGAGACGGCAAAAAAGATGCCAAACTCAAATTGGGGACAGTGGGTAATCAGAAATTATAAGCAAAACCCAGACAAGTTTAAAGAAATTAAACCCCATTTAGAACATTTTGCAGGCTCTCAGCATATTCCCGATGTTGCAAAAGTAAGATTTGACAAGGAACATGACTTTGATTCCGGTCTTAACAAGCTAAAAGAAGCAGAAACAAATTATAATAACAGACTTAAATCAAATACGAATATTGTCAAACCAACCCCAACAACAAAAAAAATATTAGATGCGGGAAATGGAATGGCTTGGTACTCATTGGGTGCCCCTGCCTGTGAAGCTGAAGGCAAAGCCATGGGACATTGCGGAAATGTGCCTAGTCAAGAAGAACACCATGATGTTTTATCTCTAAGAAGCGTTCATAATATCAACGGAGAGGAGTATCATGAACCCCATTTAACATTTATTAATGATGTTAAGCATAATAACTTAGGGGAAATGAAGGGGCGTGGAAATGAAAAACCAACAGAAAAATATCATCCTGCAATCGTTAAGCTTTTAAATCAAGGATACTATCCAATTGGAGGCGGATACGCCCCAGAAAATAACTTTGATTTAAATGATTTGTCTGAATCAAACAAGAAAAATTTAACACACCCACCTCTATTGGATGTAAATGCTTTAGCAAATAGTCACCATTTTACCGATTCATTTGTTCGCCGAGGGATGGCAGAAAATCCAAACTTGCACCCTTTGTTGCATGAAAAATTAGCAAATGATGAAGATTTGGGTGTTCGCCACGCAATGGCAAGTAATCCAAACTTGCACCCTTCGTTACATGAAAAATTGGTGAATGATAAAAATGAGTATGTTCGCCACGCAATGGCAAGTAATCCAAACTTGCACCCTTCGTTACATGAAAAATTAGCAAATGATGAAGGTTTGGGTATTCGTTCAGCAATGGCAAGTAATCCAAACTTGCACCCTTCGTTACATGAAAAATTGGTGAATGATGAAGTCTCGCATGTTCGCCACGCAATAGCAAGAAATCCAAACTTGCACCCTTCGTTACATGAAAAATTGGCGAATGATAAATATTGGGGTATTCGTTCAGCAATGGCAAGAAATCCAAACTTGCACCCTTCGTTACATGAAAAATTAGTGAATGATGAAGATGAGTTTGTTCGCCACGCAATGGCAAGAAATCCAAACTATATTGGAAACATCAAAAAAAGCGAACAATCTACTCTTCAAAAAATGAGTCGTCCTCGACTTCAATTTCCAAATCTTAACATCCCTACAAGGCTTGATCAAGAAATAAAGCCAATTGGCACAGAAAGACAAAAAGATATCCACGCTAGAACCGTAGCTGAAACTGCAACTAGAACTGCACCACAGGTACAGAGAATTGCTGATCCAAAAAGACGGCAGGCTGTAATTGAAGATGCAAGAAAAGATGTCGTAAAACAAGTTAAGGGCTCGTTTGGAAGAGGCGGCACCATGGGGCATATTATCCCCGTGGCAGGAAAGCAATACGGCGCCGCACTGGTTGGAAAAGAGTATTCTAAATATGACCCCGCATTAAAAGAAGTTGCAAAACAGAAAGAAGCAGCTAAATTGGGTGAATATAAAAACAAATACGATAAGTGGAAACAGGAGCTTCAATCAAAACCTCAAGGGTCCACAGATTATTGGAATCATTTAGCGAACAAACCAAAAGAGCCTAGAAAATCTCCTATCCCAAAAACGGACACTAAAAAACTTTCTCCTGAAGCTCAAATTGCTCGAGGAAAAGCTCAAGAGATGATTACTGAGCATGAAGCCGCCCATATGGCGTTTGGTCACATTAGGGACAAATATCCAAAAAAATATCATGGTATAATGCGTCACTTAATGGATTCATTCTCTCCTGAAGTTAGAAATTCATTGATAGACGCTACCGCAAAAAGATACAACCCACGATCCCCGCATTTTTATGAAGAGGTGGTAAATCACGCTAGAGACATCTTGGTTGATAAGAGAATGCGCGATAATTTTTTGCGTAATACAAAGGGTGACCAAAAGCTGGTGAGCGGAGTTAAGCAAGGTTGGAACGAAGCTGTTAGAAGGGCTAAGAAATTAACCCCTGAATTCGGTAAATCTGAACTCAATAAGGCACCCAAAGAACGTTTGTCTGGAATCACTACAGGAAAGTTAAAACAACTTTCTGAAGATCACTACCACAACCCAGACACAGGGCTCGAAGTAGTTCCTGAAGCTGCCCATCAAGAAATAGCTAGAAGGGCTGAAAATAAAGCTCCTAAGATGATTGCGGACTATAAGCGTAAACTTAAACCACAAAAACCTAGTGGAGAGAATCCGGAAGATTGGTTTGGGAAGGATGAACTTGAAAAAGGACATTTTTCTGGAGTGAAAGCAACAGAGTCACCCGAAAAAGCAATTACAAACTGGATTGGAGGAAAATCTTCTGCTGAAAGACGACAGTATAGAGAAAAAATTAAACCTATTTCCGGAGATTTAAGGGAAAAAGCTCTTCATCGTCTGCACGCAAAAACTGAAGTTAGAAGGAATACCAAAACAGGAGAAAGAGAATTTTTATTGCATCGAGGTACCGGAAAATTAGAAAACAAAAAAGGGAGAGCTGCCACAGGTAAGTTTTCTAGTTGGACTCCATACAGAAATGTAGCGGAGCAATTTGATTCTGCAAATAGGGGTGGCGTAATATCTCAGTGGGTTCCAGAATCTGCGATACATCACATACCAATGCATTCCCTGAATTCGGCAAATTATACTAATTTTAACCCAGAGCACGAGGTTTTGGTAAGCAATCAAAGGATCGAAGGGGAAAACGTCCCAACGCAAGAAAGTCAAAAACAAAGATTTACCCCTAGCGAGGATTTAAATGCTAGAATATCTCATAGAGGCGGTATTTTAAACGACACCCTTAAACAGTACAGCAATAGTCCAGAACAGGTTTTGCAAAATAAAAGAAAGTCCCTAGGCAAATCTTTAGAAAAAGCTCTTCCTACGGCACCAAAGGTCAATCTCAACCCAGAACACGGTAAGATTATCGCGAATGCATATGAAAATATGAAGCATGAGCCTAACAATCCTCACGTTAAGACTGCATACAATGCGTTAGCGCATGAAACCGCAAAACAATATCAAAACTTATTAAATCAAGGATATAAATTCTCTCCAATGAAGCCGGGCATGGAGAACCCTTACAAAACCTCAAAAGACATGCATGCAGATATCGCAAACAATAAGCATTTGTGGTATTTTCCTACAGAGCAAGGGTATGGAAGCGAAGGCGATGCTTCTAGCGATCACCCCCTTCTTGCTCCGTCTAAGTTTAAAGACAAAAATGGAAATGTGATGCCCCACAACGATGTTTTTCGAGCAGTCCATGATATCATGGGTCACCACTTAGGCGGTCAATCAAGTTTTGGCCCTAAGGGGGAGCACCAAGCATATCTTACACATAAGAAGATGTACAGCCCACTTGCTCAAAAAGCACTAGCATCGGAAACGATGGGTCAGAACTCCTATGTTACCGCTGGCCCGAACGCTGCTCACAACAAAGCTAATCCACATGATACTATTTATGCGGAGCAGAAAGCTGGGCTGTTACCAGACCACATATTAAATGGGAACTGGCACCAATGATTATTTACAAAATTACAAATATTTTAAACAACAAGTCGTATGTAGGTCAAACAATAAGATCTATAGAAAAAAGATGGGCACAGCACTGTTCAAACAAAGAACAATGTGTTCTTATTCATCAAGCCATATGTAAATACGGAAAAAATAATTTTATTGTTGAACAAATAGATTCGGCGACCTCACTTGAAGAATTAAACAAAAAAGAAACGGAACATATTTTATCAAACAATACTCTGTCTCCCAACGGCTACAATTTAAACACAGGCGGAGGCAACAGAAGGTGGTCTGAAGAATCCAAACAAAGGATGTCTCAGTCCCATTCCGGCAAGACATTGGATGAGGAACATAAAAAAAACATATCCATAAGTGTAAAAAAAGTTTTTTCTGAAAATCCTGAAAAGTTAGATGGAGCACGTAAGGCTCTTAAGGCCGCAGGAGAAAAATGGAAAAAAGAAGGGTACCACCCCAAGCGCGGCAAAAAACTTTCCGATAAAGCTAGGAAAAACATAGCTGATGCAAAAATTGGTTCTAAAAACCCAATGTTCGGTAAAAAATTGAATGAAAAGCAGATGTCTGCCATAAAAGCAGGGCAAGAGAAAAGACTTAAAAACTTACCTAGCGTTTTGTGTCACCAAAACGGTAAGATTTACCCTTCAGTGATAGAAGCTGCTGCGGATCTTGGCTTAAAAAGACCCTCGGTCTCAGGCGTCCTCACTGGATTTAGGAAATCATGTTACGGGCACACCTTTAAGTATGTGAAAAAGGATGGTTCTGATGAATAGTCACAAGCACAATCGCAGAATGATGTCAGATTCTTTTGAAGAGACGAACAGCAAGCCCGTCGAAAAAAATTACTCTCATTCCGATGAAATTACCAACTACCCAAACAGGCAATTGAACGACAGAATAAGTAAGGTTCAGATGGTTCCGATCGAACACATCATACCTACGGAAAACTCGGAAGAGTCAAAGGTTAAAGGTTTGACTCAGCACCTTAATTCTGGAGGACAGCTTCCGGCGATTATTACTGAGTTTGCATACAACGATAAGAATCCCGATCTCGACGCTCTAGCTATTGTAGATGGGCACCACAGACTGGAAGCTGCAAGAAGAATGGGGATGACTCACGTTCCTGTGCGAATTAGAGTTCCGGCAGAGGATTGGGAATCCGTAAAGCAAAGTGGCGGATTTAAGTTAAATTTTGGAAAATCAAAAAAAGAAGCTCCATCTCTTCATAAAGCCCCTATCGAATATTCTCCGGAAGAACACGGCATTTCTACCCATCCAATCAAAAATCCCAACGAAAGTTGGACTCAAATTCACGAGCAAGAATTGCCAAATGGGCTCGTCTACAAACAATTTCAAAGAGATGATGCATTTCAACATCATATAGTTGACCCATCTACAAATAAATCTGTATCTACATTACATACTAGAGCGGTCGGTCATCCGGACTATTCAAGGCCGCAAGAACACGCGATTACTTGGGCTCAAACTGACCCTTCACAAAAAGGCAGGGGACTTGGAAAACAAGCATATCTTGCCGCATTAGTTCACGGCAAGGGAGTTAAACAACTTTATAGCGGTACCGAACTAAGTTTGAAAGGCCACAAAGCTTGGTCTGGATTAAAAAATACTTCCGGATTAAAAGTCAATTTGGCACCATATGCAGTTGATCAGGACGCTCAATTGGATCCAGAGTTTTACAATAGGGCAGCTTCTCAAACACACAGCATGAAAATTGTAAACCCTCAAGAACTAGATCACGGAAAAATGTTTCCTCAGGTTGATATCGGCGAAAAGAAGCTTGCTGCCAGTGAAGAAGCTGTAATCGGCGGAAAGGGCGATCGCAAAAAAGATTCTGATTTTAATCCTAAGCAAGTTAAAATGGGGCACAGGGTTGAAATGGAGCACACCAGCTCTCCAAAAATCGCTGCCGAAATTACTAGAGATCATCTCACGGAAAATCCTAAATACTATTCGAAATTAAAACAGGCAGGTCTTGCTGATGAACTCAATAAAGGCGCCCACGGCGACTGGCAAAAAGAGGGGTATAAAATTGAACATGAGCCGGAAATGGAGGCTTACGGGTTCACTCACCCCAATCAATTTAATCCAAAAAAACATAATTTTAAAGTTTACGCCAAAGACAAACAGGGAAATAAAGTCGGTGAATTAGAAATACAGCACGGCGAAAATCATATCGAGTCAGAATGGACTAAGGTTCATGATGACCACCAGAGAAAAGGGTTGGCTTCAGCCATGTATTCTCACGCCGAAAAAATATCCGGTAAAAAAATGGAACCCGCCTATGAGCAATCTTTAGAGGGAGAGCGTTTCTGGGCTCAACCCAACCGCCCGTTCGGCAAGTCGGAGCTGGAGAAGGCAAACGTAAAGCCAAAGCCCCGTTTTGTCGGCGATATTAGCGAAGATCAACAAAATATCGGCATTCAACACCCGCAAATTGGGCTCACTTGGGACGCAACTCCAGAAATAAAAAGGCACAGGGATGAAAAAACGATAGCTACTGCCAGAGAATGGTTGAAAACTCAAAACCCTGAGCATCACCAGCTTCTCAAGGATTTTATAAATCATGTTATGCAAAGTCCAAATCGACACCTACGATTCGGCTCAGATTACCACGGAGGGCCGGAAACGCCCAAGCAACGTCACATATATCAAATGGTTCAAAATCACCCTGATACACAATTGACGATACATTCACCAAATTCGTTGACTTTGTCCGTAAAACGTCACGGAACAATGCCTAAAATATCTAGCTTTCATTTTGACAGTGAAAAAAAGATTGCAAAATCTGATTCATTATGCTACAATGGACTGTATGGACATTACAGTGACTTTTCCGGAAATGGACATAAATTCTATATTGACGGTAGCAGACTCGATTCCATACTCAGAAAGAATGAGACTGGCAACGAGTCTTGGAATGGACTTTTACGATTCTCTAGAAGACCTGAAGAGCCTGTCGTTGACCGAATTTGCGATCTTCTTAAGTCTCTTGGACACAGCAGCTTGCGAGGAAATGTTTGGGGAGAATTACAAAAAGGTAATGAGAGAAGCAATGGAGCACCACGGGGTGACGGGACATTGCTATTAAAATCCCAAATGAACAAGCCCATTAAAATTGCAATAAAAGATTTGGTGAGAGACACCTTCGGAGACGCCGGAGCGCATCAAACTTTTGTTTTTAATAAAAATCCAAAAATTAGTTCTGAACCTGTTAGTGTAGCTCACAATGTAAAAACTGGAAAACTACATCTTGTAGATGGCTATCACAGGGTTTTGGCAGCAGAAAAAAGAGGCGATACGCACATTTTGGCAAATGTACATAAGGATGCCGGAAAGATGGAGTATAGTAAAGAAGGGTACGGCACTTATCGTCAAAAACTTTTGTCCAAATCCCAAATGAGTCCTAAAAAATATAGCCTTAAGTACCATGCTCCAAAAGGGCAAGGAGCTTACGGCCTTCATACCGTAACAGCCCACGATCATTTAGGCAATGTGGTCGGAGAGCTGTCCGCAGAAGATTTAGGGGATGGTACATTTCAAGCCAATATGGTGGAAGTGCATCCCGAACATAGACGGAAAGGAATTGCTGGAGCTATGTACGATCACATGCAATCAAAAACTAAATTAAACGCCGTACCAGACTTAGAGGCTCAGACAAGTGACGCAAGAAAGTTTTGGGCGAGCAGAAAAATTAACAAATCTGAAAGTGTGTTTGAATCTCTTCAAAAAGCTTCAGCATCCAAAAAACTTTTAGGTATGCTTGGGCTTGCCGCTGCGACAACTATTCCTATGTCGATGCCTTCCGATCAAAAGCCAGTGAAAGAATTTGTGTCCCCTCAAGTTCAGCAATATGTTTCTTCTCCCGATCAAAAAAGAGATGTGGATTTAAATGCTATTGCTCAAGTTGAATCTAGAGGCGGTAAAGATACAAAACATAAAGTTATTACCACAGGACCGCATGCGGGTTCCAAGGCGTCTGGAAGTTATGGGTTAATGCCTTTGACAATCAAAGATTTAGTTAGCAAAGAACCAGCCTTAAAAAAATATAAGGGTGTATTAAATCAAAACGATTCTCAAATTCATAACCTTGTCGCAAAACATCCGACCTTTGAAAAAGACGTTGCTTCTGCATATTACGACAAGCTCAATAATGCCTTCAATGGCGATATAAATAATATTGCGCACGCTTGGCTGAACGGTAAAGCCGGAACAAATAGGGCTATTGAAAAAGGTAAGAAAATTCAAGACCACTGGCATGTGAAAAAGGTTGTTAAGGAAAGGAACAAGTTACTAGGAATTTACACCCCCGAAGAAAAAAAGGGTGTTAAATCTAAAAAACAGGAACCCTCTAGGCTTCCTGCAACAAACAAAATAAAGATGCCTTAACCTATTGAATTTAAAGAAAAAGATAAATAATTGTAATCTTTAGGAAAAGTGAGGAAGTAAAATGAAAATTAACCCAAGCGAAATTGGCGACATCCAAACAATTGGCGAATTGGACGGAAATCCAGTAGAAATGACACGCCTTTTGGGAGGACTTTTTTTAATCACTGGAAAACCAAAGGGAAAAAAGGGGGTGGAAGTCCTTGCCGCTGCAAGTCACCCTGCGATCGCAAAATATCAAATTGAAAAAAATTATAGAGATTTTAGACCGGCCCTTCAAAAAAGCGAGAGGTTTGAACCAGAAATTATTGGACTCACTGAGCTATTACCTAAAAATATTAGGAAAAACGGGCACGATCTTTATCTTATTAAAAATGAAACAAGCATGGATTTTGTCCTGACAAGGCACGGAACCGAAATCAATAAGGTTTCTGGTACTTTATCAAATGACGCCTTAGTTCTCCAAGCTCCGCAAAAAGATCTCGATGTAGGCGTTGCGCATTCAATCGGAAAAGCTTCCGCAAGAGAGGCAATTTCAAATAATAAAGCTTTTGTTGTTTTAAACGAAAAGAAGTTTGACGCCAAAAAATTGGCATAAGGTATAAATGAGCAAAAGAAAGCCAAAAGGACAACAATTGTCGACACTCCCAACTTCGGGTGATCTTCCACAATTGTCTTTAAACCTAGATAAAAACGACGCCTTTATTACAGGTATGGGCATCGATTTTATTCATTGGAAGGCTATACCGTCCCCAATCGGTCTTAAGGATAGGGGTGACTACCGCAGACCAGACGCCCTTGATACAATGTCATCTAATGGTATGCTTTATATTAAGGCAGGCTGTTTTACCGCCACCATGGTTGATAACTCTAAAAAAAGTAGCTATTCTGACGGCGGAATGATTGACCCTTCCACCTCTAGACTTATCCTACCTAGATTTTATAATAAGGGTACCGAAGAGCAATCAAATGGCAATAGAATTTATATGGTACCCGGCGATAGAGTTTATATTGCCGATAAAGATGCCGATGATCTAGTGTCAAATTATCAAAGGATGGAGTACAATCACAATACTCAGATTGATATTCCGATGTTTCCGATTAAGAGAATGGAGTTTGTACAGGATAGTCGAGGTATTATTTACTCAGAGGGATACGATTTTAAAATAAATTGTGATGGCAATATTGAATGGCTTACAGAGGGTCAGAATCCGGGAATCGATCCAGAAACAAAACAAGGTAGGGTATATTCCGTTAGATATCAATATAAGGCACACTGGTATATAGTTGATATTCCTAAGGAAGTTAGGCTTACGAACGTTACTAAAGATGGCGTTAGAGCCCCTGAAAGAATGCCCTATCATGTTGTAATTCAAAGGGAATACATCTATAGAAACAAAAATAATGGCGATTCTCAAAATTCTAATAAGGAAAATGAGGACAATAGAACAAGACAAGAGCCTGTAGAGCCAATACAATCCTCAGCCCCAATAAAAGTCGATATGTCCATGTTCGACGATGAGGGCGAGGGCGACAATCTTTAAGTAGGGAGAAACCATGAATCCGTCTAATAAAATTGAAAGAAAGCTTAAAATTAATAGCACTAATGATCCAAGCTCCATACAGGCGGTTACATACAACCATCAGGTTGGCGCCCAGAAAAACATGGAGATGGGCAGGCACTTGGTCCCAATCCCAACCTCTTCCACAACCTTTACTACCGACGTTAGTGGTTCGGCGATCGCCCTACCATCAAAAGGCATCACCTTGGCAATATATAATAACTCCTCCACCGCCTATGCCGTTACCTTGGGTGATTCTACAACAACCGCCCTTGCGATTGGCGTTACAAATGCCTCGGGAGCTGTTGGAATTCCTTGCACCCCAAATGACTGGACTTATATTGCCACCTTTGATAAAACTCACGTCATTTCAAATTCATCAAATTTAAAAGTGATGATTGTTGCAGACAGCACAGTTATTAACAGTCAATAATTTATGAATTTTAAACCCACAGGACTCGTATTTTTAAAGGAGACACTCGGCGAAGAGGGTCTTGAAGAGCTTAAAAAGTTTGAGCTTTACAAGCCCAACTCTAACGTTGTGCTTGACCATGAAGAAATACGTACCGGCTTGCAAATTGTCCCAAGAGCAATTCTTGCCTTCCTTCAAACAAATTTACACCCAATGGAAATTGGGGATAGTAAAAATGTAAAAATACCCGTTGGCGCAGACGCAATGCTCAGAGTTACCAAAAAAGATTCTGATGTTTATGTCGGTGATATTATAAAAGAGGGTAAAAAAGTTTGTCTTATTAAGAACCGCTCCATACCGGGCATTGGTTTGTCGATAATGACTACATTTGAAATGTATTACCCAGAAGATTTGGATTTCAATCTCAATCCTATTGACGACGAAACCTCTTCTAAAATGCAAAGACTTATTGATAGAAAGATTTATGCCAGCTCGCTGGCTTCGGACGTTGCCAATGATAATATTTCTCAGAAAGAAGCGATTGATCAAATGATTAAAGACCGCCTTACAGAAATGTTATCAGAGCAAGAAGAATCTGAGTCCGGAGATCGCAAAGACGTTGAGTCAAAGTTGAAGTCTTTTTTGGAAAGAAAAAACTCCAAGAAAGGTTTTAAGATTGAGATGAAAAAAAATGATTCCGTTCAATGTCCAGACTGCAAAGAGATGATCTTTAAAAATGGCGCTTGGTCTGGTTGCATCTGTTTTGGTGACGGTAGAAACAGTAAGGTTTATTTAACAAAGAACGAAGACGGGAATGTCTCGGTAAGGTTTTCCAAAGGATGGGATATTGAAAATATTGAGATGCTTCTCGAAATACTGAGAAGTAAGAACGAGAAGGTGTAATATGAATACAGTTTTTGTTGCTATCGACGGCGATAATATTGGACAGCAGGTTGGTCAAAGCGTTTTGCACGACGACCCATCCACCCTCGCAGAAATATCTCAAAAACTTACAGCAGGTCTCGAAGCAGTAAGGCAGTGGACTGAAATGCATCAAGGTCAAGTCGTTAGTTTGGGCGGTGACGAAGGCGTATTGATGTTTCATAATGTCGAAGATGAAGACGCCTTTCTGGACGAAATAGAAAATTTAAGACAAATCTACCTCCAAACAACCGGTGCTACAATGACCGCAGGTTCTGGATCCTCTTTGAGCGAGGCAGGCAAGGCACTTTTGGCCGGAAAACTTTCTGGCAAAGACATGATCGTTCCTTACGGAGAAGAAATTGAACATATTCTTCATGATGCTCACCAACACGTATTGGAAGGCGAAGGGACTGAAGAAGAGCAAAAGCAAGACGACCACTACATTAGTCACATCGACGGAATAGAAGATGACCATAGTGACGAGTCTGCTGACGACGAACAGTATCAAGATGAAGACCAGTATTCTGACGATCAGGATATGACCGATCAGGATATGACCGATCAGGATATGACCGATCAGGATATGACCGATCAGGATATGACCGATCAGGATATGGGTGAAGAAGATCAGTCTTCAGAAATGCCATCCGACGAAATGGATGACTCACAAGAGTTTGATGCGCCAGACGAATACATGGGTCACAATAGCCGTCCGTATGCATTGCATCATGCAGATCAGGGTACGGAAGAAGGTCAGGATAAATATCAAGATCAAGACCTCGATCAGGGTGATTTTGATTATAATCCTGATGATTATCAAAGCGATTCCGATGAGCTTCCAGAAGAAGAAATGGAAGCTATGCCTGAAGATCAAGGCGACACCTCTTATGAAGATCAAACCATGGAAGGAATGGATGGCGGATCTGAAGAGATGGCAGGTGGGGCACCTTATGCAGACGATGAAGAAAATGCAGATGAATTCTCTTCCTCCTCAGAAGGTATGCAGGACGCCGTAGACAATGTTATAGATTCTCCAGAAGGTCAGGAGGAAGAAGAATACGCTGAGCCTGAAGAGGAAGAGAAGCCGATCGAAATTCCAGAAAATGAAAATATGGAATCTGACGACGACATGGAAAGCGAAGAGCTTCCTATGGAAAGCGATGAAATGGGCGAAGAAGAAATGCCCGAAGGTGAAGATGGATTTGATCAGCCGGAGCAAGACCCCGCTGAATACGGTTCAACTGAAGCCGACCCATCCGTAGAAATGGATGCTTTTAATCAAATCCTTTCTGAATCCGGTCAAGATGTTGAAAAAATGAAAAGCCAAGTGGCTGCAACTCTTTCAGCTTTCAAGGAACAAAAAGATCAACTTGTAGCAATTCAAGAACAGGCTCCCGAGCTTTATGAGGCAACGCTTGCGATGCTTCAGACAATGCTCGATCTTTCCAAAGCAGTTTTCGGTGGTGCAGAAGACGATCAGCAACAGCCAGAAGATATGGGGCAAGAAGAGTCTAGTCCAGATATTCAAGAAAATATCCCAATGGAACAAGTGGAGCAAGAACCTGCCCCAAAGTTCTAAGGTCGGAAAATGCGACCTTAGAGAAGGTCAAGCTTCCGACCGTTCATACCACAACACACGTTGCTATACCAAAAAGACCTGAAGGTTTTATTACTATGGACGGTCGACAAAAGGTCGTCGACAATCAAACCGGAAGAATAAAGTACATTGACAGAAAGATCGGTGTAGCGCTCGATGAGGGCGGAGATCTTACACACAAAAGGTTCTAATGGACGGTCTTAAATTTGAAATTGACATTGAAGCCCTTGCTGCCACCTTTAAAGAAGAGGCTCAAAAAGTACAAGAAGCTTTGTACGAAGGCGTCAAGGCGCTAAGTGCAATGACATATGCAAGGACAGTAGAGCTTGCAAATGAAAAATTGCATACCACTAGAGAGCAGTACATCGAAGCTTTGGACTATAAAGAAATCTCAAAAGGCGTCTGGGTAGTAAGTTTAAGCGAAAAAATGCTATGGCTTGAAGAAGGAAAAGATGCCGGTAGCATGGTTGATGATCTGTTAAAGAAAAATCCAAAGACGGCAAAGGATGGAACTAAGTATAAAGTTATCCCATTTGAGCATTCTAAATCACCTAGCCGAATGACCCCCATGCACCAAAGCTTGGTTGAAGATTTAAGAAAAGAGCTTAAGTCTCGATCGATACCATTCAAAAAAATAGAAAAAAATGCAGACGGCAGCCCAAGGGTCGGAAAGTTACACTCTTTAAATATAGCAAGTCCACTTCCTACCCCTAGAGCTAGTCACCCAATTTTTCATGGATTGACGATATATCAATCAAAGACCCCATCCGGAAAAATGCGTCGTGATATTATGACTTTTAGGATTGTTTCGGAAAAACACAAACAAACAGGAAAGTGGGTGTATCCGGGGCTAGAAGCGTATAAGCTTATGGATAAAGCTTTTGAGGCATCGGTAAAAGAATTTGAAGATCAAATTTTGCCGTCAATATTGGCTAAATATGAGAAATCATAAATGTTTTTTAGCCACAATCTTTATATATAATGATTTTCTCTGGTGACACAGTAATAAAATTAGCCGTTGAGCAGGGTCTAAGTGACATTAGATCTAATCCGTGGCTTATTGACAATATAATGGGTCACTTTAAAGACCCAGCCCTTTCAACCTACGGTCAAAAAGAGATAGATAGATGCAAGGAATGGTTTCTTAATAACAAAATAGAAATCCTCCTTCGTTACCGCCTCGATAAAGACGAATTTCCCTGTGTTACAATCGCACTAAATTCTTCTTCTGAAATGGAAGACATGAAACATTTAGCTGACACATCGACAGAGTCAGAAATACTTCTTCCGTCAGATATTAATAAACCGATCAGCTATATCGTCAAACCTTTTGTACCCACAGAAATAGATGATAGTACCGGATTTGTGGGCATACCTGAATCAATAAAGGCGTCTAGGCTTATTAGGCAGGGAATGATATTGGCCGATGTCACGAATGGAAACGGATATGAAATTAAAGACATAGCTGAAAACGGTGTCTTTATTGAGCCAGAACTGAATGTCACTGCTTCAAAAATGGCTGTCGTTCCAAGATTTCAATTTTACGAAGCAAAGGTTGAACACTCATTCTTTAGAGAAACTTATACGATAGGTTGTCACGTTCATGGCGACCCATCAACCCTTTTGTGGTTACATGCAATTGTTTCGTATTGTTTACTGAGATATAAAGAATCCCTTCTTGAAGCCCGAGGCTTTTCCCAAACATCAATTTCTAGCTCTGACGTGGCGCCAAATC
>DBCB01000158.1 GCA_002303765.1 Planctomycetaceae bacterium UBA969
CCTCCACCACTTTTACTTCCCATTAATTAATGTGGGTTTGTTTAAAGACAAAGTAGTTGCGATGGGGAAGCCCCACTGCAACTACTCACTTTGAACCTTTAGATTTTGCACCTAAGGATGAAAACTACCGTCGCTCACGCATCCGGCTCTGAAAGATGTGTGTGTCTTTCCGTGAAATTCCGTGGCTAATCTTCTTCTTTCTTGCACGTCCGTGGCACAATTAAAACTGATTCTTTGACCACTTCGCTAGCTTAATGAAGCATCTGAAAATCTTTGCTATTGAGAAGGGCCCACATTAAATCCTGAATAGCTTCTGCGCGTTTGTCTGCGGGTGCAGATTTCAAAAACGCTAGCGATAAATCTACCTCTTTTGCATTAGGCAACCTTGCGAAACACCAAAGGTATAAATCGCTTACCAACTCAGCATCTGGCGTTTTAAGCCTCACTGCAACAGCAGGCCGTGCTGCTGGGTTTTGTAATCTGCCCATGATACTTTTGCCATTGATGAAGTGAAGCGCCTGCAACATGTTCGAACCATTGTCGCGTTCGCATTCGCAAGCATCCATGCGCTGAGGTTTGCCAAAGAGTTTAAGGAAAGAACTTTCGACATTACCATCGGGAAGCTGCGCAGCACGAAACCCACCGGGTGCACCACTATAATTTTCAGGCACACCTGTGGCTTGTACCAGAGAATCGAGAAGTGCTTCCGCAGGAATCCGCCTAGGGATCATGCGAGAAAAATTCTGCTCATCATGCTTGTTACTATCGTTACTAATGCTGCTGCGCTGATAAGTTTCAGATGAAACAATACGTTGCATCAGCTTTCTGATGTCGTACTTATTTTCGATGAAATCTTTGGTAAGGGCATCCAACAGTGCTGGATTGATAGGGGGATTAGTGCTACGAATGTCATCAACTGGATCGATAATGCCCCGATGGAAAAAATAACTCCAGACACGATTCGACAAACCACGGGCAAAGAAAATGTTGTCAGGCGAGACAAGCCAAGAGGCGTAAGCATCTCTACGATCAACACCCGGGGTTTGCTTGGGTTCTGCGCCGCCTAGAAATCGGGGAGGTTGCGCCTGACCTGTGCGGGGATTGGTTGCAAACCCTGCGGGCAAGTTTAACTGCACCACCTTAGTGTTGGGAACATTCTGATAACGGGAATCTTGACGCATTGCAACTTGCGAAAAGAAGCTTGCAATACCGAAGTAATCCGCCTGTGTCCAGTTTTCCATCGGATGCGGATGGCATCGTGCACATAACATCCTTACGCCACAAAACACCTGAGTCACCCGTTCCACGGTATCATTCGTATCTTTACTAATGGTGAAATAAACAGATGCGGGATCATCATTAATACCACCCCTTGCGGTAACCAATCGGGTCGCTAATTTATCCATGGGCATGTTGGAAGCAACTGCACTGCGGATGAACTCACGAAACATGTAGACTGATTGCGAGCTGGCGGAATTACGCGAGTTCTGTAACAAATCGCCCCATTTCAGCGACCAATGATCGATGAACTCCGGCCTTTCAAATAACGCTGCTATCGCTTCATTACGCTTGTTTGGATTCTTGTTCGCGAGAAATGATCTTGTTTCATCAGGCTTCGGTTGCACCCCGATGAGGTCAACATACACCCTGCGAAGAAAATCTTCATCCGAGCATAATCCAGATGGTTTGATTTTAAGATGATTCAGCTTATCGATCACTGCACGATCGACGATATGGTTTTGCGGTACGGGAGTTGGAACAAAACCCTTGGTATCAATAAGCACCAATACGCCCGTTGCAGCAAAGGTTCGCTCGAACCTTCCAACGATTGCGGTTTCGCCTGCATCGCCTGCGGTGACCATACCCTGTTCATCAACCTTGGCGAATTGATCATTGTTTACCGTAAAGATACCAAGCTTGGTAACATCCCTGGTCGAGCCATTATTGTAATCAGCAACAAGCTGGAGCTTATGTTTCTGGCCTGGTTGCAAAACAAGTTTCTGGGGCATCATACGAACGCCAGTAACCTGCAAGGTATCTTTGGAATCATCAGGAGTACCTTGGCGAATCCAATTAACCATGATGGTATCTGAGAGGCTGTTTTTGGCAAAGCGTACACCTCCCTCATGGGCAGCATCGCCCCTGCTTTTCGCAACAATCAAACTGGCATCGGGTTTTAAAATATCAACTCTTCTGCCAAAGAACTCACGGGCGATCGAGGGATAATCCAACATTGGGTCGGAACCACGAAGCGATAATTTAAATCCGTTTTTCCCAAGCGAATAGCCATGGCATGCGCCTGCATTACAACCTGATTGCGAAAGCACAGGCATAACTTCATGAAGGAAACTGTACTTTGGTTCTTCCATGGGCAGTTTAACTTCAACAGGAATGGTGCTTGTTTTTCCCTGCACAGTAACCGAAATCATCGTTGCGCCATTGGATACAGGATGAACCCAGCCGTTTTCATCAACGCGAGCGATAGCAGGCCCTGCACTCACAAACTTCGTGTCCTTGGACAAATCGAGGGTATACCCCTCTGCAGAAGTGCCCAAAACTTGCAGCGATCTTGGCTGCCTCATGTGGGTAAGAACCATCGAGGTTGGCGAGATATGCACAGGCCCCGCTGGCAAAGCATCTACTGCAACTTGAAAACCAAGAACCGTTAAAAGCAATGTTATATTCATTTGACTAGCCTCTATATATCTTTTGTTATTTTGGTGCGGGCTTTAATACCAACACCAGTTCAACCTCTTTACTATTCACTTTTACTGCAGGAGCCTTGGCATCAGGAACGCCTGATGCAGTAAGTTTTATACCTTTGTATTCGTTGGGCATTAGCGTGGCGGGAAGGATTATCTTGCCATCAAATTCGTTTTTATCTGCCTTCACAAGCGCAGGCTCAAACCTTGCACCAGCAGGCAAACCCGTTGCCACAAGGGTAACATCCCCCACCAAACCATCGCTGCGCTCGACTTTCCCCTTAAAGAGAAACTCTGAACCTTTTTTAGCATCAAACAGCGCTTCCAGCTTCCCGGGCTTATCAATCGAAACCACCAAAGGAATTCGTAAAGGCAAACGCAGAACAGGGGCATAAGCAGTTGCGAGCACTACTTGCTTATTCGCACTTAGCAATTCTGCCTGAAGGGTGATGTCGTAAACAGATGCTGGAAATGGGCCAACGGGAACTAATACTGAAACGGTGGCATCGCTGGCCTTAGCTGCAACTTCAACAGCCTTCTCGGCTTTAACCGCAACCTTGGGATCGGGCTGGTTATTAACCTTCGGAGCGTTTTGACTAGTGATAAGCGTTAACCTAACAACGCTAGCAAGATCTTCCCTACTAACCTTAACGGGCAGATTCATTTTCATGCCCGGTACGAATGCGATATTCTTAGGTAGATTGTTCCAAGCGATTGAAAGGCTGGGGGCTTTTTCGGAAACGGGCGCAACTGCGATTTCACTTGCCATCCATGGTTGCAATCTTTGTAATGGGTGATTCAGCACTCCGACTTCAGAGCTTATACCTTTATCATTTTTACCTATCAGAGTTGTAACAATAGGCAGGGTTGCTTCTGTATTTGTGGTCACCGTGATAAGCGCGCCATCGGCTTCAGGTGGAATCACATTACCTTCGATCTTTACACCTTTGGGCAATTGGGAAAACTGAACATCTATTTTTCCTGCATAGCCATTGCGTATGGCCCAAACAGGAAAGACCATTTTGCTGTTAGTGCTAAGAGAAAACCTCTGGATCGGGGTGATCAAGTTAATATTAGCAGAAGTTTCTGGGGTGCTAATATCTTCAATCCCAAGCCTGTAATTTGCTTTGGGCCCACCCCTTCCTTGAGAATCAATCACACAAACTTGAATGGAAGTAATGGCATCGGGCACGGTAAATTCGAGTAGTGGGTCGGAAGAACCGGGCCTGTCTTCAGCTCGGGCGATCTCAACACCCTTATCATTTCTCAGCACCAACCCTGCATCAACGGCAGAGCCAATTCTTTCTGCGAACACATCGAATCGTAGTTTTGATTTAGGGGTGCATGCCAACAGATAGCGATCTTCTTCATTGGGTTGTAAAAGCTTGCCATGAACCATCAAAGGTAACCCCTTTAATTCCTGCATAGGGGGCGCTTGGGTTTCTACATATTCTTTGGACGATCCGGATTGTACGAAAGGCCGCATCCCAGACCATTTCCCCTGCGTTGGCCAAGGAAGCACCACCGAACCCGCCCCTTTTGTGGTTGGCATATTCAACTTGGCAACAGGCATATTACCCATCAGTTCGACCGCTTTTACCTTACCTTCTGCAACCACAGTAGGAATAACCTGGTCAAAAAACTCCCACTTGCCAACCTTCATGCGAAACAAGCCGGGCGCGCCTGCAGCGTATTCGAGATCGTGTAGCGCAATGGTGTAGGTATCATCTTCGGGCAGGGTGATTTCTAATCGGGTATCGCCAAACAAATGGGGCACGGGCCAAGACCATGCAACTTGTAGTTTCTTAGAGTTATAAAGATGCAAAACCGGTTGCAGTTTGGATCCAAGTTTTTGGGCTTCCACTTCCACCA
This sequence comes from Planctomycetaceae bacterium UBA969, assembly GCA_002303765.1. Classification (GTDB taxonomy): domain Bacteria; phylum Planctomycetota; class Planctomycetia; order Gemmatales; family Gemmataceae; genus UBA969. Next base: position 4,575 of record DBCB01000158.1, read on the forward strand.
TCAATTGCTGGCCTTTGGTTCCCTGAAACTTTGTTTCTAAAATCTGGCTACCTGAAATGGTGCCATGCATTGCGATGGGTAACGGTTGATCGATAGAAACCGCAAAGGGTTTTTGTACGAGATGATCGATACCCAAAAGCACAGGTAGGCTGACGCCACCTTCTGCAAGCAAACTGCATTGATAAAACCCGGGCACGATATCTGCAGGCAAAGTGATATCGAAGCTGGCTTTCTTTTCGGTTGAACCTGTTTTAAGAACAGGGGTGACATTAAAAGGGAGCAATAGTTTTGGGGATTTACCAAAGCCATCACCATCGAATACTAGAGTAGTAACCGCGCCAACCTGCAAACCTCTTACATCCACGGTGCGAACCAAGGGTTCAGAGGCATTTGCGATAAAAGCCAGAAAGAACAAGCTGAAAGTTAATTGCAGGAATCTGTTCATCTCTTACTCATTCCCAATTAAATCTTTAACATGACTCTTTGCAATTGAAATAATTATGATCAGGAAAACAGTTGGCGGATCGGTTCTGCTTCGACAAGGCGAACGGGTCTATCTCCTGGCCCGGGCATCATGGTGGTATCAAGATTAATACCCATGGCATGATAAATCGAAGCGAGAATTTGAGGTGGTTCTACTGGGAAGTCGTTTGGTCGCGCACCGATCTTATCGGTTGAGCCAATCACCTGACCGCCACGGATATTTCCACCTGCCAAGAAGTTAGTCCAAGCGTTGGGGTAATGATCTCGCCCGCCCTTGGGGTTGATTCTAGGGGTTCGGCCGAACTCGCTTAGCACTGCCACCACGGTTTCTTCGAGCAATCCCCTTTGTTGAAGATCTTCTAAGAGAGCGGTGAATGCCATATCGAACTGCGGGCAAAGAAGCCTTTCGTAATCGAGGTAGGTGTTATTAAGACCACCACCATCTGCATGCATATCCCAACACGAAAGATTGAACACGGTATCAAAATGATTAACAGTAACAAAGCGCACGCCATTTTCGACCATTCTGCGTGCCATAAGGCAGCTTTGGCCAAAGGTGTTGCGACCATAGCGATCACGCAGTTTTTCGTTTTCTTGGTTAAGATCAAAAGCTTGCTTTGCCTTGGGCGAAGTTAAAAGCCTGAAGGCACGTTCGTATGCACTGTCATGCATCTGAGTGCTGCGGGATTCGGTTCTGCGTTGAATATCATCGAGTTGGGTAAGAAGTTGTTTACGGGCATCAAGTCGGTTATTACCCTGCCCTTGCGCTACTTCAAGATCGCCCACTTTAAAATCTTTGTTAGCAGGATCAGAGTTAAGGAAGAAAGGTTCATGGGCGCTGCCCAAATAACCTGAAGTCTGGCCATGCAATGGGCCAGCGCCTGTATTACCAATCGGGCCAGGAAGCACGATATTGGAAGGCAGTTCGCTCTTTTGGCCATACACTTTAGAAATAACACTACCAAGGTGGGGCTTAACGCTATCTGCGTTAAAATCATGGCCAGTCATCATCCAGCGCTGCCCGTTTTCGTGGGTCGCACCGGTGCGATGATGCAAGCTTCTAATCAAAGCAACTTTGTCCATCATCTTGGACATCATTGGGAAGTGTTCGCAGATCTGTATACCGTTTACATTCGTCTGAACGGGTTTGAATTTGCCCCTTACTTCTGCAGGCGCATCGGGTTTCATATCCCAAGTATCGAGCTGACCAGGCGAACCAACCAAAAAAATCGTGATACAGTTGCGAATCTTCGCATCTGAATTCTTGACCGCACCCAAGGCTTCTAACTTGAAAATCGTAGGCAATGAAAGCGTTGCCATGCCTGTTGTTCCCAACTGCAAGAAACTGCGCCTTGATGGGCCTTCACACAAAGGAACTCGCTCTTTTCCAATATTTAGCATGGCTGTGGCTCCGTTATTATCAAATAGGTTATCTATGCGGTACGGTGGGGGACTAAATATTAAAGGTTATTTTGTTGGATACTTCAACAAACTTGCTATTGGTGAATTCGCCTTGAGCATCTTTTTTGTAATCAACATACTTCCACATCTGAAGTACTGCTTCGTGACTACCCTTAGTGGAAAGTTTGGGTTCGTAATTTAACATAGGCCTGGCATTATGCACATTAACCTCTTTGCCGTTCTGGGTGATGACCCAACGCAAAAGAGAACCCCAGTCGTTAGTAACTTCAGAACGCATAAGCTTGGGGCCATCAATGCGGATTTCCGATTTCGGAGTTCCTTCAAATTTCTGTTCCATGCCGTGATCTCCATTTATAGGCGGGGGAGGCATGATCTTTAATAAGGCGGGACATCCTAAACCTATAAGCTAAAATTCTACCTTTTGGGGTTGATTCAAGCAATCACTAATATCGTCAATAATGGCCCAAAACTTAATAGCTGGGCTTTTTCTGCAATATTAACGACTTTAACGATTAATCATTAAAGCCTTATATAACT
>DBCB01000161.1:0-2117 GCA_002303765.1 Planctomycetaceae bacterium UBA969
GCAAACGAAACGAGAATTTATAATTCAAAGTAATTTTAATGAAAAACCAAAGAGCACAGCCAACAAGACCTTGCGCTTTCTCATCATTTAAGTGGAAACTTTATCATTGTAATAGTCGCCTAAATTCCAGCAGTTAATCAGGGGTAAAAAGAATTGGTTCAGGATCCAGCAATACAGGAAATGATTTTCGATGACCTTAAAGGCATCATCACGGGAAAAATCCTGATAGATGCACTGTCGATAAAATTATACTCCTGTGATGCTTCGCCATTTGAAGTAACCCCGCTTGCAGTTGTTATTCCTAATAATCAGGAAGAAGTAAGCGCACTGGTAAAGTATGCATTTGAAAAAAAAATACCTCTGATTCCCAGAGGTTCGGGAACGGGAACCAGTGGCGCAGCTCTGGGAAATGGCATCGTCATAGATTTATCCCAAAATTTCAAAAACATCATCGGCCTTGAGGATGGAATTCTTCATGCTGAATGCGGTGTAACAATCAAACAGCTTTCTGATTTTATTACACACACCCAATTCAGAATTCCCTCTGCGCCTTGGAATGAAGAACGCTCGCTAGGAGGCTGGTTATCTTCGGATGCCGCCGGCCCTTTCCTTCTTGTGGACAAACATCCGAGGCATTACGTCACTGCATTAAAAGTCGTTTTAAATGATGGATCGATCAGTTGGTTTGAATCACCAACCCTAGGAAGTGAACCTGCCAAGGAAAAAGTATCCCGCATGGAAATCCTACAAGAGGGGTTTTCCTTTATTCTAGAGGAACATAAAGAAGAACTATTATCAGCTTTTTCCACATTGCCTTTCCCACATGGAAACTACAACCTATGCGAAATAATCAAATCCAAGAATAAAGATATGCACCAAGTTTTTTTGGGAGCGGAAGGAACTCTGGGTATTATTCTCGCTGCCAAAATCCGGGTGATCGAAAAACACCAAAGCCCTCAATGGGGACTTTATTGCTTTACCACGCTCCAGGAATGCCTGGAAGCATCCCACTACGCTTTACAGCATTCGCCCGATCTTTGCGATATCCTTGAACACCGTTTTTTCAGCCTTGCCAAAGCAAACGATAATCTTTGTGCAGAATGGATTCATCCAGACACCAACGCTGTTTTACTTGTGTGCTTTTCAGGGATCAATCAAAACACTTCCCTGACTGCATTTGAAAAATCAATCTCCGCCACAGGCGTTATCCCCATACGAACTTATCAATGCCTAGATGCTATAACGCCCAACCCTTGGAGGTTGCGGGAAGTCGCATTAAAAGCACTTGCCCGAGTTAAGGGCCCTGAAACATTTCTGCAGTTCATCGATGATTTGGTTTTGCCAAGAGAAAATCTCGGGCTGTTTCTTGAGCAACTTACTACTGTTTTAAAAGATCATGAATCAACTGCGATATATGCCATTTGCCCCGGTACAGGCCAGGTCCAACTTAGGGTGCTGGGCACCCCACAAAAAAGAAAAGAGAGCGCAAGGCTTTGGTCATTAGCAGATAAAGTTTATGGGCTGGTGCAAGATTTTGGTGGAGCTTTATCATGTCAGGAAGCACTGGGTTTATCGCGTTTACCTTGGCAAACTAAAATCTCTGCGGGGGTGCTGCCCTCCCTTCGAAAAATCAAAGATTTGTTTGATCCATACAACCAATTTAATCCAGGAAAGGTTGTGGGAACTTCTTCTGAAATCCCAATTTGGCCCTTTCGCAGCCTAGGCGACCTTGAAAACCAATCAGAACCAAACATAGAGCCTGTAATCAACTTACAACCAATACTAAAATGGAAAGAAAATTCTCCGTTAATTGAATCCTCTCATTGCAATGGATGTGGGCTTTGCAGAACTCAAAGTAGCGCAAAAAGAATGTGCCCCACCAACCGGGTGATTAAAAATGAACACGCCACCCCCCGAGCCAAAGCAAACCTCGCCCGAATGCTATTGGGTTCCCCTAAAGATCAACAGTTATTCAGCTCTGAAGAGATGCGGGATATTTCCGATTTATGTATTAACTGCAGAATGTGTGCAATCGAATGCCCTTCCCATGTTGATATTCCAGGCTTAATGTTGGAGGCAAAAGTCGCCAATGTTGAAATGCATTCCATCGAGAGATC
>DBCB01000161.1:2141-4946 GCA_002303765.1 Planctomycetaceae bacterium UBA969
GGATTGGGTTTTATCCCGTACCGAACTTTTTTCATCCTTAGGCAGTATGCTTGCGCCTCTTTCAAACTTGATAATGGGAAATATCTTTTCAAGATGGCTGATCGAAAAACTGTTTGGGATTTCGCGATTGAGAAAGATTCCTCCTTTTGCCCGATCAAACTTCATTAAAAAGGCCAAGAAAAAAGGTTGGACAAAAAAGCCCTCTCCTGCAAAACCAAAAGTCGCATATTTTGTTGATATCTTTGCCAATTACCATGACCCTTCCATTGGCGAAGCCATTGTTGCTATCCTCCATCACAATGGTATCGAAGTTCATGTTCCTGAAGGTCAAGTTGGATGTGGTATGGCGCCACTGGCTCAGGGAGATATTGATTACGCAAGGACGGCCCTAAGGCAAAATGTCAGAATTTTTGCTGATTTAGCTCGTGAAGGTTACCCCATCATTTGTTCGGAACCCACCGCTGCGCTTTTTTTCAAGCAGGATGCCGGGCGACTTTTGGAAGATCCTGATGTGAATTTGGTTGCTAGCAAGGTGGAAGAATTTACCAGCTTCCTTTGGAACCTCCATATGCAAGGGTTGCTAAAAACTGATTTCGCCCCTGTCGACTTAAGGGTCGGGCAACATGTGCCTTGCCATCTCAAAGCTTTGGGCCAACCTCTGGTGACTTCACAACTTCTTGGTTTGATCCCCCAACTCCATATCGAAGCTTTAACAGATTCTTGTTCAGGAATGGCCGGAACTTTTGGGCTTAAGTCTGCCAATCTGAGCCTTTCAAAGAGCATTGGGCAACCCATGCTTAGCCATCTTGAACAACCAAATTTGGTGTTGGGAACCACCGAATGCAGTGCCTGTAGAATCCAAATGGAGGATGTTGGAAACAAACAAACCCTGCACCCTGCACAACTGCTGGCACTTGCTTACGGCTTAATGCCTGGATTATCAAAAATGGTGCCCAAGCTTACGGAAAAAAGGTTACCATGATTAATATTTCCGTTGTATTCTTTGCAGGAGCGCGAGATATTGTGGGCCAAAACCGCTTGGAAATGCAAATACCCGCCCTTACTAGTGTTGCAGAACTAAGAGCGATACTAATGGCAAAATTTCCACAGCTTGAAAGCCTAGCTACCAGAGCTGCCTTTGCGGTAAACGAAATATTAGTACTTACGGATACTCTTCTTGTTGAAAATGATGAAGTAGCATTTTTACCAGCAGTCAGTGGTGGATAAGGTTTAATGAGCATGCGAATCAAATTAACGAATGAGCCTATTGCACACGAAGAAATGGTTGAAAATTGTCGAACCAAGTCGGCCGGGGCTATCGTACTTTTTCTCGGAACTGTCAGGGAAATTACTGGAAATGAGCAAACTTTGTTTCTGGAATATGAAGCCTTTGCTCCACTTGCTGAAAAAACACTGCTTGAAATCGCTGAAGAAGCTGCTTCCAATTGGGCCATTCAAAACATTGAAATTATTCACCGCTTAGGCATTCTTCATCCCGGTGAAACAAGTATTGCTGTTTGCGTGAGTTGCCCCCATCGGGCCGATGCCTTTGCTGCCTGTCAGCAAATAATGAATAAGATAAAAGAAGTGGTTCCGATTTGGAAAAAGGAAACCAGCCCCAAAGGTGTGTCTAACTGGATTCATCCTAAAAATTAAACCAATCGATCCACGAACCTTGGAAACCAATGAATCCCCTACCAATACACGACCCCCTCATTAATAAAGACCTTTCTCAAATTGCAACCTCTGGCAATCTCGTAGATACTTTTGGGCGGATCCACAATAATCTTCGTATTAGTGTTACCGACCGCTGTAATTTACGCTGCGTTTATTGCATGCCTGAGGATGTTCAGTTTCTCGATAGCAAGGAACTGCTTTCCTTTGAAGAAATAACTGCCTTTGTAAAAATCGCAGTATCCCGGGGAATCAACAAAGTAAGGCTTACAGGTGGCGAACCTCTCCTACGCAGAGATCTTTCGACCTTGGTGGGCTTCCTGTCACAGATAAACGAAATTAAGGATCTTAGCCTTACCACAAACGGAATGTTGCTAAAGAGCCAAGCTGTGGCTTTAAAACAGGCAGGTTTAAACCGAATCACTATTAGCTTAGATACCTTGCTTCCTGATCGATTTAAGGATCTTTGCAAACGGGACGGCTTAGAGCAAACACTTGAAGGTATCGATGCAGGCATAAATGCCGGATTTCAAAGTATCAAATTAAACACTGTTTGCATAAACGGTATCAACGATGACGAAGTAGTTAGCTTGGCGAAATTTGCCCGCGATAAGCAAATAGAAATTCGATTCATTGAATATATGCCCATAGGGGCCAATCCTTGGGAAAAGGCAAAAGTGATGGTTGCCCACGAAATCCTCGAAAAAATCGATAAAGAAGTTGGTCCATTGGTGCCTGCAACCAATTATGACCCAATGGCGCCCGCCATGGAATTTGTTTATGAAGATGGCAAAGGAAAAGTGGGCATAATAGCTTCGGTATCCAAACCCTTCTGCCAAAGCTGCAATCGAATTCGAATAACTGCCGAAGGAAAGTTGCGAAACTGCCTATTTGCCTTGGAAGAAATAGACATAAAGCCATTTCTTAGACCAGAGGTGGATGCAAAGAGCATTTTGAAAATGTTAGAAACGAATGTAGTTTCTAAATGGGCTGGCCATCAGTTTAATACAAAAGAATTTATTAAACCCTTAAGAACCATGCATGCAATTGGGGGCTAAATCTAGCGCCTCTGCCAAGATGATTCTGCAAGAGTTTTATCCCATGTCGTTTCGACATAAGACTTTACATCGG
>DBCB01000161.1:5027-14432 GCA_002303765.1 Planctomycetaceae bacterium UBA969
GCGAGATCAAACCATTGAATCTCGTTTTCCGTCATGGTCCCCAACCCCAACCAATCAACAACTTCAATTTCATCTCGTCCGATAACGGTAACCACAGAAGTTGGTGTGCCATCAAAAAAATGAACCCTGCCTGAGTTATCTAGCTTATGAAGATAAAAACGACGAACCCTATGGCCAGGAATTCGCGTAAGAGGATCGTCCTTACCTTTTAAAGGAAAGAACTTCATATCGATCATTTTTTCATTACAACCCTGTAAGTACTTGCCCAAACCAAGCAAACGTTGGCCGTGCTTACAAAGTGCGTCAATTGCCAGTTCAGCAGCAGTCCCATCGGGCCATAAAATATTATAGCCTTCAAAAGGAATCTTTTCTTCCAAACGATCTTTGGAAGGGTCTCTGCGAAACATTAGTGTTAACGTTCTCGCCATCCACATCTCTCAACTTAGACATTAGGGTCAGTTTAGAACCATCTCCAAACTAATTCTTGCTAGCAGAACTATAACAAAAACAAAAATACATGTAAATAATTACTTTACATTAAATCAGATAGCATAACAAGATACGCAAATTTTATGGTGAATAATTGGAATGACTACTAAAATCCATTTTAAATACCACAAGTTTTGATCATTTGTACACTATAGCTAAAACAGTGAAGGCTGAGAAGTTATGTCATCTTGGGCGTTATCTTTGACGGGCTCTTCCTTTCCTAGAAGGCTGTAAGCCTTGCTAGTAGCGATGCGGCCACGGGGAGTTCGAATGGTGAACTGCTCTCTCAGCAAGTAGGGTTCGATTTCATCACTGAGTGTATCGACAGGAAGATTCATGGTAGCGCTTAAAGCTTCAATGCCAACAGGGCCACCTGCAAAAACTCCGATAAGTGTTTCTAAGTACCTGCGATCTTGTTTATCTAATCCGGCTCGATCAACCTCTGCCATCGCTAACGCTGTTTTAGCAATCGCCAAATCAATGCTCCCATCCCCCTCACTTGCAGCAAAATGCCTAGTCCACCACAATCTAGAATTCGCAATTCTCGGGGTACCACGACTTCGAATAGCGATTTCTTGGGCCGCCTCTTCAGTAATTGGTGTGCTTAACTTCTTGGCATTGATCATCAGAATTTCTGCAAGTTCAGCAGGCGAATAAAACTCCAAGTGCTCATGCATTTTAAAGCGGTCACGCAATGGACTCGAAAGCATCCCACTGCGGGTGGTTGCTCCAATCAAGGTAAAGCGCTTTAACTTTAGGCTGATCGTTCTGGCGTTCATGCCCTCGCCCAAAACAATATCAACACGAAAATCTTCCATTGCAGGATAAATAAACTCCTCAACCGTTCTGGGAAGGCGATGGATTTCATCAATGAAAAGAATCGAGCCCTCTTCCAAGTTGGTTAAGAAAGGAAGAAGGTCCGCTGGTTTCGTCAAAGCGGGCCCAGAGGTTAACTGCAAAGCAGTACCCATTTCATTTGGTAAAACGGTGGCAAAGGTCGTCTTCCCCAAACCCGGAGGGCCATCGAAAAGCATGTGTGAAAGAGGTTCCTTTAGTTTCTTGCATGCCTTTAATACTATCTGCAATCTTTGCACTACCGCCTTTTGACCAATCACCTCTCGCAACCAACGAGGGCGTAACGCCGAGTCATGTTCTTTCGGGTCCTTAGATGCATCGGGCTGAAGTATCGGTTGTCGAGCCATAATTTAATCTTTCAGTTCCAAATCAGGAACCTTTGAAAACAGCATTAATCGCCTCTTCCACAGAGGCAGGCACCTTGCCCGATGCAATTAATTTATCAATGCGTAGTCTGGCCTCGGAAGGCCCTAGACCAAGCGCCATTAATGCGTTAAACACATCTGCAAAAATCTTGTCATTGCCGGTATCTGGGCCACCAGAAATGGCTTTAAGCCCCCCATGGGCCAAAGCAAAGGTAGCAACTTTTTTCCTCAGCCCCGCAACAATTTTTTCCGCCATCGCTGGCCCTATCCCGGGTAATGTCGTTAACCATTTGGTATCTGAACGCTGGATGGCGTCCGCAATCTGGTCGACGGGCATAGCAATAACCCGAATTGCTTTACGGACTCCGATGCCATCTACGGTACAAATAAGCTCAAAAAAGCTCATGTCAGATTCATGAAGAAAGCCCAACAATCTTGGGATCATTCGACCTTGCTGAACGGGATTACCCTCAAAAAAATGAAGGGTATGAAGAGATATTTCCTGCCCGATACGATCCTGTATTTGCCTGCGGACCAATTCGGTAACTAGGACTTGATATTCAAAGGCCCCAACTTGAATTCGAGCTTCTTCTTCTTCGGCCTTGTTCAATATGCCGGTGATCTTGGTAATCATAAAAGCTCCGGCTTCTCTATGGAAATTGCATGAATATGAGTAAGACCGATCGCCATGGCATCTGCAACATCGGGAGGTTCAGGCAAATCTACCAGCCCTAATTCCCTTTGAATGGCCCATTGCACTTGCAACTTCCCTGCCCTACCACTACCTGTCAAAGATTTTTTAACGCGGGTAGGATTATAACTGGTGACAGACAATTTATATTGGGCAGCAGCAAGGAGAATTACCCCCCTGGCGTGAGCCATTAAAATAGCGGTGCGGGGATGTTTATAATGGGAAAACAGTTGTTCCACTGCCATGGATTGGGGTTTAAATTGTTCGATAATTTCCATCAAACTTTCGTAAAGGGAAGCTATCCGAACGTGGAGTAATTTACTTCCCGAATCTTTGGTGGAAATGATACCTGCTTCAAGAAGCTTGGCGCCCTGCCCAATTTTCTCCAAAACCGAATACCCCGTAACCTGCAATCCAGGATCAATCCCCAGAACTCTTGTAAAGGTCTGAGGCTGTAATTCACGGATATTTGAAGAGGCAATCGCCATGAGTTCTTCCATGAAAAGCCAATTAAAGGCTGTTTAAGGCCCAACGCGCCAGCCGGTTTCGCCGGGCCGATCTTCCAAAGTGATGTTTAACTCGGTCAGCCTTTTACGAACCAGATCAGCCAAGGCAAAATTCTTTGCCTTCCTGGCCTCAGCCCGAATATCGATCAGAAGAGTCATCACCCCATCCATCAACTGATTATTACCTTGAGCGGTTGCAGTTTCTTGTGGTTCAAGAAACAGCCCAAGAATCTGAGTAATTTCCCTGAAAACACTAACAGCAGCAAGGAATTCAACCTTGGCTTCTGGATTGGCCTCGGGGGTTTCAATCTTCGATTGATCTACAAAGCGATTTAAAGCATTCAGAAATTCGTGCAAGGTACCCAGCGCACCACCAGAGTTAAAATCGTCTGAGAATGCATCCAGGAAAGCATCTCGAAGCTTATAAATTTCACCAAGAAAAGCTGAAAGACCCTGAGGCGTAGGCTGGTGCTTAAACTTACCAACAACCTGATAAAAACTATTACCACTGATGCGTTTAACTCGATCAAAGAACCGATAAAAGGATTCAAGCGACCTGCGCAGTTCCAGCAAGCGATCTTCGCTATATTCAATTGGGCTGCGATAATGCGAGGTCAAAAGCAAATACCTAAGGGTTTCGGGCTGATGTTTTTTCAACAACTCGGTAACTACTATTTCATTACCTTCGCTCTTCGACATTTTCTTATCGCCTGTCTTCATCAACCCGTTATGAAGCCAGTATCGTGCAAAGGTTTTGCCTGTGAATGATTCGGATTGCGCCAATTCATTCTCATGATGCGGGAACTGCAAATCCAGCCCTCCCCCGTGCATATCAAATGATTCGCCCAATAATTTCATGCTCATGGCAGAGCATTCGATATGCCAGCCTGGCCTTCCAGATCCCCAAGGGCTATCCCACATCGGTTCGCCTGGCTTAGCGCCTTTCCACAGCGCAAAGTCACCGGGGTTCCTTTTTCGTTCGTTAATTTCAATCCGGGCACCCGCCTCAAGTTGTTCAGGATCCCGGTTGCAAAGCTTTCCATAATCTTCATCTTTGGAAACATCAAAATAGACATCGCCCATCGATGCGTAAGCAAATCCTTTTTCGATCAAGCCGCCGATCATCGATTGAATTTCGCCAATATAATGCGTCGCTCTGGGAAAGTGATCGATGCCCGTAACTTGAAGTTTCTTGAGGTTGGCAAGATAATCTGCAGTCACTCTTTCAGCGAGTTCAGTGACCGTAGTATTCTGTTTTTTTGATTCGACGATCAGCTTGTCATCAACATCGGTGATGTTAACAACAAAGTTGACCTGATAATCAAGATAAGAAAGGTAACGCTTGATGGTATCAAAGATGACGGGGCCAACCATATGCCCAACATGGCTTGGTTTGTAAACCGTGGGGCCGCAAACATACATGCCAACCTTACCGGGTTGCATTGTTTGAAAATCTTCTTTTTGGCGTGTTAGCGTATTGTAAACTTTAATCTGCATGCATAATCCTTTACTAAACGACCTGTTCCACTCTAGGAACGACCCAAAAGAACCACCACCTGGCAACTCATTGCCTCTACCCTTCCAATAAAACCAACTTTTTCACCGGTCTTCGCCTTAACATTCACACACGAGCCATCCAAAGAAAGTAATCGGGCTAGATTATCTCTGATACGAGATTTCACCATTCCCAATTTTGGCTCCTGAGCAAAAATAATGACATCTACATTGATAAGATGCCAGCCCAGAGTTGCAATTTGAGCCAGTGAATGTTGTAGAAAGATTGAAGAATCCACATCTTTATTGGCAGCATCGGTATCGGGGAAGGCATCGCCTATATCCCCAAGCCCTGCAGCCCCAAGTATCGCATCAGTAAGGGCATGCAACACAATATCGGCATCGCTATGGCCAGCTAATCCACGAGGGTATTCAACTAATATCCCGCCTAGAATTAGCTTTCTTCCTGCTTCAAGCCTGTGTGTATCGTGGCCGATTCCAACCCGATTCATCCCGGGGCTCCATCCTGGTTAGTTGTCAAAAGGCACGCCCACCGCAAAGTTCTCAAAGCGCATCATATTTTTGTTAAAGGTTAGGGTGATTTCACCCACGGGCCCGTTACGCTGTTTTCCGATGATCACTTCGGTGAGGCCTTCATGCTGCCCAGGCTCAAACCTTTCAGGTCGGTGCAATAGTATCACGGTATCTGCATCTTGCTCGATACTTCCTGATTCACGCAAATCCGAAAGTCTCGGCTTATGATCTTGCCTATCTTCAGAAGAACGATTCACCTGAGCCAATGCGATAACGGGGATAGAAAGTTCGCGAGCCAAACCCTTTAACCTGCGGCTAATTTGGGCCACTTGCTCCTGCCTGGGGTCTCTACGATTTTCTGGCTCGATCAACTGTAAATAGTCGATCACCACCATTTTAAGATCATTTCTTAACTTCAATCGCCTTGCATTTGCTGCTATTCGAAGCATACCCTGCCCAGGCGAGTCATCAATAAAAATCTTGGCGTTTCTCATTACACCACTGGCTGCAATCAGCCTTTCCATATCTTCAGCATTCATCAAACCTTTTCGCAATTTCTGGGCATCAACACGCGCATGGGAACACAAAAGCCTCTCCACGATTTCAACCCGCGATTGTTCCAACGAGCAAAACAGAACCGTCGATTTCTCATCTACAGCAATATTGCGAATCAAGTTCAATGCAAATGCGGTTTTCCCAACCGATGGCCTCGCTGCGATAATTATCATTTCGCTATTCTGAAACCCTGCAGTTACCTCATCCAAATCAGGATAACCACTGCTTATCCCACTTATTGATGAACCACCCCGTGTCTGACGCTGGTCAATACGATCAAAGGTTTCTTCCAGCATTTTATCCATGCCATAAACACGGCCTGTAACGCCGCGTTCTGCAACATCAAGCATTTTTCCTGTGGCTTGATGCAGCAATTCATCAGCTGGACCAACTTGATCATAAGCATCCCGAAGGATTTCATTACCAACATTAATGAGGGATCGCACAATCGAGCGGTCGCGAACAATATGAGCGTAGTGCACAGCATTAGCTGCGGTGGGGGCAGCATCCCAAAGCTCGGCCAAGGCGCCATAGCCTCCGACATCATCTATTTGATTGGCTAGTTTAAGAGCTTCTGTGAGAACCACTAAATCTACTGGTTTGCCTGCCTCGTAAAGAACGATCATGGCTTTATAGATTTTTTGATGGGCGTCAGAATAGAAGTTATCAACATTAAGAATTTGAACGACATCGCCTATGACATCGTTGCTTCTGAACATACTACCTAGAACAGATCGTTCAGAATCAAGGCTTTGGGGCAGAAGTCGCCCCGAGCCCGAACTTTCATAACTGGCAGAAGCCATGGGAATCCTCCCGGCAAGTGACTTCCCGGGAAGATATGCGCCCCGGTTAAATGAGGGCTAATCTAAATTACTTTCCGGGAATTACAGCAACCGTAAGTTCTGTTTCGATATCGTAACCAAGATTCAGTTTAACAGCATAGATGCCGGTTTCCTTGATGGCACCCTCGAGACGAATCATCTCTTCTTCGATCATAAGATTCTTCGCTTTGAGAGCCTTCAAAATTTCCGCTGCACCAACAGAACCGTAAAGATGGCCTTCTTCGTTAACTCGTGATTCAATATTCACACCACCAAGGCGAACAATTTGCTCAGCCATGGCTTTAAGGTCGGCGTGACGTGCATCGCGAGCTTGTTGAAGCTTAACTTTGAATCGATCAAGGAGGCGCAAGTTATGCTGGGAAGGCGCAGTTGCAAGGCCTCTAGGCAAAAGGAAATTTCTGCCATAACCATGGCGAACTTCGACGAGTTCGCCTTGTTTGCCAACATGAAGTACATCCTGGGTAAGAACCAGCAGCATACCGCCGGATTTACCTTTGATGACCTGAGCTCTTTTTCGTTTATTCTGTTCCAAAGTATTAGTCACTTTTAAACTCCCTAAGCCCTTCAATTAGAAGGGAAGTTCTTCGTCTTCACGAGGAGCAGGGCGATTGCCGCCTTCTTCTGCAAAATCCTCAGCACCAAAATCATAGGCGTCCCCACCAGAGGATGCGCCACCTTTACGGGGTGCACCTTTGGACTGTCCGCCACCATCTTCTGAATTACCTCGGCCATCGAGCATTTGCAAGCTATCGACAACAATTTTAAGCGCTTGCCTTTTCTCGCCAGCCTGAGAAGTCCACTGTTCTAAGATTATATGACCTTCAAGGTAGCATTGCTTGCCTTTGGTCATCATTTGTTCAACACGGTCAGCAAGTTTACCGTAATCACCACGATTAAAAGCCTGACAATCAAGAAACACCGGCTCATCAACCCACTCGCCGCCTTTTTTGGTGCGATTATTAACCGCAAAACCAAACTTAGCAACTTTGCCACCATTACTAAAAGTCCGAATCTCAGGATCCCTAGTCAATCGGCCAATAAGCATTACTTTGTTGAGGTTCGCCATGGTGTCACTGCTCCTGTGATATTAACGGTACTTTTTGCCAACTGAAAGCTTGTTACAAGTTAAATTAGATATCTGAAAATTCAAGCTTAGCAGCAACAAAGGTACGCTGAAAATACTCGTTAATCCTTGCTATCATAGCGACGACCACCGCCACCACCACCGCCACGACGGGAACCACGATCATCTTCTTGGAAATAATCTTCGCCCGTAGGATCTTGTTGAACCGTCTGCAACGCAACAGGCCTGTCTTCACGAGCCAAAGAAAGCAAGACATCAACAAGCTTGGGGTCAATTTTAAGGAAAAGGAAACGAAGGATATTTTCATTAAGGAGGCAGTCATGTTCAACAGCCGCTAAGTTTGGCCCTTCGATTTTAATATAAATTAAGTAATAAAGAGCCTTCTTTTGGCCCTTCACGGTATACGCCAATTTACGATCATCCCATGGGCGGGAGATTAAAATTTCAGCCTTGTGCTTTTCAAGGATGGCATGAACCTGATTGGATAACTCGGTGGTGTTTCCTGCGACCTTATTGGTGTCGAGCAAAAACATGCATTCATAAACATTCACATTCGCAGTACTCACACTCTCAATATTCGCATTCGCAGTCATGATTTACACCCTATCCTTGATAAGAAAACTACAAAAATTTTGTTACTTTACCGGGCCATTGAATCGATTCATACAAACTTGAATCCCATCCTTAACCCAGCTCCAAACCGCATCTACCGCATCATCTACCATCATTTTCGCTTCGGTCATTTCGTGAGGCCTGAACTTGCCCAACACATATCCTGACAAATTCGCTTCACTCGGACCGCCAACACCAAGTCGAACTCTGGGGTAAATCGTGCTTCCCAGTTTATTTTGTATATCTCGGAGGCCATTATGCCCACCGTGACCGCCTTCCGCCCTAATCCGAATCTTGCCCAAAGGCAAATTCACATCGTCGCAAAGTACTATCAAATCTGCAAACTCAACCCGATAAAAACCCAATATCTCTGATACGCACGTCCCACTAAGATTCATGAATGTCATGGGCTTTACAAGTAAAATCTTTTGCTCGCCCTTAACTACCTGACAAACTGCACCATGAAACTTTAACCCGTACTTACCATCCCCATCCGTCTTCGCTATTTTGTCAAGTACATCAAACCCTATGTTATGGCGGGTACCATCATAATCAACACCAGGGTTTCCCAAACCCACAACCACCTTCATGCGTCTGCCCTTTTGTTAAATCCAAAAGGCTATTAATTATTCTTCGTCATCAGCTACTGGCTTGGGTTTCTTAATAACCTCAGGTTCGGTAGCAGCGGCGCCAAGTTCTGGAGGCATCGTAGATGCTACTTCAGCTTTAGCCGATACGATTTGAACAACAACTGCATCTTCATCTGCAAGGAATACAACCCCTTCAGGAGCGACCAGTTGTTTAACATGAATTACACCACCTACTTGCAATTCGCTAACATTTACACGAATCACATCAGGAATATTTATGACCAAACACTCAATGTGAATGGAATGCATGGGCATATCGAGAACACCACCTGCCAACAGGCCGGGTGCAGTGCCCTTCAATTCAAGAGAAACGGTGATATGGATTTTCTCATCAGCGCTAACGCGAGAAAAATCGACATGAATCACATCATTTCCAAGATAATCCCATTGCACATCGCGGATAAGCGCCTTTTCAATCTTGCCATCAGTTTCAAGATCAACTAAGCGAACGCCGTGCTTTACGATCTTCATAAGTTCATCATGGCTGGCAGAAAGGCTAACAGCACTTTCTTTATGGCCATAGATAACACAAGGCACCATGCCTGTTTTTCTAAGCTTTTTAGCAGCTTTTGATCCGTGTTCTGTGCGACTTGATGCTTTAACTTTTACAACTTGAACCATGACATTTATACCTGAAAAAAAAATAAAGGAACCAACCCCTGCTGGGTAGTTCTCTTGAGTGTCTCAATGCAGATAAGATATTATCGTAAACAGAGGGGCAAGGAGCA
>DBCB01000052.1 GCA_002303765.1 Planctomycetaceae bacterium UBA969
TTCTTGAAGATCACGGTTGTAAGCCAACGGTAAACCCTTCACAAGAATCATCAAGTGCGTAAGGCTAGCAATCACTCTCGCAGTTTTGCCCCGCATCAATTCCAAAACATCCGGGTTCTTCTTATGCGGCATAATGCTAGAGCCCGTACAAAAAGAGTCGGGCAGATCGATAAAATTAAATTCTGTGGTGGACCATAATATCCACTCTTCAGACCAGCCCCCAAGATGCAACGCAATCTGAACCAAGCACCCGAGAAATTCAACCAAGAAATCCCGATCTGATGAAACATCTAGACTATTTGCAGCAACGCTATCAAACCCAAGAAGTTGCGCAACTCGGTCACGATTAATAGGCAACGATGTTCCTGCAAGAGCAGCAGCACCAAGAGGAAGCACATTAACCCGCTTCCTGCAATCCGCCAACCGATCTGAATCTCGTTGCAGTTTTTCAATATAAGCAAGGAAATAGTGCGAAGCCAGCACGGGTTGGGCGCGTTGCAAATGAGTGTAGCCTGGAAGTACCACTTCGTTGTTTTCTTTCGCAGACTCTAAAAAAGCCTGCTGAAGTGTGCGGATTTTTAACTGCAATTGCACTATCGCTTCTCGAACCCACATTTTCACATCGGTAACAACCTGATCATTACGACTGCGGGCAGTATGCAACTTTCGGCCAACATCGCCCAATTTCTTTATCAAAGCAGATTCAATGTGGGAATGAATATCTTCCATGCTGGTGGAATAAGTAAACTCATTCGCTTCAATCTGAACTTTGATTTCTTCAAGCGCCTGATGAATGCTTTTGGCTTCATCAACTGAAATCAGCTTAACTTCAGAAAGCATGGTCGCATGCGCCTTGCTTGCATTAATATCATGAATGTAAAGCCTGCGATCGTAAGAAATGGACTCGGTATAAGCTTCTACGCGCTTATCGGTATCTGCAGAAAACCTTCCACCCCAAGTTTTTCCACTCATGAAATCATTCCTGAATATCTAAAGAAAGTGGGCACCTTAACTAAAAGAACGCCCACAGATATTTTACATCATAAGCCAACGAGTCAGGATCTAATTAAAGCCCTAACTCCTTAAGCTGCTTCGCATCAACAGTTGAAGGAGCGCCGGTCATTAAATCGCGAGCCTTCTGATTTTTTGGAAATGCAATCACATCACGAATATTGGATGTGCCAGTAAGAATCATGGCCCAACGATCCAACCCCAATGCAACACCACCATGAGGAGGCGCACCATACTTTAGCGCATCCAACAAGAAACCAAACCGGTGCTTTGCCTGCTCAAGGCTCATCCCTAGCACGCTGAATAACCTCGATTGAACTTCGGGATCATGAATACGAATACTACCACCGCCGCATTCATAACCGTTGATCACAAGATCGTATGCCTGAGCAATCACCGATCCTGGATCACTTTCCAGCTTATGCAAATCTTCCACCCTTGGGGAGGTGAAAGGATGATGATTAGCAACCCAGCGTTTTTCTTCAGCATCATGAATAAATGAAGGAAAATCAACCACCCAGCAAACATTAAACACACCCTTAAGATTATCAAGCAAGCCAATTTGCTGGGCAACATGAAGACGAAGCGCGCCCAGGGAACTGCAGACAATATCTTCCTTATCCGCAACCATGAGAATCAAATCGCCATCTTCAACATTAAGCCGGGTACGAAGCTCGGCTTGAACATCTGCAGGGATAAACTTCTCGATGGAAGAGACAAACTTGCCAGCTTCGGCCTTTAGCCATGCAACGCCCTTGCCACCTTGGTTGATTGCAAACTCCGAAATTCTGCCACCTGCTTTAAGGTCGGTGTTTGAAAACTTGGCTGCGGCACCCTTGGCGCAAATCGCCCGCAGTTTGCCCCCTTGCTCAATCGCATCTTTAAACACCCGGAATTCCGTACGGGGTGCAATATCTGAAAGCTCGACAATTTCCATACCGAAACGAAGGTCGGGCTTATCACTACCAAACCGCCTCATTGCTTCTGAGTAGCTTATCCTTGGGAAAGGCGTCTCTAATTTAAATGAGACACATTTCTGAAAAACCTCGACTGCAAGGCTCTCTATTACTTTCATCACATCGTCCTGATTCACAAACGACATTTCCACATCCAACTGGGTGAATTCAGGCTGACGATCTGCCCGCAAATCTTCATCTCTTAAGCAACGCGCAATCTGAAAATACTTGTCATATCCTGCCACCATCAACAATTGCTTGTATAGCTGTGGCGACTGCGGCAACGCATACCAAGAGTTTGGCCAAACCCTGCTAGGCACTAGATAATCGCGTGCGCCTTCAGGGCTACTTCGACCCAACAATGGGGTTTCAAGTTCTAAAAAAGACAAGTTATCAAGATGATCCCTGATCACCTTGTTCATCCGGTGCCTCATGGCAAGAGTCGCATGCAAGCTGGGCCTACGAAGGTCAAGATACCGATACTGCAACCTTACATCTTCGCCTGCGAGTTCA
This sequence comes from Planctomycetaceae bacterium UBA969, assembly GCA_002303765.1. Classification (GTDB taxonomy): domain Bacteria; phylum Planctomycetota; class Planctomycetia; order Gemmatales; family Gemmataceae; genus UBA969. The sequence continues at coordinate 2,481 of DBCB01000052.1, forward strand.
ATGCCAGGAAATTCAGTTACTTCAAAAGGAGGCGTCGGGCATTCATTAAGGATCTTCAATTCAATTGCAAACAACTCGACCTCGCCGGTGGCATGATCGCGATTTTCTTTACCGGGCAAGCGCTTTCGAACCTTACCTCGAACAGCAACGACAAATTCCCTGCCAAGTTTCTCCGCAAGTTTGAACATTGGAAGATTGGAGGAATCTGCTTCAAACACAACCTGGGTGATGCCGTAGCGGTCGCGGAGATCGATAAAGATTTGATCTTTATAGCCACGATAGGCGTTAACCCAACCGTTAAGGGTAACCTCATGATTTTCGTGGGAGACACGAATTTCGCCGCAGTGGTGGGATCGACGCCAGTTGTCATTCAAAGTTGGATTGCTCACGGAAACACCCTTTAAGAAAAACGAAGCTTCATTAAGGAAATTGTAATGAAAATAGGGGTGAAAGTCTGAAAAAGCAATGAAAGTGAGGCAAAAACAGCAAATAAAGGGTGAGATTTCCCGATTAAACCCATTATTTAAGCTAGAAGCTTAGAAACAAAGCATAGCGGGAAAGCAAACAGGATTAGCCCATGCAAAGTCAGTTCTAGGGTTTGCTCATGCCGACGAAGTTGCCATTGTTTTCGCGGGCGAGAGCCCATAAAAAAGCGCCAACATCCGGGCTCTCATAGAAAAACCCAACTGTATTGATTTTAACCTTGGGAAACTCAACCTTAGTCGGGTTCCATCTAGTCTTCATCGTACTGCGAACATACTTCGAAAGATAATCACTCTTCTCCAAATCCTTTATCTCTTTGCTAACCCCAGGTGGTAAACCATCCCCAAGATTAGGCAAGCCATCCGAAAAAAGATAAATCGTATCCAATCCTTTAGAGCGCATCCTAAACGCTGCCTCAAAAGCCATGGACATATTCGTGCCACCCACTGGCTTCACTTTATCTAAGCCAGCTTTAACCAAAGCGATAGAGTCGGGGGAATAATCAAACCATTCGCCTTCAGTACCCAGAGGGAAAATCGTTTTATCTGAGAAAGCAATAATTTGGAACTTCGTTAACTGCGGCAGGCTTTGCATAATCTTCACTACGGTTGCTTTAACTTCATTCCATTTATTAGGTGCATCCGTTTTTTCGTCAAGCATTTCCATACTGCCCGATGCATCAATCAGGAACAAAACTTTTTCCCCTGCAAGTTCAATACCTGCAAAACGGTTATCCACCTCAGACCGCAGTTGAGATACTTTCGCTTTAAGCGAGTTCGCATCTTCCTCAAGCGATTTGATTTCGCGTTGGTTTTTTTCAAGGGCAGTCTTGTCTAATTGCA
>DBCB01000055.1 GCA_002303765.1 Planctomycetaceae bacterium UBA969
GTGTCGATATCGTACCAAGGTAATTCAGCATAATTTGCAACCTAGATAGTTTTACAACCATCATCTAATGAAAATGATTCCACATGATGCAATTGAGATCTTTCTTTGTAATTGCAGTACTTATTCTTACATCTACTTTTTATGTAGCGGGACAAACCCCTGAAAAAATCTCACCGCCCGCTACTGCATCACGAATCGATTTCTCTGCAACCTTAGGCGCAGTCGACCCTTTTTCTGATTCCAATATCGAAGAGCCAAAAGAACTTTCCGTTCGCAGAGGCGAAGTTCTTGTATTGCGTATCCAAGGAACCCCAAAAACGGGATTTCACACCTACCCCATAACCCAACGAACTGAAAACCAAGACGAGAACGGTCTCTCAAAAATCACCTTTAAAAACAATCCGGTATTCTCTCCTATATATCCACTCAAAGAATCTGAGCCCGAATGGAAAGAAGAAGGGGTGCTTGGCTACTTCCTTGAATTTGAAAAACCGTTCACTTGGACTCAGGAAATTTACATCCAGCCCGATGCGACGTTAGGCAAGACCGAACTTAACTTTTCTATCAAGTTGCAGGTTTGCGATTCAAAATGTGTTTGGGGAGAACACCTATTTAGCATCCCTGTATCTGTATCCAAATCAGACCCTCTAGAAACTTCGAAAGAACTTAAACAAAGGTTAGCTATCAAAGAAGATGCGCCTAAGATTGTTGCCGATCCAAAAAGCAGCAATCCTAAAGGCAATAAGCAGCAAACTAATACAGATAACTCCAAAAATGGAACCGAAGGCTTATTGGCATTTGCACTACAGGGAATGTTTTGGGGGGCTATCTCCCTCGTAACGCCCTGCGTTTTCCCCATGATCCCAATCACGGTAAGTTACTTCCTCAAGCAATCAGAAAAAACCAATCATAGGCCGGTCGCAATGGCAGTGGTTTACAGCCTTACTATTGTTATTGTGCTTACCATTGCCGCAGTGGCCCTACTTTCTTTCTTTCGCTTGCTTAGCGTGCACCCTGCCATGAACTTTGGCTTGGGATGCCTGTTTGTTTTCTTTTCTTTAAGCCTGCTTGGTATGTACGAAATTGAGCTCCCAAGTGGATTGGCACATTTCACCAGTTCCAAACAAGGCCAAGGCGGGATGGTTGGAACCATCTTCATGGCACTTACTTTCACGATCGTCAGCTTTGCCTGTGTTGCTCCATTCCTTGGTGGTTTTGGTGGCACAGCTTCTGGGTCAAATCTCACCTTCCTCCACCGCCTGCTTGGTGGGTTCGCCTTCTCAGTGACTTTTGCATCGCCATTCTTCCTGCTTGCATTGTTTCCCGGGATGTTGAAGAAACTTCCCAAGAGTGGTAATTGGCTTAACAGCGTCAAGGTTGTGATGGGCTTTCTAGAATTAGCCGCTGCAATCAAGTTTTTCAGAGCAGGAGAACTTGTATTATTTCCCGAGCCATTAATATTCACTTATGATTTCTCGATGGCAATTACGGTTATTATTGCTCTTTGCTGCGGTCTATATCTCTTGGGCTTTTTGCAACTTCCACACGATATGCCCTCCGAACACACGAGCGTTCCTGGAGTAGTGCTTGGCTGCCTTTTCCTAGGATTTGGTTTATATCTGACACCTGCGCTATTAAAGTTGAAGGAAGATGGGTCGCGCCTAAGGCCATCGGGAATGATTTTCGCCTGGGTTGATTCCTTCCTACTTCCCGAAGAAAACGATGATCTACCCTTCATCGGAGATTTAAATCGTGGTTTGGAAGAAGCAAAGAAACAAAACAAGATGGTATTCATCGATTTCACGGGGGTGACCTGCACCAACTGCAAAATTAATGAGGCCAATGTTTTCCCGATGAAAGATGTTCGTGAACTTCTCAAAAAGTTTGTGTTGGTGCAACTTTACACCGATCGTGTTCCAGACAAGCTTTACTCCCCCGAAGAACGATCTGCATTTCAAGGTAGTGCTACCAAACAACGCGCTGACGCAAATAAAAATCTCGACTTCCAAAAATTAAAGTTCAACACAGAACAACTTCCTCTTTATGTAGTGGTCAAACCGGATGCGAATGGCTTTGTTGAAGTCGCAAGGTATGACGAAGGGAAGATCAATGATGTTTCAGCCTTTGTAAAGTTTCTAAGGTCTGGGCTAATAGGAAAATAAGCTAAATTCGCAACTATCTCTCAAGGAGAATCATGCTATGTCCTCAGCATCTAAATCAAAAATTATCAAAGCTCCCAAGGTTTCGAATCAGAAATTGTTCATCAATGGAAAATGGGTCAACAGTATATCAGGCAAAACCTTTGCAACTTTTAACCCCTCGACTGGGCAGGAAATCTGCCAAGTGGCTGAGGCTGACTCTGCGGATGTCGATCTTGCAGTTAAAGCAGCAAGAAAAGCATTTGAATCAGGGCCTTGGAAAAAAATGAGCGCAGCAGAGCGAGGCCGTAGAATCAACAAACTCGCAGATCTTATGGAACAAAATCTTCCAGAGTTAGCTGCACTCGAATCACTCGACAATGGCAAACCTCTCCGTGACTCCCTTAATGCGGATCTTCCTCTTAGCATCAAGGCTTACCGCTATTACGCTGGTTGGTGCGATAAAACCCACGGCAAAACTATTCCCGTAGAAGGCGAATATTTCTGCTACACCAAGCATGAGCCTGTAGGTGTTGTAGGCCAGATCATTCCTTGGAATTTCCCATTGCTCATGACCGCTTGGAAATGGGCCCCTGCTCTGGCAACCGGTTGTACGATTGTTTTAAAACCTGCAGAGCAAACCCCTCTTACAGCTCTGAGGATGGCAGCACTTGCCCAAGAAGCAGATATTCCAGATGGTGTTATTAATGTTGTGCCAGGATTTGGGCCCACTGCTGGCGCAGCAATCACATCGCACATGGATATTGATAAAGTCGCCTTCACAGGCGAAGGCAGCACGGGCCAACTAGTTATGCAGGCAGCGGCCAAGAGCAATTTAAAACGAGTCAGCCTTGAGTTGGGTGGCAAAAGCCCAAATGTGGTTTTTGCAGATGCTGATTTGGATGCTGCGGTAGAAGGAGCTTATTTTGGTTTGTTTTTCAATCAAGGACAATGCTGCTGCGCAGGTAGCAGGCTTTTCGTTGAAGAAAAGATCCATGATGCCTTTGTGGAAAAACTAGTTGCGAGGGCAAAAAAACAACGCATAGGTGATCCATTTGATATGGCAACCACCCAAGGCCCCCAAATATCCCAAGAACAATGCGATCGTATTATGGGATATATCGATATCGGAATTTCCGAAGGTGCCAATCTGTTAAGTGGTGGCAAAAGAGTTGGAAATAAAGGTTATTTTATCCAGCCAACCATTTTCGATGGTGTCAAAGACAACATGCGAATTGCAAAAGAAGAAATTTTTGGCCCGGTGATGAACATTCTTAAGTTTAAAGATGTGGACGAAGTGGTTCAGCGGGGGAATAAAACCTTCTATGGCCTTGCGGCTGCTATTTGGACCAAAGATATCACCAAAGCCCATCGCCTTGCGAACAGCTTAAGAGCGGGCACGGTTTGGGTCAATTGCTACGATGTTTTTGATGCTGCTGCCCCCTTTGGCGGTTTCAAAATGAGTGGCATTGGCAGAGAACTAGGGGAATATGCTTTGAGCCTCTATACCGAAGTAAAAACTGTCTACATAAACCTAGGCTAACAAACCAAATAATGGTCGATTGTACACTATCTTTGCGTTCTGGCCTTTTATTCCCGCTTTGAACCATGCTATAAATTCTTCTAATGAGCAGCGGATTGGCTTTACTTTTATGCTGCTTGATTAGGAGAATCTCTATGGTTAGGTTATTTTTATCGTTATTTGCTTTGTTTCTTTGCGTGGGCAATTCGTTCGGCCAAACTAATGTGCCTGCAGCAGCCAATCAGGTTCCCTCTGCTGCACAACTCCAGCAATACCTCAATCGCTGGGAACAAGAAATGCTCAAGGTTCAAACCCTTGCAGCAACTATTAAATTAATTGAAAAAGATAAAACTTTTGAAACCACCTCTGCTTCCATAGGTGTTGCAAAATACATGAAATTGGGCTCAGGCTCAAGCACCGTGAATCTTGCAAGTTTAGAATTGCGAAGGGAAGGCAAAGCCGATTTAGACAAAAAGTTTCTTTGCACGGGCAACTATCTCTATCAGGTTTTGTTTGAAGCAAAAGAAATAAGGGCCTTTGAGATGCCCAAACCCAAACAAGGACAGGTAGCAGAAGATAGTTTCATGTCACTATTGTTTGGTATGAAGGCTGAAGAGGCCCTTCGCAGGTACGACATAAGGCTTACCAAGGAAGACCAATGGTATATTTACATGGATATCAGCCCAAGGTTTCCAGCAGACAAAGCTGATTTTCAACGCGCAAGAATTGTTTTTAATCGGGCCAACTTCATGCCCAGACAATTATGGTTTGAGCAACCCAATGGCAGCGAAGTTACTTGGGACATCCCGAAAATGGAAACAAATGTTAAACTCGAAAGAAGCGAATTTGATCCCCCTCGTGCGCCCCAAGGCTGGAAATTAGTACAAGAACCTATCGCTCAACAAGGGCAACCACGGGTGGTTCGACCAAAACCCTAAAGTATTCTAATCCGTAAACTTATTTAACAGTCTGAAGCCTAGTATCTTATTCCTCATCATTATTTCTTACATAAATCCTTTATTGCTGAGCCGTTACGAGTTATTATTAGGGTGATGGTTTTTAAAAGTCTTCTACTTTTATTTTTAGAGGAGATCATCCGTGGCTCAAGATGGGGAACGATCTCTTGCGGTTTTTGTAGATTTTGAAAACTTAGCATTGGGCTTCCAAAACCGACGCGAAAAGTTTGACATCACTAGAGTGTTTGAACGATTGGTCGAAAAAGGAAAGATTGTTTTTAAAAAAGCCTATGCTGATTGGAATAGATTCAGTGCCTACACCGCAATGCTTCACGAAGCTGCAATCGAACTAACTGAAATCCCACGCAGAAGCCAAACTGGCAAAAATTCCGCTGATATAAGACTTTGCGTGGATGCTATGGATATGGCGTATTCCAAAGAACATATTGATACCTTTGTGGTGATTTCCGGGGATAGTGATTTTTCGCCTCTTGTCTCTAAGCTTAAAGAATTAGGCAAGCATGTTATCGGCTTGGGTATGCAAGAATCCACATCCGAACTCCTACGAGATAATTGCGACGAATTCATTTACTACGAAGATCTGGAACAAAAGCATGCCGTTCTGCCAGATTTCGATTCCTCGGTTCCCGATAGTAAGAAAAAAGCCTTTAAGCTGCTGCTTGATTCATTGCTTGCAGTTCGAAGAGAAAACAAAGAAATAATCTGGTCATCGATGGTTAAGGATACGATGAAGCGCAAAAAACCCTCCTTTAATGAAACTTACCACGGCTACCGGACCTTTAGCGAATTATTGGAAGATGCTGCAAAAAATGGATTGCTGGAACTGGAGATGGATAGCCGTGGGCGCAGTTACATTGTGACCCGCTTTGGCGCTGAGATGAAAACAAGAAAACCTTTTCCACCTCGAAAGCCTGCACCCGTAAAAATCCGGCCAGTTCAAACGCCCCCTATTAGCTTAAAGCCCACGGTTACGGAAGAAGCAACCAATGCTATCAAAAGCGAAATAGATGCTGCGATTTTGCCACCAACCGAAGAAATTTGCGATACATCGACCGAACCGCTTGAAGAATCAATAATTCCTGAAGTACTCAAAACCGATGAAGATGATATTATTTTCTCTAGGCGATAATTAAATGCGCTA
>DBCB01000324.1 GCA_002303765.1 Planctomycetaceae bacterium UBA969
TTAGCATGGATTTGGAACCAACGAAGCTTGCAATCCGAGTGCTAAATCAAGAAGGCAAGCAGATTGACAAATTCATGATCACCAAACCAACAAAGTAATAAATCATGCAGGCACCCATAATCAGCAAACCCACTAGACGAAAATTTCTTGCAACCTCTGCTGCACTACCGCTTGCAGGAATTAACCCTACGCATGCAACAAATTTAAAAGAAGAACCAGTCGGCTTTTTCCTCATAGGCGACACACACTTCCTTGCAGATAAAGAGAACCCCACAAAGTTGGATATCAGATCCGCTTCCAACACCTCTAACATTGTTGCAACTTTAAATAAATTAGGTGGCACTGCTATCCCCACAGAAGCGGGCGGGGGAAAAGTTCTTTCTCCAAAAGGCCTTATTCATGCAGGCGATGTCATCGATACAGGCGACAAGAATGGGCCCCTCTCTGAAAAAATGCAAGTCACCGAATGGAATGCCTTCTCTGAAACCTTCGGCCTGACCGGCAAAGAAGGTAAGCTAAAAATGCCTGTTTACGAAGTGCATGGCAACCATGACAGCCCTAATGGCGAAGGTATGGCGGTCAAAAAGATCATCGATCGAAATAAAAGCCGCGCTGGGGTAAATAATATTTCACCCAATGGAGTACACTATTCGTGGGACTGGGAAAAAGTGCATTTCATCAACTTGGGTATTGTTGTAGGGCAAGTTGCAACAGTTGCCCGCAAGAGGCGCTACAACCCATTAGGTAGCCTCGAATTTCTTGCGAAAGATCTCAAAGAAAAAGTGGGCGATTCAGGCAGACCAGTTGTGATCACCCATCATGTAGATATGCAGCGATATTCGCAACCACTTCCTGTCGAAGATAAAAAAGCAATGAGCATGGAATGGGATCCTGAAGATGTTCAAGGCTTTTATAAAGCCATTGATGGCTACAATATTGCAGCAGTTCTTTATGGCCATACCCATGCACGAAATGTCTACCGCTGGGATGGCACACCCAAGCGATCGGGGAAAGGCGTTCCGATTTTCAATGTGGATAACGGGGCCCATTTCGCTAGTAAAGAGCAAGCATTCTTCTACTTTGAAGTTAGCTCAAACCAATGCCTCGTCAGAGAATACTTTACCAAAGATGGCTGGGAAAGTGGAGCTTGGACTCCTCAATCATGGGCCACAGATCACACCAAAGCAAAAACTGTTTAACTTACTCTATTTCAATCAGGAGAATTCTTCATGCTTCAGAAATTAAAATTCAGTATCTCTGCTACTTTCTTTTTAACACTAGCGCCCCTTGGCTTTTGTGATGTCAAACTGCCTGCGATCTTTTCGGATCATGCAGTCATTCAAAAAGATGTTCAGGCACCTGTATGGGGCTGGGCCGAACCCAACGAAGAAGTTACTGTAAAAATTGGCATGCAATCGCAATCCACAAAAGCAGGAGCTGATGGCAAATGGAAACTCAAACTCGATAAGCTTTCTGCAGGCGGGCCTCATACGCTCGAAATCAAAGGCAAAAACACCATAACAATCAAGGATGTTTTAATCGGCGAAGTTTGGCTAGGTTCGGGTCAATCCAATATGGCGATGACTGTCAATCGCTGTCTCAATTACGAAAAAGAACAAGCTGCTGCAAACTTTCCCCAACTTCGAATGTTCAGAGAATCTTCTGGTGTCTCAACCCAACCCCAGTTTGTTGGTGCGGGCAAATGGGAAGTCTGTACACCTGAAACCGTCGGTGGGTTTTCAGGCACCGCTTATTTCTTCGGCAGAGAACTTCACCAAGTGCTCAAGGTGCCCGTAGGCTTGATCAACTCTTCCGTTGGTGGTACCCCAGTTGAATCTTGGACCAGCATGGAAGCCCAGAAAGATTTCAAAGAACTGAAACCATTGTTTGATCGCTGGCAGAAATTAGATGCAGACTTCAACCTTGTAAAAGCTGAAGCACAGTACAAAATTGATTTGGAAAATCACAAAATTGCTGCCAAGAAAGCTAAGGACGATGGCAAACCCATCCCTAGAGTTCCTCAGAAACCTAACCAACCACGGCTTAACAACCATTTCCCTGGAAATCTTTTCAACGGTAAAATAAGCCCCCTCATCCCCTATGCTATCAAAGGCGCAATCTGGTATCAGGGCGAAAGCAATGCTGGAAAAGGCAGTGCTGAAGTTTATGGCTTGCAACTTGCAGCACTAATTAACGACTGGCGCTCCCGCTGGGGTCAAGGCGATTTTTATTTCGCTTGGGTTCAACTTCCTAACTTCCACAAACTTCAAACTGACCCTATTGAAGAATCAGGTTGGGTTACTGTTAGAGAAGAAATGGCCAACACTTTGAAACTGCCCAACACTGGAATGGCAATCACTACCGATGTAGGCGAAGCAAACGATATTCATCCCAAAGACAAGCAGAATGTAGGCAAGAGGCTTGCTATGTGGGCATTGGCGAAAGCTTATAATCAAGAAAAGATTGCTTCTTCCGGGCCGCTTTTTTCCTCACATGAAGTCAAAGGCAAGGAAGTTATCATCCGCTTCACCAATACCAATGGCGGGCTAAAATCATCCGGCCCCGAGCTAAAAGGTTTTGCAATTGCAGGCGCCGATAAGAAATGGAAGTTTGCAAACGCTCGTATCGAAGGTGAAACTGTAATCGTTTCCAGCCCTGATATAAATGCACCTTTAATGGTGCGTTTCGCTTGGGCAGACAACCCAATTGCAACTTTGTTCAACGGTGCTGGAATACCCGCAGCACCTTTTAGAACTGATAAATAGATTCAGCAATACTTCGAGAAAGAAAGAGGAGCATTTACTGTTCCTCTTTCTTTTTTAATTTGAACTAGCAACCCCACCTGAGGGCCTGCGATTAGCTAGTATTTCGCTGATTCGGGTGCGGGCTTCTTTACGAAGCTTCTCAACTATTTCAGGATTCTTATCATACACATTCGTTGTTTCCCCAGGGTCTTTTTCAAGATTAAAAAGCATGTTCGCTTCTGCTGGGTTACCCTTTTCTTTCTTTTTCTTTGCATTGCCTGCCTCATCCGAATCTGGAAGAAACAATTTCCACTCTCCCATACGGATGGCCTGAACAGGATTCTTAAGGTTGGCAGTACAATAAAGATGCACATCACGAACAGGGCCTGCTTTATCATCCATCATCAAGGTAGATATATCCCTGCCATCAATGATTTGCTTAGGATCTAACTTAGCGCCTGCAATTGAAGCAAGAGTTGGAAGCACATCGATATTTCCTGCAATCTGGCTACACTGGGTGCCTGCAGGAATTTTCCCGGGCCAGCGCATGATGCAAGGCTCTCTTACTCCACCTTCAAAATTACTGCCCTTCTTACCTCTAAACGGCCCAGCAGAACCCGTAGCAGGCCCATTATCTGAAGTAAAGATCACCAAGGTTTTTTCATCCAACCCTAACTCCTTAATTGTTTTCATCACCTGCCCCACCGACCAATCAATTTCCTCGATCACATCTCCCAATAAACCAGAAGCACTTTTTCCTTTGAATGCTTCTGAAGCAGCCATCGGCCCGTGAATCATAGTGTGTGGCAGATATACAAAGAATGGCTTTTCCTTATTTTGCTTCATGAACCCAATTGCTTCTTCGGTATAGCGTTTGGTCAACAATGATTGATCAGGTTCCGTTTCGATCGTCTTTTCACCTCTTATCAAAGGCAATGGCGGGTTGCCAGGCCTTTTGGAATTCATGTCATTGCTATAAGGCAAGCCAAAGTAATGATCAAATCCATGCTTGGTGGGAAGAAATTCGGGCAGATGACCAAGATGCCATTTGCCAATACAGGCAGTTGTATACCCTGCAGATTTCATCACTTCCGCAACAGTGGTTTCTGCAGAATTGATACCGATTTTAGCCTGAGGAAACAAAACACCCGGTATTGATATTCTTTGATTGTAGCAACCTGTCATTAATGCTGCACGTGACATAGAGCAAACAGGAGTCGCATAAAAAGAATGAAACTTCCTGCCTTCCTTCGCAAAGGTATTGAGATTGGGCGTACGAACCTTGGTACTGCCAAAGGGCTCGATGTCGCCATAGCCCATGTCATCAATGAATATAAGCACCACATTAGGCTTGGCATTATCAGCGGCACTGCAAATAGCAGTGTTGAAAAAGAAAACAAAAAGGAAGGGAAGGATCGAATGCGCAAAATGTTTCATATCTAAAGAGTCCGATCGTAAAGAATGTAAGGGCACTTGATTCGTATAAACTAAAGCAGTTAGATTTCAAAACCAAATCTATAGTAGCTTAAACACTTATTAGAAAAATATATACCGGATAAACCTTAAAAATAAACATAAGAACAAATTTTATCTTGACAGCAACAAGACTAATGAGATATAAAAATCTAATTAAAACCGTTCTGTTATATACCCGTTAAAGGATTACATCATGACAACTATTGACGAACCTCGTTTAGAATCTGACCTTTCCTACCGTTTTAAATACCTTGCAGAATTTATGCATTTCATCCCTGAAGACATACAAACAATTCATGATGCAGCACTCTTACTCGCCCCAAAAGTCCCTGCTTTAGTCAATGCAGTTTACGAACAGCTTCACGAAAACGATGCGACATGGCGACACTTCCTACCTACCCAACCGGCAGATAAAGATGCGTTGGCGGCCGCCCTTGAAAATCTGGATGCAGACCACGAGATCATTAAAAGCCGCAAAGAACACCTTACCAACTATCTGGTAACCTTGGTAACCAAGCCCTACGATGGGAAAATGCTAACTTACTTAGATATGGTGGGAAAAATTCATACATCAAAAGCGGGCAATCACAAAACCACTATTCCTTTAGTGCAAATGAACGCCTTGTTAGGATTTGTTTCGGATGCACTTCTTTGCAAGATTCTAAGCCTGAATCTTGAACGCCATCAAGAAATCGCAACGATCCGGGCTTTTAATAAACTTCTTTGGATTCAAAACGATCTCATCAACCGCCATTATGCCAATTAAAAACAGGATTTTCTTCAATCAAAATAATTATTAACGCTTTTAATATTAAATGCTACTTTAAATTTTAGCACTCCAAAGCCAAACCTTTTGGCTTGACCGGCTTATTAACATGTTTTAACATCAATTATTCATATATATTAATTATCTTTTTTTTTAAGGATAACGATCATGAAAAAAAGATCAGGATTTACCCTCATCGAATTACTAGTGGTGATTGCAATCATAGCAATCTTAATAGGGCTGCTTTTGCCCGCAGTGCAAAAAGTTCGTGAAGCTGCAGCACGCATGAAATGCAGCAATAATTTAAAGCAACTCGCACTCGGAATGCATGGCTACCACGATACGAATTCTGCATTCCCAATAGGACAATATAATAATTTTTACTCTGATGATGGGCCATATATCCGCGGATGCTGGCTTCACCCGACCCTGCCTTTCATTGAGCAACAGGCATTATTCGCCACCTTTGAAAGTACCAATAGGGCAAATGGTTGGGCTCTGCTTGCACCCAATAAAACCAAAGTGCTGTCTACGGTGATGTGCCCTTCCGATCCTTCCAGCCCCAAAACAGATACTCTCGATGGTAACACCACAACCGCTGGCATTTTTGAAAAACAAGGCATGCATACCAATTATGTTGCATGTTCTGGTTCCACCGCTTATGGCACAGGGAAAAACCTCAATGGCATTTTCTATGTTAAATCTAAAACCAGAATAACGGATGTAAGAGATGGTACTTCAAACACCCTAATGCTCGGCGAAATCCTTGTCGCAATCGATACCAATGTTAACGATTTACGAGGAAGATATTCCAATTCCTGGGAGGGAAACAACTGGTTCAGTACTTTGAATCCGCCTAACACCACTGTTTCAGATAAACAAAATTATCAGGGTGTTTCAATTCCAAAGGCCCCCGTGACTAATGTTGCAAATAACGGAACCCAAAACCTTTCGGCCCGTAGTACCCACACAGGCGGGGCAAATTTCGCCCTTGCCGATGGTTCAGTTCGCTTTATTCAAAACAGTATTGATCCTGTAATTTATGCCCAACTTGGCACAAGAGAAGGGGGCGAACCCGCCACTTCATACTAATACTTTGTTCATCTTAACTTATGGAACACCCATGCGAATCTTTTCACTTTTAGTTGTTTTGTTGCTTGCATCTTTTGGCTGCGATTCTGGCCCAAAGCTTTACGATATTTCTGGCAAGGTCTCATTCGATGGCGTACCAGTCGCCAAGGGTGATATCACACTACGCCCCGAAAAAACCTCCACCGCCCCACAAGGCGCAATGATCAAGGATGGTTCCTTCCAAATGAAAGCAAATGAAGGAAAGTATAAGGTTGAAATTATATCTACGAGACTTGTTCCCGGCAAAAAGGGCCCGATGGGCGAAGATGCAATTGAAGAATTCATCCCAGAAAAGTACAACACCAAAACCACGCTTAGCGCAGAAGTGAAAACAACCGGAAAGAACGAACTCCTCTTCGAACTTACTTCCAAGAAATAATTTTATCACTCTTTGATCTTTTACGCTTAAATATTGAAACCAGACTGAACCCTGATCCAGTTGCCTGCTATTTTATAGATTCACTCAGCGCATTTTCTTGCCACCCTCATCTTTCTCCAATCCACTAATCATGTTAATCTTGCCATTGCTATTACCCGGGAATTTTTGACTCGATGACGGAGAATGAATGCAATCGCTTACTTCTGAAAATCCACCAACGTACACTAGGCCCTCACTTTTACTGATCATCTTGGTTGCTTGTGTTCTAACAGGGCTAAATGCCATCAAACCTGTGCATATGGATGACAATGTGTACATTGCTTATGCGGGTGAATTCATCGCCCACCCTTTAAATCCCTATGATTTTAATTTCGGTTCGCCCAACTACATATCAGCAAACCAACTGCTTGTTCCACCAGTGCTTCCGTATTTTCTGGGCGCGGGAATTGCGCTGCTGGGCGACAACCCCATCCTCTTTAAACTCTGGCTTTTTCCTTTTGCCTTACTGCTTTCAGGATCGCTTTATTATTTATTCAAACGCTTTGCCCCGGGGTATGAAACTAAACTTTTATGGTTCACCGTTTTGTCGCCCGCAGTACTTCCTGGGTTTAATTGTATGCTGGAAATTCCCGTACTAGCTTTGGGGCTAACCGCTCTAGTTTTAGCATTTGAATCAATCGAAAAGTCATCCCTTGGCCTTACCCTTCTTTCAGGATTAATTTTAGGGTTGGCAATTGAAACCAAGTACACAGCATTAATCACCTTGGCGACGATATTTTGTTTGTACCTGATCAACAGGCGCTTCTTTCAAGGCATAGTTGTGGTTTTTATCGCATTACTCGTATTTATTTCCTGGGAAGTTTTTATCCACTTTTCGCAAGGGCAATCTCACTTCGTTATCCACCTAGGCCAAAGGAAAGGTAATTTTATCCGTAGATGCCTTCATCTGATTTTACCCTTACTTACTCAAGTAGGTGGCATAGCAACGATCATTGCCCTGATAGGGATGCTGGCGTGCAAGGTCGCCCCGCGCATTATCATAATTACTGCAGTTTTAATTTTTATCGCTTTTGCAACTCTTGCATTGATTCCCGCCGATTTCCTAACACTAAAAGATTCACAATCAGGCCGCATTTGGCTTACCCTTTCTACGATTGTTTATGGATTGATGGCTATCCTAGTTTGGAGCACTCTGGGCATAGTGGGTTTTAAATTGCTTGCCACAAGTTTAAAACCATCTAACGAAAATCCGCCCTTAGGTGAACGACATCGAGAATTATTTCTATGCACATGGCTAACGCTCGAGCTAATGGGTTATTTTGCACTTTCGCCATTTCCCGCGGTACGAAGAGTGATTGGAATTACTCTGGTTTTTACTTTTTTAGCAGCGCGGCTTCTATCCAAAACGCAAGCTTTGAAGGAATCTTCACAAAAACTATTACAGCTTATTATTTGTTTTGGAATAAGCCTTGGGGTTTTATTTTACTCGGTTGATTATCTCGATGCCCAAGCATCAAAGCAAATAGCACATGAAATCAAGCACAGGGATTGGAACATTGCGGAAGATAACACGCACTGGCATCTGACTTGGTGGGGTTTGAGTTACTATGCAGATAAGCAGGGCCTGAAACAGTTGGCACTAAATCAAACGATTCCGAAAAAGGGTGACATCATTTCGGTTCACAACATTGATGAGCTGGTTAAGGATTTAAAAATGCACAAGGAACTAGATCTTGAGCTTTTAGAAACGGTTAATGTGGGGGATGGATTTCCACTACGCACAACCTCTAATTATTATTCAGGCCGAACACCTATAGAACATAACCAAGGCCCACGGGTTTCAATCTTGGTTTACAAGGTGCGATGAAATCAAAACAAAACAACCCTTTTCGCTGAAAGTAAAAAGGGTTGTTTTAAGTACTATGCTTGCTTATTACAGAAAATTATTAAAAATCGCTACCAGCAATGTCGCCCCCTGTTGCGGTTGCTATTGCAGCCAATGTAGCAGCAGAAACATTTTGAGAAAGAAATCTCACACTTCCATCTGCCATTGTCACACCAATTCCTCCGGTGTGGAAACTGAAGAGTTCGCTATCGTTGGTGCAATTCATAATGCAAGTTCCGCCGGGTGTCCAAACGGCTCCTTTTGCACCTACTACAACACCATCGAGACTACAACCTCCATCAGGGTCTGCCCAACCGAATCCATCAGCGGTATTAACTCCGGTATCACCAAATCCCTTTTGAAACACATTTGGTCGCCCCGCATCCTCTGCTAGGAGAATGGTATTAGACAAACCATCTGTAATTGATAGAAGTGGAGTTGGAAGCACTTTTTTAAGGGCGCCGGGAGTTTCATCCCCTGCTGCAGTTCCGGGAGTGGGAAAATTGGGAATACCATTAGCGGTATAAAATCGTCGGCGGATCGCATTCAAGGAACCATAATCACCGGGTCCAAAAGTCTGTCCTGCCAAAGCTGGAACAGTAAGAGTTGGCGGGCTGGTGGGGGTCTTTCTGCTTGAGGGCGCACTTGGACACACGAAAAGCTTAAAGTTCATCTTCGAGACTGTCAAATTTGCTCCGTTGCTCCACTTAAGATTGGGATCCCATAGTTTGGCAGCCGCCTCAGCTTCAACATAGGGCAACGCAATAGGTGTCCAAGAGCGGAACTTTGCATCGCCTGCAACAGTAACCCGGCTGGCGGGAAAGGTGCTTTCGTAAGTACCTGCATAATTATGAAGAGCCAATCCCAATTGTTTAAGATTGTTTGTACAACTCATTCTTGCAGCAGCTTCCCGCACCTTTTGTACTGCAGGCAAAAGCAAACCAATTAAAATTGCGATGATGGCAATCACCACCAACAATTCAATAAGAGTAAAACCTTTCTTAAGAAATAATTTCATTTAAATCCCCTCAGCTTAATAAAAAATAGAATACAACGTATCGGATATTTTAGAAAATACTACAAGTAGATTCACTACATGAAACGATGAAGATTTTATTAAAAATCGAGGATTTATCATAAATAAAAAGTGAAGTCAGATTAATTTACAAAAAAAATACGCCCACATACAAATAGACATGGGCGCTCCTTTAATTCAACTTTATGACTTACCAAATACCAATTATTTTACCTGCGATGAAACTACTCCGTTACCCTTCCAACCTTTCTTCCACTGCTCGGTAAGCTTGGCCACAAGATCTGCATTTTTCGGATCATTGGCAATGTTCGTATTTTCTTGGGGGTCGTTTTTATGGTCGTAAAGTTCCACTGCTTCGAGTTTAGAGGGATTATCACGATTGACCCATCTAGTAAAACGATATTGTTCGGTACGCATGGAATAACCCATGACTTTCGCACCCCGGGGATATTGGCTGAAGGAAGCGCTCTTCACCGATACAGTTGGATCTTTAAGAACCGGAACTAAGCTCGTGCCTTCCAAATGCTTGGGCAGTTGCAAGCCGCACAACTCAGCAAGCGTTGGATAAATATCCACAAATTCTACAAGAGAATTGGTGCTTTTTCCTGCAGTCTTCATGCCTGGTGCAGCGATTAATAAAGGTGCATTAGTATCATTTTCCACATTGCTATGTTTGCACCATGCGCCATGTTCTCCGAGTTTCCAACCATGATCACCCCAAAGAATAATGATGGTTTTATCAGTAAGCTTCAAGCGATCAAGTTCGTCAAGCACTTTCCCTAACTGGGCATCCATATAGCTGATGGAAGCGTAGTACCCATGCTTAAGCTTTCGTGCAAGTTCATCAGGAATGGCCCCATCGGGAATACCAGAATAAGCGTGAAGTTCGCCTCCCGAGGAAAAAGCATAATCCGGTGCACCTTTTGGTTTGAAAGGATTAGCTGCAAGATTAATCTTGGCTGGGTCGTATAAATCCCAATACTTTTTCGGGGCAACAAAAGGGAGGTGGGGCTTGATAAAACCAACGCCCAACCAGAAAGGTTCTTTTTTCGCAGCACTACTTTGCAGGGCTTTTACCGCCATCTCTGCAAGCGCACCATCATGAAATTTATTGTCTGGAACATCTGCAGATTCAAAGGCAGCGCCCTTGGCTTTTTTATTGGCTTTTACGCCCTTGGCATTAGCACCGGGCCGGCTGGCTGGCAATGCATAAACTTCAATTTCTTTTTTAGGGTTGGTCCAAGGCACTGACCAAGATTGCGGATCATCAAGCGAGCCATGAAAAAGCTTGCCCATGCCCTGAACAAAATAACCGTTGTTTTTAAAAAGCTGGGGCAAGGTTATAACATCAGGCAAAGCTTTGCGGAAGTGAGTTTCCAAATCCCAAACCTTGGTAGTATCTGGACGTGTACCCGTAAGAAGGCTAGAGCGTGAAGGCGAGCAAACAGCCTGCTGGCAATAAGCTCGGTTAAAGGTGATACCCATCTTGGCAATGCGCTCTAAATTCGGGGAGTGGATGTATTTATTACCAAAAACACTGGCTTCGGTACGCAGATCGTCAACAGCAATGAAAAGCACATTCATGCGTTCTTTTTCAACGGCATAAAGAGTGCTGGTGCTAACCAGTAAACAAAGGCATAAGAACAAAAAAGCAGATGCATTAAGAGCAGGCTTGGCAAAAATAAATGATCGATTCATAGCTATGAAATCCCTAAAAAAATGTTTTAATTTAACAAGCGAATTATTAATTATTCTTATTAGGTATTATAGACAAATCTTGAGATGCGGACTTCTAGGCGGAGAAATAATTTTACGATGAATAAGGGATTTACTTGGTTTTGGCTAAAAACTAATTTCTAACTAGCCAGTAAATCAAACTAGCATGCAGCCAACAACAAAAAGTGTGCCAGAAAGAATGATGGATGCAGGCAAAGTGAACACCCAAGCCAAAAGAATTTTCCGACAAGTTTCAAACTGAACACCGGAATTATTAGCAGCCATCGTACCTGCTATTCCACTCGATAGCACATGCGTAGTGCTGACAGGCATATGAAAGAAAACCGCACCAAGAATCGTAGCGGCAGTAACTGCTTCAGCAACTGCACCCTGCCCAAAAGTAAGATGTGTTTTTCCGATTTTTTCTGCAACTGTAACCACAATGCGTTTATACCCGATGGTAGTTCCCACCCCGAGCGATAACGCCACGCCTATTACAACCCATAAAGGAATAAATTCGATGGAAGATTTAATGACATGGTTTAGAGGTAGGATAGCCTTGCTAATTTCAGGGGTGGTTTTTTCGAGTTTGCCCAATGCAACCACAAGCGCATAAATTTCCTTGCGAACTTCCCACCTGTTATCTTCAGAAACTTCTGCAAGCGAAGTTTTTCCATCTAAGCTTTCGAGCACTTTATCTGCCTGTTTAAGAATCGCAGCATCCGTAATATTCGCTTGCGCTAAAACTTGTTTCACATTTAAAACAGCCTCGCTGCAAGCTTTCGCCTTATGCTGGTCATATATATCCATCGCATAATAAACAGGCATGAAACCTATAAGGACCAGAAGAATAAGCCCCATTCCTTTTTGCCCATCATTTGAGCCGTGTGCAAAACTCACTCCGCCACAAGTAAGGATTAATATTCCGCGAATCCAAGAAGGAGGCGGGTTATTATCCACTGGTGGCGTATAAAGCCTTTGGTCTCGAATCACCAATTTCATTGCAAGCAATCCGATAGCAGCTAAAACAAATCCTAATAAGGGCGAAATCACCAACGCCATCATTACCGTTGCAACTTGTCCCCAATTAAGACCTCCCATACCATCGCCATTCATCCAACTGTTGACAATGCCAACGCCTAGAATTGATCCTATCAGCGTATGAGAGGTACTTACAGGCAATCCAATAACCCACGTGCCCAAGTTCCAAATGATGCCGCCAATCAAAAGAGATAGCACCATCACCAAAGCCTTACCGCCGCTAGCATCAACGAGAAGGTCCACAGGAAGTAAATTGACAATACTAAATGCAACCGATGTACCACCTACCATGACTCCCAAAAAATTAAGGAAGCCTGAATAAATTACTGCAGGAGTAGCAGGCAACGATTTGGTATAGATAACCGTGGTTACTGCATTGGCAGTGTCATGGAACCCATTAATGAATTCAAATCCAAACGCAATCGTAAGTGCGAACAGGAGAAAGAACAAACTCATCAAAGGCAAACTGGAAGCCGAGGTTAACAATTCCATGGGTATCTCGTTCAGTAATTCGAGAAAAAACCTTGCCGACGCGAAAGCAACTTGAAGACTCAATTTATTACGAATTAGCACTTCAAGCGAAACTTTTAAGGCAGATTAACCAAAACATCACATTTGGAATAAATGATCACCCCATCCTAAACAGGATAAAAATGTTCTCAAAATCAAGTTTTTCTAGCTATTATGACGATCTTCCCTTATAGTTATTGTTCCTACCAGAACAAATGAGAATTTGCCATGCTTACCATTTGGGATCACGATAACCGCTATAGAAGAAGAGACTTCCTAAAAATAGGGGGCTTTGGCTTAGCAGGCTTGGCTTCTGGAAGCATAGCAAAAGCAGATGAAAAGGCTGTTCTTACCAACAAATCAGTAGTATTTCTTTTTCTGCATGGTGGCCCCAGTCAGGTAGAAACCTTCGATCCAAAGCCCAATGCCCCCAAAGAAATCCGCGGCCCTCTAGGAACGGTTCAAACCAACATTCCAGGAGTGCTTTTCGGGTCACCTTTCCCAAAGTTGGCAAAGCATGCAGATAAGCTAACCATCGTTCGTTCTTATGTTCCGGGCGATGCCAGCCACGATATTAAACCCATCGTTTGCAAAACCACCTCAGGGGCAAATCTTGGAAGTTTATATTCTGCAGTTGCGGGTATATCTCATCCGCAAAAAGCCATCCCACGAAACGCTCTGCTATTTCCCAGAGCAGTAGACCCAGGTGCCCAAGCGGGCGTAATGCAATTTGGCAAGTTCGATGCTACCGGGCCTTTTTCGCCATCATTTGCCCCTGTTCAGCCAGGCGCAGGCAATGGCCTCATGCAGGATCTTAAAATCAAACTGCCCCGCGAAAGGTTGGACGACCGGCTTGCATTGCTGCAAAGCCTAGACAAAGCACGCTGGGCCATCGAAGATACTCTGCGTGCAGAAACTTCTGATAAGTCACGCGAGATGGCTTTACTAGCACTCATGGGCGGCCTAGCAGATGCCCTCGATCTTTCCAAGGAAGACCCTAAAACTATCGCCCTATACGATACAGCCCCGCTAATTCAGGTTGATGCCATCAATAAGAAATGGAACAACCATAAGAATTACGCAGACAACGCCAGAACTCTGGGAAAACTACTTTGCCTTTCCCGCAGAATGTGCGAACGAGGCGCAGGATTCGTAACCGTCACAACCAACTTCGTCTGGGATATGCATGCAGATTCCAACAATGCCACCATCGACGAAGGCATGGGATACATGGCTCCGCCATTAGATCATGCTATCAGTGCTTTTCTTGAAGATGTAAAAAGTCGTGGTTTGGAAGATAAAATCATGTTGGTAGTGTGTGGCGAAATGGGCCGCACTCCAAAAATCAATGGCAAGGGTGGTCGTGATCACTGGGGCAATCTTGGGCCGCTTCTTCTTGCAGGCGGCGGGCACCCCATGGGTCAAGTCATCGGACAATCAAAAGCCGATGCTTCATCCCCCTCTTCCGACCCAGTTACCCAAGGGATGTTAGTGAGTACCGTCCTACAAACCCTGATCGATTTTCCAAAGCTAAGGCTTTCTCCTGAAGTTGCACGCGAAGTATTAAACGCAGGCAGCCACAAGAACATCTTCAGCTAAAATCGTTTCAATCATTATCCCCTGCATTGCTCGCCCTTCAATCCTATGATTCATCACCAAAAGAATCACAGGTAAGTATTGGAAATAGGGCCTCTTAAGCGTTAAAATGAATTATAGAATTAGCAGCGTCATGCAAACCTGCCTTCCTAAAATGTTAAAGGGTGAATCATGTTGTTTAAAAATATATCTTCATTGGCCATATTTGTTATAGTTACCACATTTGTGCAAGGTGCAGACAAGCTTAAATACAACAAAGATATTCGGCCCATTCTTTCTGAAAACTGTTTTGCCTGCCATGGGCCCGATAGCGCAGCCCGCAAAGCCGACCTTCGGTTGGATAGGCGCGAAGATGCCATTAAGTTTGGCGCCATCGTTGCAGGCAACGCAGAAAAAAGCCCGATTATCGAAAGAATTTACAGCACCGAAAAAGACAAAGTGATGCCCACGCCCAAGTCACACAAAGTGCTTACCGCATTTCAAAAAGAAAAACTCAAGCAATGGGTGATTGAAGGTGCGGAATATGAACTCCATTGGTCTTTCATCGCTGCAAAAAAACCAACCCTGCCCCAACTCAAGAACGAAGCCTGGGCGAAGAACCCCATCGATCGTTTCATCCTCGCTGAACTGGAAAAGAAAGGCCTAACCCCAGCCCCCGAAGCAGATAGGCGAACCCTTGCAAGAAGATTAAGTCTAGATCTTAACGGCATACCACCCGAACCCGCAGTTGTTGAAGCATTTGTTGCAGATACCAGACCCGATGCCTACGAAAAACTCGTCGATCAGTTCCTGCAATCTTCTTCGTGGGGCGAACATCGTGGCAGAATCTGGCTCGATGCTGCCCGCTATGCCGACAGCCATGGTATTCACTTCGATAATTTTCGAGAAATGTGGAGCTACCGCGATTGGGTGATCAACGCCTTCAACAAAAATATGCCCTTCAACCAATTCACCATCGAACAATTGGCGGGCGACTTACTTCCTAACGCTACGCTCGAGCAAAAAATCGCCTCCGGATTTAACCGCTGCAATATCACCACCAACGAAGGCGGGGCTATTTCAGAAGAATATCTGGTGCTCTACACTCGGGATCGAACCGAAACCGTTGCTCAAGTTTGGCTTGGCCTTACTGCAGGTTGTGCAGTTTGCCATGACCATAAGTTTGACCCTTTCAGCACCAAAGATTTTTACTCGATGGCTGCGTTTTTTAACAACACAACACAAGGCGCAATGGATGGCAACATCAAAGATACACCCCCGATTATTCCAGTTCCAATTCCGGAAGATAAAGCCCGCTGGGAAGTGGTGACCAAGGAACTTGCAAAAGTTCGCGCTCAAGTAGAAAACCGCAAGAAAGAAGCCAAAGGCGATTATGATAAATGGCTCGCTACTGCAAAGAAAGAAACTTTTAGTACCGGTATGCCTACCGAAGGACTTATCGTTTCTGCAGGCCTGAAAGAAGGCAAAGGCAACAAGCTGGAGTTCACCATCAATAAAGAAAAGAAATTGATCGATGCCCCTGAAATTGCCTGGGTCAAAGGCCAGACAGAAGAAAAAGTGTTGCAGGTTGCCAAGGCTGGATCAGTAACCATTCCAGAAATAGGCGACTTCGAAAAAGATCAGGCCTTTTCGTTTGGCGCATGGGTGCTAACCCCCAGGCAGGCATCTGGCCCCCTGTTTGCCCGAATGGACGATACTGCAAAACATCGAGGTTGGGACCTCTGGTTTGAAAATGGAAAAATAGGCACTCACCTCGTTTCTTCATGGCCCGAAAATGCAATCAAAGTCATGTCCAAGGCCAACTTTAACCAGAATGTCTGGACTCATGTTTTTGTAACCTACAACGGTTCAGGCAAAGCCGATGGCGTAAAGATTTATGTCAATGGTATCGCCCAGGCGACCGAAGTTCTTTCAAACAACCTTACCGAAAGTATTCGCACCAAAGTACCCTTCAGACTGGGTTCCCGCCACAGCAAAGAGCCTTTGCAAAAAGCTACTTTCCATGACCTCAAGATTTTTAATCGCAGCTTGAAGGCCGAAGAAGTTGCAGCACTTGGCCCAGTCGAGAAACTAGTTCAGATTCTCGCCAAGGAACAATCCAAACGCACGCCCGAAGAAAACAACCAGCTTTTCGATTGGTGGCTTTCCAACATGGACGCTAAATCCAAAGACCTTACAACCCAATTTGCTAACCTCGACCGCGAAGAAAAAGAGTTGAAGGGTAAAGGCACCATCGCCCATATCATGGTCGAAAAAGCTGAACCTTCCATGGCTTTCATACTTAATCGTGGCGATTACGATAAGCGCAAAGATAAAGTTGCTGCAGCAACACCCGAAGTATTACACACCATGCCTAAAGAAACTCAGCGCAATCGATTAGGGTTCTCTGAATGGCTTTTGATGCCTGAAAATCCTCTTACCTTCCGCGTAACAGTAAATCGCTTTTGGCAGGAAGTTTTTGGCAACGGCTTAGTGCGCTCGAGTGGCGACTTCGGCATCACAGGCGACACCCCAAGCCACCCTGAATTGTTAGACTACCTCGCACTTGAATTCCGCGAGCAAGGTGGCGATATCAAGAAATTCTTCAAGCTTATGGTTACCAGCGCAACCTACATGCAATCTGCAGCATCAACACCTGAAAAGCTTGAAAAAGACCCTGCAAACCGTTTGCTTAGTAGGGGCAGCAGGTATCGCATGGATGCAGAAATGATCCGCGATTACGCCTTGGCATCCAGCGGAATCTTAACCAAGAAAATCGGCGGCCCAAGCGTTAAACCCTACCAACCCGAAGGCGTTTGGGAAGCTGTTGCAATGATTGGTAGCAACACCCGTGACTACAAAGCCGATGTAGGCGAAAACCTTTACCGCAAAAGTATGTACACCTTCTGGAAAAGATCTGCCCCACCCGCAAGCATGGAAATCTTGAACGCTCCCAATCGCGAAACCTGCACCGTTAAAAGAGAACGAACTAACACTCCCCTTCAAGCCCTCGTTACTCTTAACGATCCGCAGTTTGTCGAAGCTGCCCGCTTCCTTGCAGAGCGAACTCTCAAAGAATCAGGCAACACTCCCGAGTCCCAACTCGACTTCATCTCTATGCGCATTCTTTCTAGAAAACTCAACCCAGCCGAAAAGGCACTTGTGCTTTCAGAACGAACCGACCTACTAGAGTACTACTCTAAAAACTTGGAAGAAGCAAAGAAGCTACAAACCTTCGGCGCATACAAATCCGACCCTAAACTGAATCTTGCAGAACTTTCAGCTTGGACAATGACCATTAATTCACTCATGAACCTAGATGAGGTTCTTTGCCGCTAGGCAACTTTTTTACACGGAGCGAAACACATGAACATCAGCAGTTTGATTCAAGAGCAAGGCCTTGCAATGACCCGCAGGCATTTCTTTTCCAAGGGCTCGAATGCCCTAGGGTTTGCAGCACTTACAAACCTGCTTGGAAATAAAGCCCAAGCGGCTTCTTCGCCAGATACTTCCGCAATGAATCCCTTCCCTACTAAAGCAAAGAATGTGATTTATTTGCATATGGTGGGTGGCCCGCCGCAAATGGATTTATTCGATTACAAACCAAAGATGCAAGATTGGTACGACAAGGATCTTCCCGATTCCATCCGCAAAGGGCAAAGGCTTACCACCATGACCAGTGGTCAGGCCCGCTTCCCTATTGCGCCCTCAAAATTCAAATTTTCCCAACACGGCCCAGCAGGAATGTGGTTCACCGAACTCCTTCCCTACAAGGCTAAGATGGCAGGCGATCTTTGCTTCATGCGATCCATGAATACCGAAGCCATCAACCATGAACCTGCAATCACCTACATGCAAACTGGCAATCAACTAACAGGCAAACCATGCTTGGGCGCATGGGCCAGTTACGGCTTGGGCAGCATGAACCAAAACCTTCCCGCCTTTGTCGTCATGGTTGCGAAACCCTCCAACACCGAACAAGTGCAGGCAATTTCCGCAAGGCTTTGGCAGGCGGGTTATCTACCAGGCGAATACGCTGCTGTACCCTTCCGATCCAGTGGCGACCCGATTCTTTACCTCAACAACCCACCGGGCGTTCCTACCCAAATCCGCAGGCGCACACTCGATGGTATTAACCAACTTAACCAAATGACTCTCAACCAAGTTGGAGACCCCGAAACACTTACACGCATCCAGCAATACGAGATGGCTTTCAAGATGCAAACCAGTGTTCCCGAACTTACCGACATGGCACGCGAAAGCGAAAACACCTTCAAGCTTTATGGCGAAGCTGCACGCAAGCCAGGCACCTTTGCCAACACCACCCTACTTGCACGCAAGTTGGTAGAACGAGGCGTTCGCTTTGTGCAAATCTATCACAACAACTGGGATACCCATGGTAATGTCGCAGGCAGATTACCTGATCAATGCCGTGATGTTGATCAAGCCTGCTATGGCCTTATTCAAGATTTAAAGAACAGAGGTATGCTCGATTCAACCTTGGTTATCTGGGGCGGAGAATTTGGCAGAACCATATACTCCCAAGGTGGCTTAACCAAGACTAATTATGGGAGAGATCATCATCCACGATGTTTCACCATGTGGATGGCAGGTGGCGGAACCCGCCCCGGCAGTGTATATGGTGAAACCGATGATTTCTCTTACAACATTGTAAAAGATCCGGTTCACATCCGCGACTTCCACGCTACTATTTTACAGCTGATGGGGTTTGACCACGAAAAATTCACCGTGCGATACCAAGGGCTTGATCAAAAGCTGACAGGGGTGGAACACGCCCGGGTAATCAAAGAGCTTATGGCTTAATTAAAAGCTTCATACTTAATTTAATTTCGATTGCGAAGCCTTATTGGATATCAAAACTATGAAACAAAAATCTGGATTTACTCTAATCGAACTTCTTGTGGTGATCGCCATAATTGCAATACTTATTGGACTACTGCTTCCGGCGGTCCAGAAAGTGCGCGAAGCTGCTGCAAAAATGCAATCCCAGAACAATCTCAAGCAACTTTCTCTGGCATGCCATAATGCAAGTGATAGCCGAAACATGCTTCCATGCGCCTGGAATGCTTGGTGGATGCATGTTGGCGACCCCAATGGAAATCAGACTGGTTACATCAATGGTACCTATAAGGGACCATGGAAAACCTATGTGGGCGATGTGACACTTTACTACCACCTTCTACCCTTTTTAGAACAAAAAGCCATGTATGATGCTGGATCGGGTTCGCAACTTTTATCCAATGCAGGTGGCATACCCATCTACACCATGCAAATAAAGGCATTCATGGCGCCACATGATCCCAGCACGAAAAAGGCTTTGGGTATTCAATATACTTGGCTCAATAACAATGCCGTCATCGATTGGTCTGCCACCAGCTACGCATTCAATTATCAGGTGTTTGGAAAACGTGGTGGAACTGTGACTAATTCAGACCACTGGGGATCCAAATACAGTATTTCAAAGATCCCAGACGGTACCTCTAACACCATATTCTTTGCAGAAAAAATGATGGTTTGTAACACCCGAGGCAATCTTTTTTTACATGGCGGCTGGCTTTCAGACCATACACCCATGTTCGGCGGCAGACCTACCGGGGCTCCCCTTACCAAATTTCAAACCGGCGTCACTCCGGCCAATTGCAATCCTGACCTTGCACACGCCTTCACCTCGGGAGGCATCGGAGTTTCAATGGGAGATGGCAGCGTCAAAAATTTAAACCCAAATGTCAATGCGACCATTTGGGGTTACGCTGTTGACCCCGAAGAAGGCCAAATTGTCTCCGATTTCTAATCCTAAAGAACCACGACCATGAAAAACTTATTTCTCATTCTTCCTCTCCTGATGGCCCTCGGATGCGCAGGCGATGAATTCAATAGGGGCGGTTCCGTTTCAGGAAAAGTATTGCTTGATGGCAATCCTATTCCCGGAGGCGCCCTTACTCTTGAGACCTTGACCAACAAACACAATTGCTCCTGCGAGTTAACCCCAGAGGGAACCTATAGAATCAACGAACCACCATTGGGGGAATGCTTGTTTAGTGTTCGAACATCACATCTTAAGGGCGCAGTCTCAAACCCCACCCTCACCAAAACCAAGGAGAATCCTAATGGAATGGTAGGATCAGCGGGAATGATGATGCCCAAGGGGGTCGGTTTGATCTACAAAAAAATACCTGAACCCTATGAGAACTCCAAAACCTCGGGATTAAAGTTCGTGATATCCCAAGGCAACCAACAATTTGATATCGACTTGAAATCCGAATATCAAATGCCTTAAACTTCCCAACCCTTGCGGTAGGCCCTGCGCAGTAGTTATATAAAAAACTATGTGATATCCTTGGCTTTAATTTCCAAGACTTCGCCAACCTTGATGAATATTAAAGCTTCATGAACAAAAGGCATTAAAGGCAATAACTCCGCCAAGCGATTGCTGGTGTGGCTATCAGAACAACTACTGCTATCCCTGCTATCCCTGCTATAGCCAAATTTCTTTGATAGCGCAAGTTTTGGTCAACTGTAATGAACAATTCAAATTTTGCGACAATCATTAGTTCCAATAATTCGCCATTTCTCCTGCCTGACCATCCCATTTCGGGAACCGTATGAATATCGTGACCTGTTAAGCTAAGGCACAAACGGCGGGGAACACACTCATCAAACAAGATTCGCATGATCGACCAGCTTTTCTTGTGCAATTCTTAATACTGCAACTGCCTGGTGCCGTGAAACAGTGGGAAAGTCATCAAGGAAATCAAGCAGGGAATCTCCTGCTTGCAAATAATCAAGAAGGGTGTGAACTGGAACCCGAGTGCCAACAAAAGCCAATGTTCCCCCGAGGATCTCAGGGTCACTATGGATCACATTTGAATTACTATCAGCCATTGGTTTCTTTCCTTCTTGCGTGCATTATAACATACCAACAAGGTATATTTAACTCACATCGGGAGCAGAAAAAATCGGCTTGAAATAGTTTGCTTAAACTTCCCAGCCCTTGCGGTAGGCCCTGCGCAGTAAACCCTGTGCCTTGGAATTACCCTTGCAAGTCATGTTGGCGGAATCCCATTCGAATCCCCCGGTGCGGTAGGCGACATTCGCCAGCAGCACGGTTTCTGTCATGGGGCCGGAATAATCGAAGTTGCAAGTCGCAGGTTTGCCACCCCTGCATGCATCAAACCATTCCTTATGAAATCCAGGTGAATCAGGAATGGTCTTGGGCGCCTTCACATCTTTAAACTTATCCTCTGGAAGAAGCTTCCAATTATTAAAACCACAAAGCAACATCCCCTTGGTGCCAATGAAAAGGTTATTGTAGTTACCCGCTTTCAAATCATGCTTTGCAAGAATCTCGGGGCCATTTTTGGCATGATACCAATGCAGCGTAACTGCTTCACGATCGCCCTGCTTGGGAAATTCAAACTTGGAAGCAAGGGCCTTAGGAGTAAGTAATTCGTGCACTGGTGGGCCAGAAGCTTCAACCTTTGTTGGGTAACGCAGATCCAATGCCCAGAATGGAATATCTAAGATGTGACAGCCCCAGTTGCCAGTTTCGCCTGTGCCGAACTGCCACCAGAAGCGCCAGCCGTAAGGGCAGATGGTTGGTTGATAATCGAAATCTGCATTAGGCCCAAGCCAAAGATCCCAATTCACATTTGCAGGGACTTTAGGTTTTTCGGTAGGAATTGTTGGCATTCCACGATCGCCACCCACCCAGGAATGAACTTCAGTGATAGTTCCAATGGTGCCTGCCTTGATAATTTCAACACCCGCCCTAAGGCCTGAAAGGGTGTGCCTTTGTGCTCCCAACTGAGTCGCAAGTTTCTTTTCCTGCGCAAGCTTGGTCAGAGTTCGTACTTCCCAAACATCATGCGCCAATGGTTTTTCGAGGTAGACATGTTTGCCCCGCTGCATGGCCCAAAGTGCAGGATGAAAATGGGTATGATCAGGGGTACTGATTAACACACCATCGATTTGCTTTTCCATCTCATCAAACATTTTTCGGAAATCGGAGTACTTCTTTGCTTTAGGATTCTTACTGAACCCATCCCCAGCACGAGTTTCATCCACGTCACAAAGTGCGACTACATTTTCCTTGGATGCACCACCCAGATTCGACTTGCCCTGCCCGCCTATCCCAATCACTGCAAGATTTAATTTTTCATTCGGGCCAACGGCTTTGGCAATGGATGGAGCAGTGCCCAACCAATAACCTGCGCCAGCCAAGACCGCGCCTTGCATTGCAACTCTTCGATTCATCTTCTGCATCATCAAACTCCTAAAAGATATTTTTACTAAGGTAGCAACTTCTTAAAGCACAGAGAAGACTTTTCCTCGTTAAAAGTTGAAACTAGCGCACAAACCAATGGATGGGCGGGCCATCAAGCCGCTTGGAAGTCATGCGCAAAAACTCTGCAAACCCGACCTCTGACTGCGCTTGTAGTTCAAGGGTTGCAGCACCTGCACGAAGCGCTTGATTCAACTGGTTTCCAAGGCCAAAGCCCTCTATCTGCTTAAGCATTGCTCCTACATTAGGGTCGTTTCTAATCTGGGCCTCCGCCTGAGGGCGGGCCTGGCTTGCATCAGCACTAAGTTTTGAATTCCAAACAGGGATCCAGTTGCCATTGGGCAGCTTTGTTAAAATCGTATCTTCCACACTCATTTTCCCAGCATTCAATTCGGGAACAACCCGGGTCACCCGTAAGGCAATCACCTTCTTATCGTTCCCGATTTTAGCTGCCTGCTCTGCCCACGAAACTTGTTTGGCCTGATTTTGAACCAGCCCAAATTCTTTCATCGCATCACCTAGAATTGATTGCGTCACGCCTTGGAATATTCCCCCAAAATCATTGCCCTTCGCGTCACCCTTATCAACCAGAAAACCCCCGGTGCCTTGAAGATGAATCCCCTCTTGGCTCTTATAGGCAAACAAGGCTTTCCTAACGCTCCAGTCAAGCTCATCCTCGATCCGCATCGGAGGCAACCTATCTGCAAGATAGATTTTCCCCTTCTGCCAATCGATTTTCGATTTCAACAACTCTTGAGAAAGCTCTCCTGCGGTCTTGTTCTCTACATCGTCAAGTCGTTCCTGCCAAGCGACCATCAGCAATTGTTTTACCATGGGTTGCACGGGGGAGTATTTTTTGACATCAGCGGGTTTGATTTCAAAAAGATAAAGCTGCTGGTTTTGGGGGTTCTTTTCCTCCAAGATTTTCTGTTCATCCTGTAAGGAGTTAATCCAAGCCTTCGACTTATTCGCTTTTTCAGATTCGTCGATCCAAAGCTTCATGCGTTTGGAAAGGTCTTGTTGATTAGCAAGTGAAGTTTCTTTTTCGTTGCTGATAAAAGATTCGAACTGATCAGGCAACGCTTTTTTTAGCCAGGATCGTTGCACTGCAAAAACCAAGTTCCCTGATTTAGTCTTCCCAAGGCTTAGGCCTTTAAGCTCTGTGCCTTTTTTCAATACGACAACTTCAACGGGGGTTACCTTGCTAACTGCAGCAGGTTTTTTCTGCTGTTGCGCAACTGCTGATTCCGAACTCATCAGCAAAATCAGAATTAGAAGTTGAAGTGCCCTCATGCTCTTGATTTTCTCACTTCTCTAAGATCATTTCCAGTTCAATCACTGGAGATTGATAATCGTTTTACATTATTCATCCTTCCCCATATTTCTTTCTGAGCCGGATGCTTTAGCGACGGTTGATTTCTTTGCGCCGTCAAATGCAACGTTTTGTCTCATCTCTATACAACCCTAAAGTTCAAGGGAATAAAAAATGGGTGGATGTAAAACGGAGAGTTAAAACCGTCGCTGACGCATCCGGCTCTGAAAGATGTGTTTTGATTCCATGTCCTTCCGTGGTTATTCTTATTTCTTCTTCTGGGAAATGGGCAGATGGCATATGCCATCTTTACACGGCACAAGATTGAAACGATTTCGTGCAACCCAAAGATAAATCTTCTGGCCCA
>DBCB01000128.1 GCA_002303765.1 Planctomycetaceae bacterium UBA969
TTTATTTCACCCAACCATATTTACCAACTTGCAATATAAAACGATCTAAGCTTTTTTGAAGGAGCTATTCATGGAAACCCCCAATAAAAACGGATTGAGTTGGTTTCAACTTCTTGTACTAACACCCCTTGCAAGACTTCGGTTTATTTTAATTCTTGGTGCAATAGGTTTGGCTCTTGCAAAATGGGAGACTCTTATTGCCCTAGGGCAAAAATGGTCATGGAACCGTGAGGGAACGGAGGTTGCAGGAGAAGGTTTAGAATATTTCTGCCCAATGCACCCCACATTCATAAGTGAGAAAAAAAACGAGAAGTGCCCGATATGCTTCATGGGTTTAAGCAAAAGAAAAAAAGGACTTTCTTCTCCGAATGTACTTCCACCAGGCGTAGTCAGCAGGGTTCAATTAACCCCATACAGGGTGGTTCTGGCTGGGGTTCGAACTCAACCGGTAGCATATGCTCAACTCATCAAAGAAATCAGCACAGTTGGAACTGTGGAATTTGATGAACGAGAACTAAAGCATGTCGCTGCCCGTGTTAAAGGAAGAATAGAAAAACTAGTAGTAAATCAAACAGGCCAGATGGTGCATCAAGGTGATGAGCTAGCGGTTTTATTTAGCCCCGACATGATAATTACAGTGCA
Source organism: Planctomycetaceae bacterium UBA969 (assembly GCA_002303765.1). Taxonomy (GTDB): domain Bacteria; phylum Planctomycetota; class Planctomycetia; order Gemmatales; family Gemmataceae; genus UBA969. The sequence continues at coordinate 643 of DBCB01000128.1, forward strand.
AAATCTTCTGGATGCACGAAGATCAAACAATCCTGGTCTCGAAAAAAACTCACGCGAACGCTTAGAACTATGGGGCGTTGGCCCTATCGAAATTGAAAAAATTATCCGCGATGGTGTACCTGTTCAGAGAATTGCAATTCGTTCACCAATTAACGGCCATGTGTTAAAAAAGTACCCTAAGGAAGGGCAATATGTCGAAGAAGGCGGGCCGCTTTATGATGTTGCAAATCTTGAACGCGTTTGGGTTCTAGCTCAACTTTACGAAGACGACCTTGGTTTTTTTACACCGGTGAATCATCAATTGGGCCAAGAAAAAAACAACACTAACCATTGGAAGGTATTTGCTACCAGCAGAGCTTACCCAGGAGAAAAATTCGAAGGAACCCTTTCTTTTATTTACCCCCATGTTGATCAGGAAAGCCGAACTCTCTCTGTTCGTTTTGAAATGGCCAATCCAGGAAATCGCTTACGCCCAGGAATGGCAACAAAAGTTGAACTGCAAACCAATGCTTCGGAACTGGCAAGCTTCAAGCGGGCTGATGGTAAAGCATTATTCCCTTTTCAAATCAAAGGCGACAAAGTCCTTTCGGTAACAGAAGATAGCGTGATTGATACAGGCTCCTCGCAAGTAGTGTATAAGCAAGAATCACCGGGGGTTTATGTGGGAGTAAGCGTCCAATTAGGGCCTCGAATGAAACTTCCTAATGGGCAATCGGCATTCCCTGTATATTCGGGGATCAAAGAAGGAGACGATATTGTCACTCAAGGCTCTTTCCTTGTTGATGCAGAAACTCGCTTAAATCCTGCTTTAGGTTCGATTTATTTTGGAGGCTCCGGATCAAGCAAGGCTGCAATCCGCCCTTCTACACCCGATGACGAAGAAGCAACCATTGCTGCAAATCTTGGCAAACTATCACCCGCGGACAAGAAATTGGCGCTAGAGCAACTATTATGCGCCAGCCAAGAAAATTCAAAACTTGGCTCCATGGGCGTACCTATCAAATTCACCATTGAGGGTCAGACAGCTTTCGTTTGCTGTGATGGGTGTTTGCCAGAAGCAAAAACAGAATCAGCAAAAACCATAGCACGATTAAAAATGCTCAAAAGCAAGAACCCTGCACCGAAAGAAAAAGCAGGGGTCACGCCATGATCGGAAAATGGATTGAGTTCTCAATTCGGAACCCTTTGGTAGTAATCATGATTTCCTTAGCCCTTGCCGGCTGGGGAATTTACGCTGCATACAACACCCCAATTGATGCAATACCTGATCTCGGAGAAAACCAAGTAATTGTTTTTGCGGATTGGCCAGGTCGTAGTCCCCGCGAAATTGAAGATCAAGTCACCTACCCGCTTTCCAGAAAACTTCAGGGTTTAGCGGGGGTTCGAACACTCCGATCTTCTTCTGAATTTAATTTTTCAATGATCACTGTTATTTTTGAAGACAAGATAAATTTCTACTTCGCACGACAACGAGTATTAGAGCGCCTAGCTGAAAATTCAGATAAACTTCCAGCAGGAGTCACCCCCTACTTAGCACCTGACGCCACTTCATTAGGGCAAATCTATTGGTACACAGTAGAACCAACGCCGGGCACAACGATTGATTCTTCAAGATTGTGGGGGCTTAATAAATTCCTTATCGCACCACAGATAAATTCCGCTCCGGGCGTTGCTGAAGTTGCAAGCGTAGGCGGTATGCCAATGGAATACCAAATCGATGTCAACCCTGAAAATCTTCGTGCCTATGGCATCAGCTTGGGTGAATTGTTTGACTCGGTTTCTCGATCAAACCAACCTGCCGGCGGAGGCGTTATTCAAAAAAACAACGCTGAATATATCGTTCGAGGTATAGGATGGATTCGCGGAAAAGAAGACATCGAAAACACCATCATCAAAGAGGTGGAAGGCACGCCCATTTATGTAAAAACAATTGCAACAGTTCAAACAGGAACCCGATTCCGAAGAGGCGTTTTTGAAAAAAATGGTTCTGAAGTTGTTGGGGGCGTTGTGTTAATGCGTTACGGTGAAAACCCTCTTGCAGTTACCGCAAGAGTCAAAGAAAAAATACGATCCCTGCTTCCCAGCCTTCCTGCTGGAATTCGTATTGTTCCCGCCTATGATCGTACAAGGCTTATCGAGGGAGCTATAAACACTCTGGCCGAGGTTATGTGGCATGAAATGATTATTGCAGCGGTTGCTATAATTTTAATTCTTGGTCATATTCGCAGCGTTTTTGTAATCTGCATCACGCTACCTCTTTCGGTTCTTTTTTCATTTTCAATGATGTGGGTACTTCGCCACCTTGGAATCATTGATATTCAAGCAAACATCATGTCACTTGCTGGGATCACGATTTCAATAGGGGTTTTGGTCGATCAAGCAATCGTTATGGTTGAAAATGCATCACACCATCTTAAAGAAAAATTCGGTAACAATAAAGTCTCTGGAGACAACACAGACCTTATTATAAAAGCTTGTATTTCAGTAGGCAGACCAATCTTTTTCTCCATCCTAATCATGCTTCTATCATTCATCCCAGTATTTCTTCTTTCAGGAAGAGAGGGAAAACTATTTCACCCACTCGCATACACTAAAACTTTTGCCTTGATTGGAACTGCACTTTTTTCAGTAACTTTAGTCCCCGCACTTATCCCACTTTTAATCCGCGGGCGCTTGCGTTCAGAACAGGAAAACCTAATTGTTCGCAGTTTCATATCTATATATAGGCCATTCCTATCTTGGTTTATGCCACGAATTAATCTTGTTATGTGGATGTTCGCAGCCCTACTTATTCTCGCAGCGGGGATTTTCCCCCTGCAAGCATTAGTAGGCTTGGGAGCTTCAGAAACAGCTTGGCAAAATATGTTCCTTGCTGTTCTAGCAATAGTAACAAGCATTACCGTAATGTCGACGATGGGTGGTATGAATCAAATTTTTTCACTTGTCACACTACTTGCTTTGGGCGTTTGTGCTCACAGTTTTCCAAAAATCGGCGTTGCATTCATGCCTGCACTTGATGAGGGCACAACCCTCGATATGCCGGTCACCGTGCCCAGGGCGAGTGTTACCCAGGTTATTGATGACCTAAAAGCTAGGGATGCTCTAGTCCGTGGTTTTCCTGAAGTTGAGAGTGTGGTTGGAAAAGCGGGAAGAGCCGATACTCCGACCGATCCTTCACCATTAGATATGGTTGAAACCTTTATTAATTTTCGGCCCAAAGAATTCTGGCCAAGGCGAGTACTTAAATACAACGATGGTATCAAGCAAGCAACAACCATCCTTTCGACCTTGGAAAAAGCAGGTTTTGTATCAAAAAAAGTAACGCCAGATGACCGATCCAACATGCTGGTTGAATCAACTCAAAAAGCTCTTGAGAGATTCGATGAAGTTCAACGAGAACTTGCAACCAGAAGATTTGTTGAAATGGAAACTGCCCTTGCTGCACTCTGCGCTAAAGAGTTCACAAGTAAAGCGGTCAATCATTTTGCAAACGGAAGCGAATGGTTAGGCCCCAAAACGCCCCTTGCAGAAACAAAGATGGCCGAATTTGAAGCAAGATTGCCCACAGGTTTTGGCCTAGCAATGGCAAGGCATACTTCCATCGGAGAAATTGAAAAAGAACTCCGCTTGTTTGCCGACTTTCTTGCATCAGAAAAATTGATCAGTAACCCTGTCGCAGCGATGAAGCCATTACCAACCTTGACCGAAACTATAAACGAAAAATTAACAGGAAAAACAATAACTCTTGCTGACCGTATCACCTCACAACTATTGAAAACACAAAACCAATTCTGGCACAATGAAGTTCAACTATTGGATCAGGAATTGTTTTATTACGGAACCTCTGCGTTTATATGGCTGGCCATTGAGGAACTTTTCACCTATTCCAGGGATCATGGATTTCTAGAAAATGGACCTGCAGGCGATTCTGCTAATGCGCTTATCGACACGACTATTTCAGCGCGACTTGGTCACGAACCAAGAACCAAAGTGCCTAAGGAATTTGAAGACCTCGTTAAAAAGTTAGAACCAGATTTTCAGCAATGGGTCTTACTCTGGAAGAGGATGGGAGGACCAAGAGGGGATCTTGTTGACGACGAAATGGGGAGGGTTTTACAAGTTCCAGGCTGGAGCAATATTTTCACCCAACCCATTATTAACCGCATAGAAATGCTTTCTTCAGGAATTCGAACCGATGTAGGGCATAAAAGTATTTGGCCCAGATTTAGCTACCATCGACAAACTTTGCAAGGATGTAGAAAGATCAGTAAAGGGAGTCCGCGGGGCTCGCGATGTGGTCGCTGCACCGATTATGGGAAAAGGTTATTTAGAAATCGAAATAGACCGTGAAAAAGCCGCTCGTTTCGGGGTAAGCGTTGAAGATGCACAACTCGAAATCGAAATTGCCATCGGCGGGCGCGTTGTAACCTCTACAGTTGAAAAACGGGAAAGATACCCGGTAAGGGTTCGATACTCCCGCATAGAAAGAGAAGATGAAAATGCTGTTCGCAAATTGCTTGTTGCAGGAACCCGGTCCGCAAAAATGAATCGTGATACTGAACCACTAAATAAAGTTCTTCCAGGTGGCGACATTCATAAAGCGGGAGGAGCTCATCTGGGGGGCGGACTTCGCGTAATTCCACTTTCTGCATTTGCTGATATCCGGGTCACTGAAGGGCCCGCCATGATTAAAAGTGAAAACGGACAAATGATGAATGCGGTTACCTTGAATGTACGAGGGCGGGATATGGTTGGCTTTATCGAAGAAGCCAGAAGAGTGGTCGAACACAAAATAAATTTACCCGAAGGATATCATCTTGAATGGAGCGGCGAATTCGAACACCAATTACGGGCTGCAAAAACACTATTAATTGCTTTTCCTGCTGTAATCCTACTAATATTTCTCATCCTCTACTTCACTTACAAAGATATTGCAGATGCTTCACTAATCATGCTCACACTGCCCGAAGCCCTAGCAGGTGGCGCATTCTTCCTCTTCTTCTTCCCTAAAATCCAAAACGGATGGGACTCTCCGCCTTTTGATTTCAGCGTTGCTGTTTGGGTTGGATTTATTGCATGCTTTGGCATGGCTGCAGAAACCGGTATTATCATGATGGTGTATCTGCGCGAGGCGATTGAAAATCGTGGCGGCCTTGAAAACATCAAATCTATTGATGAGCTTCGGGAAACTGTTCTCGAAGGCGCAGTTCACAGACTTCGTCCTAAATTACTAACCGAAGGCGTTGCAATCCTTGCAATTTTTCCAATGGTTTTCTCACAAGGTGTAGGCTCAGAAATTTTAGCACCCATGGCATTACCCGTTCTAGGGGGCCTACTAATTTCAGATGAAGTCGTGGATTTGTTTTTGCCAGTAAGGTTCTTCTGGATTCGAAAAGCAAGATGGCTAAAGCTGCAGGAACAAAAAGCAAAAAATATTATTTGATCGATTTCACAACCTCTGCGGTTGGTACATTTGCCGTAACTCGATCGAGAGTTGCTTTCCTACGGAATGCTTCTGCTTGTGCTTGATAAAAACGATCTCGCGCAAGGTACATTTCTTTTTGAGCTGCAACTAAGGTTAAAAAAGGAATTTTACCGGAGATGTAAGAAGTTTGTGCCTCACGCACGTTTGCCTCGGTAGCAGGGAGGGTTGTTTTTTTAAACAGCTCCATTATCTGGGTACTTTCTTTCAGTTGTTCAAATGCTTCCTGTACTTGGAAATTGATTTGGTCTTCAAGCTTTTTGTGCTCAGCTTTTCTTTGTGCCAGCTTCGATTGCGCCTCTGCCAATGCTGCATATCTTCTACTTCTTTGCGAAGGCAGATTCATTCTTAAACCAAGCTGATATTGCATCTGCTTGTCCATGCCCTGCCAAAAACTATCGTAAGCAGCAAGGGCCTCGTAATCAGGCGAAAACTCACGCCTTGCTAGCTGAACTGCAGCATCATCTGCCCGAATTTTATCTTCCAACGAACGCAAATCTGGCCGATTAGCCCTAGCCTCTTCACGCAACTGTTCACCATTTCGTTTTTCTATTTCTAACGGAATCTCTCGCGAAGAAGGTGGCAAACTTAAATCAGGCTCTAAGTGCAGCAGGGTATTGATCCTTGCCTGAGTCACCTTGCGCATACGATTAAGCGTGATTGATCGTTCTTTTTGCAAACCAATTTCAACATCGGCCTGAAGCACATCTTGCTGAGGCACTTGCCCGTTACGATATCGCGTTTCAGCATTTTGCTTGAATTCAGCCAATAACCTCAAGGCACCTTCGTTTACTTCGATTGCCCTATCCACTAAATGAAAATCAAAGAAAGCGTTCTTAGCATCTTCAGTCAATTGAAGCCTTACATCTTCAATATCTTTTTCCGTTGCACTAGCTTCTGCTTGGGCCTTATCGCCTCGAAGTTTAAGTTTCCCACGGCCTGGTAATTTCTGCGCAAACTCCACTCGCAATGCAAAATTAACCTGGTTCGAGCCTATGGTCCCAGGTGCAAACCATCCCCCAACATTTGGGTCATCCAAAGATATCGCTTGGGGATACTTGGACCATGCAGCTTCCGATGCCGCAATCATTGCGGTTAATGTCGGATTTCGGCCTAAAACTTCTCGTACCAAATCATCTGCGGCCAGGTTTTTTAAAGTAGAAAACGCTGGAACTTTTCCGGGCCCTTCATCAATCTGATTTTCGACTTTGCTTTCAGTTAATTCTTTTGGAGTGGTGTTTTTTACAACTGTGGAAAGCTCATTTCTTTCAACCGGAACAACAACGGGGGTCAAATTATCATCCACTTGAGGGAAAAGTACGCACCCAGGCAATCCTAAAATTGC
>DBCB01000234.1 GCA_002303765.1 Planctomycetaceae bacterium UBA969
TTAATGGTCAATTCTTAGTCGGATAATAAGTAAACAGCCAATATAAAAAAGCCCGTGGGAGTTATACCCCACGGGCTTCTTTTTTAATTTTGCAATGAACTGTTATCATGCCAAGAGTTCGGTGATTACTTTGCCATGCACATCAGAGATTTTTCGATCAAGGCCGTTGTGGTAGAAACTCAAACGATCAAAATCGAACCCCAGAATGTGAAGCACCGTTGAATAGAACTCCCACACATTGGTTACTTTCTCAACCGATTTTCTGCCAAACTCATCGGTCGCTCCGTAGCTGATTCCGCCCTTCACGCCAGCGCCCATCATCCAGACAGTGAAGGCGTCGGGGTTATGATCCCTACCCGTGGTGTTCTGCTGGTGCGTAGGCATTCTGCCAAACTCGGTAGTCCATAACACCAGAGTATCTTCCAACAAACCTCGTTGCTTAAGATCATCTAAAAGCGCTGCCGTGGGTTGGTCAAACACCGGGCAATGCCTTTCATAATCAGACTTCAAGGTACGATGGGCGTCCCAGTTTAGCAAACCATCCACCCCACTTGCACGGGATGCGCAATAAAGATTCACATACCGCACATCGCGTTCAAGAAGTCTGCGGGCAAGTATGCAATTGCGTGCATAGGAAGCCTTCAAATTATTACTGCTATCTGCGCCATAGGAAGCAAGCGTGGTTTTTGTTTCCTTGGAAAGATCGGAAACCTCGGGTGCACTTAACTGCATCTTTGCAGCAAGTTGATAAGCTGCAATGCGAGCATTAAGGCTGGTATCGCCTGGGTTCTTTTCTGCATCTGCATTGTTCAAGAAACCCAAGAAATCGCGCGAACCTTTTTCCTCATCCGCAGAAATCTCTGTGGGAAGTTTAAGATTGCGAATATTCATGTGCGAAGCGAGCATCACCGCTTGGTGCCTTGCAGGCAGAAACCCGTTGCTCCAATTTGCTTTGCCATTGGGTGGTTCGCCCCGAACATCGGGAAGCGCAACGAACGTGGGTAGATTATCATTGGCACTACCTAGCGCAAAGCTGGTCCATGCACCCGCACTGGGGAAACCTTCAGACACATGGCCTGTGTTCATGAAAACGCATCCGGGTCCATGCGTGTTGGTTTTTGATTGCATGGAATGAATAAAGGCTATGTCATCCACATGACGGGCCATGTTGGGTAGAAGAGTCGTGATGCGCTTGCCAGACTTTCCCGCAGGCACGAACTCCCAGGGAGGTGCCATCAGGTTGCCATTCTTGCCTTGGAAGGAAGAGAAGTTTTCTGCGCCTGGAAGTGGCTTGCCTGATTGCTTAAAAAGTTCGGGTTTGTAATCCCAAAGGTCGATGTGCGAAGCAGCGCCTGGGCAGAAGATTTGCAGCACTCGTTTTGCCTTGGGCGGAAAATGAGTAATACCCCTACCCGGTTCCCATGAGGTTTCTTTTGCAAGGGAATCATTTTGCAGAAGTGAACCCAGGCCAATGCCTGCAAGGCCGGTGAAGACGCTATGAAACAAGCCACGCCTGTTAAGTTCAGAAAAACCTTTTGAGTCTGTTTTGTTCATGTTCATCTCAGGTTGATCATTTCGTTGGAGTTAAGCAGTGCCCTGCAACAGGCACGAAGGCCATGGGTTTTTGTAAGTTCCATTGCACGAGCGAGTTCCTCGTCAGAAGGATTTCTTCCCAAAGCGAGATTGAATGCAACTTTAATTTGGGTTGCGGGATCGGTGGAGTTGGATTCTGTAACAACCCTTTGATTAAAGAAGTTTGCCATGTCGAAAGCAAAGCGATGGTTCATGAGAGTAAGGGCTTGAAGTGGAGTGGTGGTGGATGCCCTGCGCGGTTCAGCAAAGGCAGGGTCGGGAATATCGAAATCTGCAAGGATATCAACCCGAGCTGCACGGGCGTTGTGGTGATAAACAGCCCTGCGGTAAGTATCGGGGCCATGCACATCAAGCGGAACATAAGTCGCAACATTATCTTGCTGATATTCATAAAGTCGAAAGCCTGGGCCACCCATTTTCAGATCTAATTTGCCCGCAACGCTAAGGATGGTATCGCGGATTTCCTCGGCTTGCATCCTACGGGGTGGGAAGCGCCAAAGGTATCGGGTGTCGCCATCAATGCGCGCAGCTTCGGGATTGAAAACAGAGGATTGCTGATAGGTTTGGGAAGTCATGAGAAGTTTGTGGAGTGGCTTCAATCGCCAACCTTCGCTCATAAGTTTTGTCGCAAGCCAATCAAGAAGTTCGGGGTGGGTGGGCCGACCTCCCATGAAACCAAAATCACTGGGAGTATCAACAATGCCTGTGCCGAAATGATAATGCCAAATTCGATTGGCAAGTACACGAGGGGCAAGAGGGTTATCGATTGCGGTAATCCAGTTGGCCATTGCTAATCTGCGTTCGCCTTCGGGTTTTGCAACATCAACACTGTAATGCGAAGGATTGTTTGCAAGTATTGAAAGGCCTGCAGGAATTACAGCATCACCTTTTCGCTGTGGGCTTCCACCCAGATAAATGTTAAAAGGGCCGGGCGCGGGCCTTCGATTACCTACCCACCAAACTGGCAGGGGCGGAATCTTGGCGATCTGGGCATTCACCTCAGCAAGTTGTTTGTTGATCTCTGCAACTTCCATGCGATCTTTTTCGGTGTTCACCTTCTTCAGAAGTCTGGCTTCCTTAAGTGCATTGGTAGCAGGAATACGATCTTTCGAGCTTGCAACAGTTTTCCAAGTTTTATTATCAAGTGAAGTTTCAAAAACATATTCGCCCACGAATGGTGTAAGGGGTGAATCGATGGGTAGTGCCTTGTTGCGATCGCTGGAGAAAACTATGCGATTGATTTTCTCGGCCTTTGCGAATGAAAGCAAAAGGGTTTTACCACCTGCAATCCATCGTTCGCCAAACTTCCCATCATTCACGAGGAATGCACCATAAGCGCCTGAGAAATCTTTGGCTTGACGCGATTCACCCTCTGCTTTGCAACCATTGGATGCCAGTGCGACATTCCTTAGCGAAGGTTCTACTGAAAAGACTTCGAGTTCATCAATGCGAAAAGAAAGCGCCTTTGGATCTAATGAGTCACTGCTTTCAACGGTAAGTTTCAGGAATTTTGCCTCGATGGGATCGAATGATTCTTCGGTGGTATATCTGCTGGCTTTTGGTCGTTTCCAATCTTTTGCTAGTTCGGGTTCGAGTTTTTTAGATCGTGCGATCAATTCTTCGTTATGCTTTTTCAGCTTCGCATCGAGTACTATTTTTTTCGCTTCAAACCCTTTGACTTGCTCAACTCTTGCTGCTCTTTGTTCGCTGCTTGCAACTTCGCGTGGGCCATGCACCACACCTGCAAAGGTGGAAAACATCGAGTAATAATCCTTGGCAAGAAGAGGATCAAACTTATGGTCATGGCAACGGGCACACCCCATGGTAAGGCCAAGAAAAGCCTCGCTGGTGGCACGGATCATTTCATCCATTTGATCCGAGCGAATTTGCGCCGCTGCCATCGCATCTTGATTGCCCACATCATCGTATGGCCCCGCAACCAGAAAAGCAGAAGCTATATCTAATTCAGGTTTGCCCTTACCAATCACATCGCCTGCAAGATGCTCCCTGATGAAAACATCAAAGGCCTTATCGTCGTTGATAGATTTAATGACATAATCGCGGAAGGGCCAAAGATTGGTGATGATCTCATTGCGCTCATAACCCCTGCTTTCACCAAATCGAATCACATCAAGCCAATGCCTACCCCAATGTTCACCATACCTAGGCGAGGCAAGAAGTCGATCCACCAGATCGTTGATTGCTTGTTGTGAATTTGCTTTATAGGCTACGACAAAAGCTTCTGTTTCTGCAAGTGTTGGGGGCAAGCCAATCAAATCGTAAGTCGCCCTGCGGATGAAATCGCGGGGCTGGGCAAGTGCGCTGGGCTTTAATCCTTTTTCCTTCAGCTTCGAAAAAACAAAAGCATCAATGGGATTGATCTTCCAAGCATCAGGGGCATCGCTGATAACAGGTGGTGTCACTTTATTGATGGGCTTAAATGACCAGAACGATCCATCTGCTTTGGCTTTTTCTTTCAGCACGATTTCTTTGGGCCATGCTGCACCCTGTTCGATCCAAGCCTTTATTTTCTCTACATCAGCTTTTGCTAATGCGGGCTTCTTCCGGGGCATCTCGGGCTTCTTTTTATTCTCTCCCTCGATGATTTTTAAATAGAGTTGCGATTCCTC
>DBCB01000083.1:0-1166 GCA_002303765.1 Planctomycetaceae bacterium UBA969
CCGTCGCTTACGCTTCCGGCTCTGCAAGATCTGTTTTATTTGGCATAACCGTTAATCAAAGCAAGATCGTACTTAAGCTCTTTAAATTACTATCGAAACAATAATTGACTTTACTCACGGCGGAAGCCAAAATAAAATTGATGAATTGTTTAAGTACTAGCGCGATAATTTCTACATAGGAATCACGTTAATATTCTTAAATTTATACCTCATTTGGAATTATTAGAAAATCGAATTGCATTGGCTGGGGCAATAATTGCTACAGGTGCAGGGGCTGGTGGTAGCCCAAATGTACGAATCTTTGATGCTGAAACTAATCAAGAGACTGCTTCCTTTTTTGCTTACAACGAAGCCTTCACCGGGGGCGTTCGAGTTGCTGTTGCTGATATTACCGCAGATGGTGTTCCGGATTATATAACCGGCGCAGGGCCAGGGGGCGGGCCTCAGGTAAATGTGTTTGATGGCAAAACCCTGAAAATATTAACCAGCTTCTTTGCATTTGATCCCTCTTTTATCGGCGGTGTTTTTGTTGCAGCAGGGAACTTTGATAACGATCGTTTTTCTGAAATCGTTGTCAGCGCAGGTGCAGGTGGTGGCCCTAATGTCCGCATCTTTAATATTGATAACGGCGTGGCTTCTCTGACAAGCAGCTTCTTTGCCTACGACCAAAGTTTTACTGGCGGCGTTACGGTTGCTGCAGAAAATTATAATGGCGATGCAGGAGATGAAATCATCACGGGCACCGGCCAAGGTGGCGCTCCGCATGTTAAAATATTTCAACCCGATGGCATCGAATTAGGAAGCTTTTTCGCTTACTCGGAACAATTCACTGGCGGGGTTTTTGTTGCGGTTGGGGATATGGATCTTAATGGAAAATCTGAAATTATCACCGGCCCCGGGCCAGGTGGTAGCCCGAATGTGCGAGTTTTTAATGGTGGTAATGCCACCCTACTAAGCAGTTTCTTTGCTTTTGATCAGCAATTTTCAGGTGGGGTTACTGTTGGCTTGACAGATGTTAACTACGATGGCTTCGAAGATATCGTTGCCGCTGCTGGGGTTGGGGGGGCGCCTGAAGTTAGCATCTGGAGTAGTTCGGCCACAGAACTTAGTTCTTTTTTCGCCTATGACGCTGCTTTTCGAGGTGGTGTTTTCGCTACTGGATCTGT
>DBCB01000083.1:1237-15582 GCA_002303765.1 Planctomycetaceae bacterium UBA969
TCCAAGCAACGTTGAAATTGGAGGCGCAGTATTAATTGCTCCTTTTGTTATCCTTGATGCAACCAATGGCCCAATTACTATCGGCGACGATTCCGACTTGCAAGATAATGTACAGATAGTTTCCAGCGGCGACGGCGTCATCATTGGCGACAATGTCATCATTGGCCACGGGGCTAGTGTTTTAGGTTCTGCCAAAATCGGCAAAGCTGGGGGGTTGCCTACTTTTGTTGGATTTAACTCCATCATTGATGGTGCAATCCTTGAAGAAGATTCGATGGTTCTGCATCTTGCGAAAGTCGCACCCGGAATTACCATACGTTCGGGCATTGCAGTGAATTCTGGGGCATTTATACAAACTCAAGCCGAGGCTGATGACCCAAGTCTGGGCAAAGTCACTAGCGTTACCTCTGCTCAACGAACTTTCATGGCGGATGTTCTTAATGTGAATGTTCAACTTGCGGAAGGGTATGATCAACTTTATTTCCAAGGTGGAATTCTTGCCCTTCTGGGAATCAATTTGAATCCTGCAACCGATTTTAATCCGGTTGAAACCCTGCCCACACTTGGTTCTTCCGGAAGCGAGGCGGTTACATCCTTCCGCAATCGGATCATTGGAAATGTGACATTGGCGAATTCTCTTGCCCAGCTCAATCTGGTTATGGGGAATCGAGATTCCATTCGTGCAGATGAGGGACCCCTTTTTGTATTTGGTACCTTTAGGCAAATTGCTGATAGTTTCACTGCCCACGCTCTTGAGGGCACAGGCATTGTTGCAGGCGACAATAATCAATTTGGATTTCACTCAATCATACATGGTGGTGAAGATACCAGCACCGGAAGCAGGTTGGGCACAACTTTGGGCAGCAATATCACTGTGGGTGATTTTTCTGTTGTCTTCCGTTCAACGATTCAAGATGGGGTTACTTTAGGTTCGTATTGCTTTATTGATAATACACTTATCACAGCGGGAACAGTTATTCCGGACCGCGCAATTTACATCGATAATGTTTTCCTAGGCTTCGTACAGTGGTAAAAGCTTTAACCTAGAATGCGGGTCCAGCGTTGTTGATGGTAAGCCATTTTCTCTGCAGCGGTCATCTTAGAAAAATCAACCGTAGTGGTTTTCTCAGCCTTAGCTGAGGGAGTTGCAGTTTTAGCTTCAGCAACAGGTGCATCACAAGGGCAGGCCTTGGGGCCACCTTTACATGAGCAATCGTGATCATCTTCTTTTAGTTGCGAAGTGGTTTGGGGAAAACTAATCGTGGTGCCCGACCCGGAATAATTCATCACACCCGTGGTTATTTTCATGTCATCTCCAAATGATCTTTGGGGCTTGATGTTTAATTTTTGCAAATCGCCATGATACGCTTTTACTGCTTCTTCAGCAGAAATCTGACCATCTGCTAGAAGCCTAAGATAGCGGATGAACGAAAGCTGATGTTCAGCGTTATTGATTTTACGACCATAGAGTGCAGCGCGGGCGCCATACTTTTTGGCCTCGGAAAGAAGCTTGAACGCATCGTAGGTGGTGCCTGCAGAGCCACCCAGAATTCCCACTACAAGGTGTGGATCATAATGCACAAGCTCTTCCATGGCTTTGGGGCCATGATAAACAATCTTCAAAAACACTGGCCGACCTTTGGAAGTTACTGCGCCCAAAGTTCGCACGATGGCATCATTGATAAAGCCAGGAAGTTGTTCTGGATCTACTGCCCCAGCGCGATTGGGATCGAATATTTCTAAAAAGTGGCGAAATCCTTTTTGTTCTGCATCGATGCGAAACTTCTTATATTCTTCAAGCGCATTGCGATCGAGGTTGGAATCATTGTTAAAAGTAATGCTGTAAAGGCCAAGGTTGACACCTTTCTGCCTTTCAAGCGGCGAGCAATTCCATTTGCCACACTGGATATGATCAAGCGTTGCGGTTCGAAAAGGAAGCGAAGGCTGGGTTGCAGATTGGCCACCCCGAAGGATATGGATATCGGTGGTATCATTGGCACGGGCAGCAGGAGTAACGGGACTGTTGGCGAAAATATTCTTGTGAATTGCCATCACTTCTGCGGTGCTTGCAGACATCAACATTATATCTACAAGTTTTTGTTCAACGACCTGGGTGATGACATCGCGAAATTCAGAAAGGCTGCGATATTTAGTTTCACCATGGTGAGCTTCCGGAGATTTCCCGGTAGCTGCAATGCCCAGCGCCATATCTGGATCTTTAGCATCTGCAAGAATAAAATCCTTACTCAACTTTGGGTTGGCATGAATGCGTTGCAGTTTTAGATCGAGAGATTTGGCGTTCACTCTTCATCGTCCTCGGTTAAGAAGTCATCGCCTAGTTTAAGCGCTTGTCGTTTTTGCTCAAAGAATTTAGCTGCGGATTCAGCGTCTTTGAAGCGTTTTTCCTTAATATCAGAATCCATGGCATCTGATTCAGGATAGGTAACAGAGAAAATATTTTCATCAAGGCGGGTGATATCAAGGCCACCACCAATGCTAATGGTGTAGCCTGGTGCAAGGGAAACAATGGCTGCGATAAGTTTAATATCTTCCATGGTTAATACTTCCGGGAGGGTTGCCAGGCCGATCTGGGGAGAATCTTGCCCTGTGGGTTGCTTTGGGGATTAATAGGAGAAGAAGCACCAATCGCAACGGAATTAGGATTCCCAATACGAGCTTCAACTTGATCAATGATATCTCGCAAAAGTTTACCCGATTGCTGAATACCAATTCTTTCTTTGGGTGTTAAAGCAAGTTCAAAAAGTTTGCGAACTCCGCCACACCCGACTTCGGTGGGAACACTTAAGCAAACATCATGCACACCATAAAGGCCGTTTTGCAGCGAACTTACAGGCAAAATTTTCCTGCTGTCAAGGATGATGGATTGCACCACTTCAGCAATGGAAACCCCAACAGCAAACCCTGATCCGCCCTTCAGCTTGATCATAGTTGCGCCTGCAGTTTTTGTTTCTTCAAAAGCATCCTTCATCAGTTGAGGATTACAACCGGGGAACTGTTCCAAAGGCAAACCCGCCACGGTTGCGCTTGACCAGATGGGCACCATGCTATCGCCATGCTCGCCTAGAAGCAGTGCTTGAACTTGGGTAGGTGCAACTTGAAGTCGCTTTGCAATATGGCTGCGGAAGCGAGCTGTATCAAGAACAGTACCCAGACCGATAATGCGTTTGGGATCAAGGCCTGAAAGTTTACCTGCAAGGTAGGTAAGAATATCTACAGGGTTGCTAACCACGACGAGGTGGGTGTTTTCTTTAATGCCCGCTGCTTTTGCCTGCTGCAAAAGATTGAGAAAAAGATCCACATTACGATTGATGAGATCGAGCCTGCTTTCATCGGGTTTTCGACGAAGGCCGGCAGTGATCACAATAATATTGCTGGTGGAAACATCTTCCATGGTACCTGCGGTGATGCGTTGATCTGCAACGAGGCATGAACCTTGAAGAAGATCGAGTGCCACGCCTTGGGCAACATCCTTGTTGGCATCAATGATACAGATATGGCTTGCGGCTCTTCCAAATTGAAGAGCATAAGCAGCCATGCTTCCGACCAATCCGCCGCCGCCAATTATACTTACCTTCATGACAAAACTCTCCAGAAAGCTGTTTATGATTTAGGTTGTTCGGGATCAGTATTTTGAGAATCAGGTTGTGATGCAGAGTTCTCGCCTGATTGTTGTTCTTCTAGTTTCTTATTGCCACGCTGCACCGCAAAAACACCAATACGGGTAAGCACGATGGTCATGCCAGCAATCCAAAAAACAGCGAGAACAATCTTAATGGGGATACTGTAATATTCCCAATTGCCTTCCTTGATACCTTGCGCAAGAAGGATGCCGGTTGTAATAACAGTGGCAACAACCAAAATAATAAGGCTGAGCGCTGAAAAGAAACCGGTTTTATCTTTCTTGAAGCTAAACATTTAAAATCTCACAGAGTTAGATGTAGGCACTGAAGCCAAGGGCCCAACTTACGCAGGGGAACCTTTCAATGCAGCCATCACTTGATCCGTGATTTTTTTCACGAGTGCATCAATATCAAGGTTGTTATTAGCTGGTGCAGATTTAGCATTAATCCATGCATCTTGTTCAGCAACAGGGAAAGCAACATGTTCAGGATGGAATTTGGTGTAACCTTCGTTGAAACAGTTTTCCCCACGCAGTTCACAATTACTGTTCTTAAATCGAACATCGTCGTAACCAAGTTTCTTTTTCAATTCAAGCAACTCGGAGGTTTCTTTTTCGGTGAAGTAATTCACTCTACCCAACTGCCTGGAAAGAATAAGGATCCTACAATAGGCATCGATGATTTCAGTATTGAAATAGGCTTTTTCAAGATCGGGCCCAAAGGTGATGGTGCCATGGTTTGCAAGTAGGATGGTATTGCAATCCTTGACATAGGGAATGATGGAGTCTGCAAATTTCTGGCCACCTGGGGTTACATAAATCGCAGTGGGAACTTCGCCCAAAAACACTTCGACTTCAGGAAGAATAGCTTTTGGGATGGGTTCGTGGGCAACTGCAAAAGCAGTAGCATGAGGCGGATGACAATGCACAACACCATTTACATCTGGGCGGTTCTTATAGACCGAAAGATGCAAAAGTATTTCGCTCGAGCGCTTGCGAATACCAGAAATCTGCTTACCTTCGTAATCCACCTTGCAAATATCTTCGGGCTTCATGTAACCCTTCGATACCATGGTCGGGGTGCAAAGCAATTCTTTATCGTTTAAGCGAATAGAGATATTACCATCGTTAGCGGCGGCAAAACCCTTGCTGTAAACCCTGCGACCGATCTCGCAGATTGATTCTTTTAATTTGTATTCATTTGTGTACATGATAATTCCTTGCTCCGGTTTAATTAACAACTGTTTGAACTAACTCTTGGGTACGATTTCCAACTGATCTATCAACAATGCAGCATACGCATCGATAGGCTTTTTAATCGGATGAAAAGGCGCTGCAGCCTCTCCCCCTTCACTAAAGCCGATTTTTGATCCCAGACCCGCGCCTAAATTATCGAATATCACTAAGTCTTCGCCATCCCCCTTACCATCGGCACGAAGGGCGTCGAGGCTATAGGGAACCCCGATAATCCAACGCGATCCAACCAGCAAAGGGTGAACTCGCGACAATGTTAGCGATCCTATGACCTCAGCTACGCGCATCGAGTCTCTCCAATAGGGTCTGCGAACCTTCAGGGCATCCTTTTCCATTCATCATCAGAAGAATTACCTGCCTGATTTCGAAATAAGTACGGCCCGGCATTTCCACCACCATCATATTTGCGCCCAAACTTGCACAGGCCCTTTTCGCCTGCATCATGTTGTTCACCGCAGCGGCGCGAATTCCAACCAATTTATTCGCAGCACAAGCAGCAGCTTCGGGCTCTCTGCAAAACAACACCGCACTTTTCATAACTCCGCTTGCAACCATTTCACCTGCAGTTTTTCCCAATAACATCGAGCCAATACCCTGCTGCATTTGCATTGCTTTAAGCGTAAAGCCTTCTTTGCCCAACGCCAGAACTACCGTTGCAACTTGCGGGTACAAACCATCAGAACCATAGCCGATGCTTGTTTCTTTTTTGGTTTCCCTACGCACCAGAGAAACACCCAGCCTTTTGATTTCGTCACGCGCACAAGGGGTCAGCACTACTTTATCTGCAACAATCAACTCGCGCAGATTGGGCCCAAGGCGCTGTAAATCATTTAGCGCAAGCACCGTTCCAGGCCATTCATGCACTGCGTTACTCATTAATCACACAACCCCATGACCATCCAACGCACGGGCGAATCTTTCCGCTTCATGATATCTCTTACTGCGCCACCTTCGCTTGTGATGATCACATTCGAACCAGCCGCTGAACCAAGATGATCAATTGCAAGTATTGGCTCGCCATCTGCTTTGCCATCTTTCTGCAATGGCTGAATGAGCGCAAGTTTCCAGCCTTTAAGGCTTTCATGCTTCATGGTTGCAGTTGCAGTTCCTACCACTGTGCCAATTTGCATCTTTGTTTCCTAGATAACACGCATCGAACCAACCGTGGTCGAGCGTCGTTGCCTTGTAAAAGTTAGTGGAGTGGTAATCCCTTCGCCTGTTGGGGTTGCAATACTGAAACTAACATACCCTTCCCCGCCAATACCCAACCCAGCAACGCTGGCACCATTCTGAATGTAAAGGGTGGTATCCATTTCACGGCCCATGCGAGTAATGGTTTCCACATTGCGCGAATGAATGACGCTGGTGTGCTTGTAGCCATGCTCATGCTTCTTCGCCAATTCAATCGCAGAATCAACATCCCTAGTTTTAACAAAGGGAACAAAAGTCATCATTTGTTCGGTGGGAACAAAAGGGTTGGACTCATCGGTTTCGCCATAAAGCAATTCGGTATCCAAAGGAATCGAAAGGCCGATCTTCGCAGCTAAGAAAGCTGCATCCTGCCCGATAAATTCCTTCGTAGGAACCATGTACTTCTTATCTTCAGAAGGGCTAAAGGCGATTTTAGTAAGTGCATCTACCTGCGCAGCATTCAACCTTACTGCTTTATGCCTGCTCATTGCTTCCATCAATTCTTCAAAGATAGCAGCAACTGCGAACACTTCTTTTTCGCCAATACAAAGCAGATTATTATCGTAAGCTGCGCCTGCAATGATGCAACGTGCTGCGTTATCAATGTCTGCAGTTTCATCAACCACCACAGGAGGATTGCCAGGGCCAGCAACCACAGCACGCTTAGGGCTTCGTAAAGCAGCTCTGCCTACAGCAGGCCCACCGGTGACGCACAACATCCGAACATCGCGGTGATCAAAAATCGCCTGCGCTGTTTCCAAAGTAGGTTTGTCAATGATGGTAATGAGGTTGTCAATTCCTATCGCCGCACGAATCGCCTGGTTGAAAAGCTTCACACCTTTGCAAGCAATTTTCACACCGGAAGGATGCGCATTAACTATTAAAGAATTACCCGAGGCAAGCATGTTGATTGCATTGCAAGCAAGCGTAGGAAGCGAATGGGTAACAGGGGTGATTGCCCCGATGACACCAAAGGGAGCGTATTCTTGGAGAGTGATACCGTTCTCGCCAGAGAAAACATCGGTTTTCAAAAACTCGACGCCTGGAATGCGATCAGCGATGAGTTTAAGCTTTTCGATTTTATGAGGGAGCTTACCGATTTTGGTTTCTTCCATTTCTTCACGGCCTAGCTCATCAGCCCTCTCGAGGCAGATTTTGCGAATGCAGGCGAGTGCTTTTCTGCGGTCTTCAAGGCCCCTGCGTTCGAAGGTGCGTTGTGCTGCAACGGAGGCTGCAACTGCAGATTCAACATCACTAAAGATTCCATCAGAGCCTGCTTTTACAGCAGATGAGGATGAACCCGAGGGTGCGCTGATTTGGGCCAGCACTCGTTGCACTACACTTCTTACCAGATCATCAGTTACTTGCATGAAGTTCCCCTTTTTGAATCATCCTGATCAATTTGATCTTTAACCATTATTACCATTGGCACTGAAAACTATTTTGTTGTGCACGCTGACGGTGTCGATGATCCCAATGATGGTGGCATCGACTGGAAGTTTTTCGGTTTCAGGGGTTAGCCTTGCGCTAGACCCCTGAACAATAAGAACCATTTCATCAAGGCCGGCGCCCACGGTATCAACCACGACAAAGCTGCGCCCGGTGCCTATGAGTTTATCGCGGTTAGCAGGATCAACACGCAGAGGTTCAACGATGAGCAACTTGTGCCCGATCATTGAAGATACCTTCTGGGAAGAAACCACCGAACCTGTGACGCGTGCCACGAACATGATAAAACTCCTTATTTAAGCCGGGCTTCAATCACTTGTAGGATTTCTTTGTTATCGGGGAAGCGATTTTGATCCCACTTACTGAAGATCTTTTCGTCATCCAATTCGACATCAAAAACCCCGCCCGAACCTGTCTTTTGATTTACTGTTACTTTGTCTGGAAAAGCCTTTTGGATTGCTCCCGCCAAACTGGCGGAAAAATTCCTGTACCCTCAAGAGGTGCAGTAGGTGATGTTTACTATCATGAAAAATCTCCTTTACTTTCTTGTTAAAAAAAATACCTAACGAGTTAAAAGATCCCGGGTCTGCCTAGCAACTACTAACTCTTCGTTCGTAGGCATGATCCAAATCTGAACTTTACTATCCGCCGTTTGCAGAGTGGTTTCACCCTTGGCGCTTTTATTCTTCGCCTCGTCCAGATGAATGCCAAACCATCCGAGGTTGGCGCAAACACCCGATCTTGTGACCGAAGAATTTTCACCAATGCCCCCGGTGAAAACGATCGCATCCACTCCACCAAGCAAAACCATATACGCACCCAGATAATGCCTTATCGATGCAATGAATACATCGAGCGCTACTTGTGATCTAGCATCACCTGCCAAGGCAGCTTGCTCTAAATCACGCATGTCTTTCTTGCCACCAGAAAGACCCAAAAGGCCACTATGGTTGGCGAGAATATCTAGAATTTCTTCAATTGATTTTCCTGTTTCTCGCAAGAGTACAGGCAGGGCAAAGATATCGAAATCGCCCACACGATTGTTGTGAGGCAAACCCGATTGCGGGCTCATCCCAAGGCTATTCGCCCTGGATTTTCCTTCGCTTATTGCACACACAGAATTTGATCCACCTAAATGAAAAGAGATAATCTTTGCATTCGGATTTTTCAATAACTCCGCGGTACGCATTGCGATGTATCGATGGCTCGCTCCATGAAAACCCCATTTCTTTACACCATGCTTCTCTATCCATTCATGGGGAATGGCATAAGAACGCTCTGCTGCGGAAATGGTTTCATGAAACCCTGTTTCAAAAGAAGCAACCAAAGGTATCTGAGGCAACTTCGAAGCCAGCAAGCGCATCGCATTGATATAAGGTGGATTATGAGCAGGAGCCACATCGGCGTAAGCCTGCATGGCTGCCAGCACTCTTTCATCCACGCGTTGCGCACCACTGACATCCTTGGCATGAACCGCCTTAAAACCGATTGCTGCCAGTTCGCCCGGATCCTTCAAGCAACCCCGTTGGGAAAGCTGCTCCAGGCAAAGCGTAACGGCTGCGGCATGATCCTTTGCCACAATCTCGGCATCGGCACGGGTTCCACCAGATTCAACAAAGCAAGGAGACACAGGTGCGCCGATTCTCTCGACGCCTCCTCGTGCCAGCAGCTTTTCACCGTCCATATCAAACAGACGGTACTTGAAGCTGGTACTACCAAGGTTTGCCACCAGTATCTTCATCAAGAAGCCCCTTTACTTGCCTAGAAAGAAATCAAGGACATCTTTTTCTGGCCTTGGAATAACATGCGCACTTACCAACTCGCCATTGGCGGTCGCAGCTTGTGCACCTGCATCAACCGCAGCACGAACCGAGCCCACATCGCCACGCACAAATGTGCATACAAATGCGTTCCCAATCTGTACCTGGCCTGCAAGGGTTATGTTTGCAGCCTTCAACATTGCATCCGTGCTTGCCACTGCTGCAATGTATCCTTTGGTTTCCACCATGCCGAGGGCTTCGGCTTGTCCACGAGTCGCTACTGTTGCCATTTCTTTTTCCTCCGTTTCATTAATGGTTAGGGTTTAGCTATTTGCTTTTCGTTCAGGAATCAGGGTGCTGATATCTTCGTGTGGTCTTGGAATTACTTGAACTCCAACAACTTCACCAACCCTGCTGGCAGCAGCGGCGCCTGCGTCTATCGCAGCTTTAACTGCTGCAACATCGCCCACCACCATTGCGGTTACCAAACCGCTGCCAATTTTTGTCCAACCTACCAACTTCACATTCGCTGCCTTCAGCATTGTGTCGCTAGCTTCGATCAAAGGGACCATGCCACGGGTTTCAATCATCCCGAGGGCTTCCATGTTTACTGCCATCGTTCTTTCTCCATTACTCGATTTGCCTTCTGTCCGTCACGCCCGGACAAAAAACTCATCGAAACAGTTCAAACCCGGTTGCCCGGGAATAGTTACACGCGTTACCTTCATCGGTATCGATATGCACTTCCAGCTTGATGGCGTTACCCACCCTGCAAAGAAGTTTTTCGAAAACCACGGCACAATCGCTTGTCACGCGCAAATTAAGGCGATCGCCGTCTTTGACTTGATAAAAACTGGCATCCGCAGGGCTCATGTGAACATGACGTTCATGGCGGATAACCCCCTTGGGAAGATGAATCATTCCAGCAGGGCCGAGTAGGTAGCAACCAGGGCTGTCATTAATGTCGCCACTTTTTCGTACAGGAATATCTAGGCCAAGTTGCACAGCATCGGTGAAGGCCAGTTCTACCTGGCTATGATCTCTGCAAGGGCCAAGAATACGAAGGTTGGTGATCATGCGGTGCCTGGGCCCGATGATTGTTACAGTTTCTTCTGCTGCAAAGAATCCATCCTGATACAGGGTTTTAAACACCTTTAGTTTGTGGCCTTTACCAAAAAGCCTTTCAAGATCTTCCTGAGTTACATGGGCATGGCGCGCAGAAACATTAACCAATAAGGGGTTGGGCTGACCGGGGACTGTTGATTTAGCAGGATTGCTGCCTAATTGCGATGACACAGCTTCGCGAACCAATTGCTCGATTCGATTGCGATCAAGACCCATCAGGTTGTTATTAAGCATATTGGAACTCATCTGCCAAACTCCTCGATATCACCCGCAATAAGAAGGCGGGCGCCTGTTTGCGCCAGCATTGATTTTTTTCTGTCTTCAAGCTTGCGATCGATAACTAAAAGGTCGATTTCAGACCACTCGCAAAGAAACGCCAGAGCAGGTCGCCCCACCTTGGTATGATCTGCAAGCAGAACCACTTCATCGGCACAGCGCATCATTGCCCGCTCGGTTTCGACCAAAAGCAAATTACTGTTGAACAAGCCACGCTCGGTCAACCCACTAACACTAAGCAAAGTCTGGTGTACATGAAGATCTTGCATCATGCGCACGGTAAAGGGCCCAAGAGCTACCCCCGTTTTGGGATAGATGTACCCGCCCAGTAATACGAGATCTGTTTCCCGACTGCCTGCCAGCAATGCTGCTATGGGCAAACTGTTGGTAACCACTTGGATCGATCTGCCAAGAAGCAGGCGAGCAGCTTCTAAAGTGGTGGTACCGCCATCCAAAAGAACCGTATCACCATCGCAAATGCGACCAACTGCAGCTCGGGCAATGGCCCTTTTTTCTTCGAGTTGGGCGTCAATGCGCTCTTCAAGGGCGGGGAAACTAGAACCATCGCCCACAAAGATTGCCCCACCGTGAGTGCGCTTAAGGTTGCCCTGCTGATGCCAAAATTCGAGATCGCGCCTGACAGTTGACTCGGAAACTTGAATTTCCAAGGCGAGATCAGCCAAGGTCGCAAACCCCTTGGTGCTGACCAAGTCTAAAACGCGCTGTCTTCGTTCTTCAGCAATCACACTCGACTCCTGAGAGTTACTGAAAGCTATTGGGAGATAGCTTCCAAGTTATTTCAATTTATGACAAAACCTATCCCCTAGTCAAGCTAGTTATCCTAAATTTCGTCATTATTCTTCCAAAACATTGCTCAAACCTATTTCTTTATCTGTTTTTCTCCATTCGACGCCCTTTATCTTCCCTAGTCTGCTTCTTGAGATTAAACTGGTAACGGTTGTATCGATCACATAAGGAAACTCCCATCATGGATAAAAACTCAGGGCTCGTTTTTGTTTACAATGCTGACAGAGGATTCTTTAATATGATGGCGGATATCTCGCACAAGGTGCTTTCCCCAAGTACCTATCCTTGCAATCTTTGCGCCCTTACCCATGGTGCGTTTTCGATGCGCAAGGAATGGCGCGACTTCCTAGCCAAAATAAAGCCCCCTCTCACCTTCCTGCACCGGGATGAATTTCGCAAAGAATTCAAGCTTGAAGATGACCTTCCCGCCATTTACATCAAAGACCTTCGCACCGATAATCTCAGGCCCTTCATAGATGCCCCCACTCTCAAAACTCTTACCGGCCTTGAAGATCTAAAACATATAATCAGCGACAAATTAACCTTGGAAGGGTTGCTTTAAAACCACTCATCCCCTTTCAATCCGCTAAGATGCAATTATGAATAACCTGAACTTGATCTACCTTGATGCGAATGCGACCTCGCCGGTTTTACCCGAAATCTGGGATGCCATGCGACCCTTTGCATTAACCCAGTTCGGGAACCCATCAAGCAGCCATGGCGCCGGGCGAAAAGCACGAAAAGCGCTCGAAGATTCCCGCGAAGAAATTGCCCAACTCTTGGGCGCATTCCCTGATGAAGTGATCTTCACCAGTGGAGCCACAGAAGCCAACAATCTTGCTCTCCAAAGTTCTTTATCTGATTCCCCATCAAGTATTCTAGCTTCAAAAATTGAACACGCTTCAATCACCGAACATCTCAAAAAGCTAGAAAAACAGGGCTTTCAGGTTAAATGGCTCGAAACTGAACCCCAAGGTAAGACTAGCCTTTCTAATCTTTCAGACATAATCAAACCCGATACCAAGCTTGCAACCCTGATGTTGGTCAACCACGAAACAGGCGTGTTACAACCCACCGAAACGCTAGGCAATCAGCTTCAAAGCAAAATGTGGGTGCATACCGATGCAGTGCAAGGTGCAGGAAAAATACGCATCGATTTCCACCGCTTGTGTGTTACTTCCTTAGCCCTGAGCGCTCATAAATTTCATGGCCCAAAAGGCATTGGCGCCCTTCTTGTACGCAGAGGCAGCACTTTAAAACCCATGCTCTATGGCGGGCATCAACAAAAAAGTCTACGACCCGGAACCGAGCCCGTTCACCTTGTTGTAGGCATGGCCATGGCCCTTAAACTTGCAATGAACAACCTCGAAGCAAGGCGCAATAAAGTCGCCCTACTCAGAGAATCATTTCTACAAGAACTCCGAAAAGAAGTATCTGATTTCACTATCAATGGCGAATACAACCCCGCATTGCCTTTCACGCTTAATCTAGGTTTTCCAGGCTTAAAAGCAGATATCCTGCTAATGCGATTGGATATGGCAGGGGTGGCCTGCTCTACCGGTTCAGCTTGTTCAAGTGGTTCGCTTTTACCTTCACCCGTTTTGATGGCAATGCAAGTCTCCCCAGAGGTTTTAAAATCTTCCATGAGGTTCAGTTTCGGGGTTCATTTAGAAGAAGCCGAGGCGATAGAGGGTGCGAAAAGAGTTGCATTCGCTGTTCAATCACTACGTAACCATGCAGGAACAAACGATTAGTTGGTTTAATGATCAAGAAGTATCTGTTAAAAAAAGAAGGTTAGGATTGCAAGACAAGAGACAACGAAGTAGCATAAAATTCAGTCAGCTGAACGATAAATACACACTAAAGGCTTTTTCAGGACGCTAATGGCCGCTCCTCATTCGCTGAGGTTGAATTTTCCCGAACACCGACTCGCCAGATTATCTCTGGATCGAGTGGGTAAGTTATTTGTCTTACGAGCACCAAAGCGATTTGATGCGATTAGCATTCTTTACGGCCCTCCTGGATCTGGAAAAACCAGGCTTTTAGGCTCACTTTGTAGAAAAATATTGAAGGTATCCCAAAACAAAACCACCCAAATGATGCGGGCATCCGATTTTTGCCAATCTCTTCGAGATGCAGAAATGGCAAACCGTGATGACTTCGAAACATTGCAAAATCAACTCATCGATTTAGATCTTTTGGTTCTCGAAGACATTCAACTTCTTAAACCAAGAGAAGCGGATATTCTGGCTCGAATCCTTGATGAAAGAACCGCTAGGCGAAACCTGACCATTCTTTCTACCTCGATTGCACCGGGCCAATTAACTAAGTTTTCCTACCGGTTTATCAACCGTATAACTTCAGGTTTGATACTTGAATTACCTGCGCTTGGGCCTGAAAGCAGGCTGCTTTTTCTGGAACGCAAGCTTGAATCTTTTGGCACCAAAATCGAAACTCAGGCATTAGAGTGGCTGGCAGGATTAGTGGAAGGTAGCATGCGCAGATTACAAAGCATTTGCAACCGCGTTCATAGCATGGTTCGTACTTTAGGCAGGCCCTTAAAGCGCGCCGATCTCGAAAAGCTTTTCGCTACCCCAGGCCACCTAAAAAAAGCCATTAGCGTCGAATCCATTGCCTCTAAAGTAGGCAAACATTTCCGCATCACACCTAAATCCATGCAAACCAGATCACGGGATAAAGAAATCGTGCTACCAAGGCAGATTGTCATGTATTTGGCACGCAGATTAACCGGGATGTCGCTTCAAGAAATAGGTGAATTTTTTGGTGGTAGAGACCATTCCACTGTTCTACATGCCTGCAAAAAGGTCGAAGATGAAATTGGG
>DBCB01000011.1 GCA_002303765.1 Planctomycetaceae bacterium UBA969
AAGGTTTCCGACTGGTGGCGTAAGGCAAGCCGACGATCATCGGATCAAAATTACCGCGGTCCGGGCGGAAGATGTTCCAGCAAGTATCTAGTCATCAGCATCCGTAGGTGGACCGGGGTGCCTTTACCTTCTCGTAAGCCGTGGTCGCGGTTAGGGTAGGACATGTAGTCGAATTTTTTGCCCAACTCGATGAGTCGATCCACGAGGCTTTCGGTGATTTGTAAGTGCGTGTTAGTTTCTCCCGTCCCATGCACGATCAAGAGATCTCCGCGCAGACCTTCTGCGTAGTTAATAGCCGCTGCCTTGCGGTACCCTTCAGGGTTTACCTCTGGTGTTCGCATAAAGATTTCTTGGAACCAGGCGTTATACAATTCCGGGCGAGGCTTCGGCGCAACAGCAATACCGACATGATAAACATCCGGCCTACGGAACATCGCGTTCAATGTATTTGAGCCACCACCGCTCCAGCCCCAGATACCCACTCGCGATGGGTCCACATACGATCGCATGCGTGCTAACTCGATGACGCCAGCCGCTTGTTCTTCGGTCGAAAGCGGGCCGAGGCTTCCGTAGACTGCCCGTCGCCATTCGGCTCCCTTCGGAGCTGGTGTGCCGCGATTATCCATCGACACTACGAGGTATCCGAGATCGGAGAGCATTCGGTGAAACATTGAATGGTTCTGTCCCCCGGCCCAGTCATCGAGCACAGTCTGGCCGTGTGGTTCACCGTAAATGAAGAAGAAAACCGGGTACTTCTTTGTCTCATCGAAGTCCCGCGGCTTGATCATCCACGCGTCCATCTCAATACCATTCCCGATGTTGATTTTTAAGAACTCAGTCGGTTTGTAAATCAGACTGCTGGCATGTTTGCGAACTTGATCGTTCGCTTCCAAGATGCGCACTGAGCGATGGCCGGAAAGTTCAACCAGGTCCACGACTGGTGGCTTGTCGAATGTTGAGTATGTATGAAACGCCCACTTGCAATCCGGTGAGAATTCGTAGCTGTGTGTTCCAGGTTGGTCTTCTGGTGTCACACGCTCGGGGTCGCCCTTGCCATCCAACCGGATGCGATACAAGTACCGTTGCGTGGCGTTTTTCGGCGATGCGATGTAATAAAACCACCCGCCTGATTTATCGACCGGCCCTCGAGCGATGATGTCAGATTTATCTTTAGTGAGAAGCGTACGCTGTTTACCATCTCGCGAAATCACATATGCTTGCCGCCAACCGCCTCGCTCACTAATTAAGACAAACTCTTTGCCATCGTGAATCCACTCGAGACCTGCATTG
Source organism: Planctomycetaceae bacterium UBA969 (assembly GCA_002303765.1). Taxonomy (GTDB): domain Bacteria; phylum Planctomycetota; class Planctomycetia; order Gemmatales; family Gemmataceae; genus UBA969. The sequence continues at coordinate 1,291 of DBCB01000011.1, forward strand.
GCGGAATAGCTTGCGTCAATCCAAGCTGGATCGGTTTCCTCGTATGCGGTTGCGATCTCGCCCTTCTCGATGTTGGCAAGCAGGAACTTGCGGTTATCGCGTGAGCGGCTGAGCATTTCGATTAGTAGTTCCTTGGAGTTCCCGGCCCAACTAACGCTATTGATGTAAAATGTGCCCGGATCACTAGGCAGTTTCACCCATTGTGTTGCACCACCTTCACTATCTACAACGCCGACACGAAGTGTGGGAATCGGCGTACCAACGCGTGCAAAGCGATCGAGCGTCACCTCGGGATAAGTCGGATCAGTCGGATGAATAACGGGCCGTCGACGCACTTTCGATGAATCCGTTTGAATGTACGCAATCCGACGGCCATCTGGGCTCCAACTGATGTTGCCACCGTTGTCGAGGTCTTTGTGATTGTCCTCGTTGGTCAGTTGTGTCACACGTCCATTCGCGAGATCGGCCACAGCGAGATTATGGCCACGCCTAAAAATGATGCGATCGACTTTGGGAGAAAATGAGTTGGCCCCCGATGGTTGTGGTGCCTCATTGGGAAGCTTTTTCAGTTCCCCCGATTTCGAGTCGAAGAGCCAGTTTCCGGTTTGCGTTTGTAGATAAAATTTGTTGGCGAGTGGCGTCTGCAAGAACCGTTGAACAACAAGTCGATCCTTTGTGCCGGGCACAACCAGTTGGCTCTCACTGAAAAAATTGATTCGTTTCTCGCTTTTCGCATCATACTTAACAACTTCGGGTTCAGCACCCGGTTTGGCAGGTTCTAACATCCAGTAGCCGGAGCTATCTGCAAGCCATTTTCCGGGAAATGGCGCCGGTGTAAAGGTCCGTTTTTCGTAGATAGATTTTATCCTAAGCTCGGCATCGGCGAGTTGTTTCTCACGCACAGTTCGCTCTTCAGCAATTAAAGTCGCACTAGCGCACACAATCCAGAAAACCATCAAAGTATAGAATCGCTTCATTATCTGTTCCTTATTAATAAAAACAGTTTCTTTCCACTCAACTTATTCGCAGCTTTGTGCCAAATTGTATGTTAGTGCCTTAGGTGTGTCAATTTATCCATTAGTACCGTTCGAGGCTTTGCTGCGTTATAGCTTCTTTTCTAAACTAAATGTATAGCCATCATGCACCATTTGTGTCGGTATATTGATATCGCTTTACATTCTGTTGGATGAGTTCAGTTTCAAGGGTTCTTTTGTTGAGTGAGGTTTAACGTACTCTTGGTTAAAGCTAATGAAACGCGCAGAATTATGGAAACCTAGGCCGATCAGCATTGAATGGCAGCCGAAAAGAGCGGAACCCGCAGGCGAATGATAGCGGTACTTTGTTATGTGGGTGTATTTGCGTTTTCAGTCTCGAAACAAATAGAACGCTTTGCCTGTCTTTGGTGAAACAACGACAAGGCACATACCACGGTAAGAACCGTAAGCATAATAATTGCCAGGCGTGGAAATAGCCGTTTGAAAGGAGTCAGCATATTCAGGTGATATCGATGAGATAAATTCATCCTTGCCATCATCATTTTCGTAAGATTTATAAAAAGTTGCGATGGAAGGTGCCCACCCCCTCTTCTCGAATCGTTGCTCGTCTTCATGTCGCAACCATCTCGCCGCCCTAGTGACGGGTGTCGCTTGCCAATCAACAAAAGGTCCACTGAATGCTGTCTTGTCGGGAGCTTTCTTCCCCAGCGCTGAGGGCAGGGAATTCAGGTAGGTCAGGCCTTTATCCGCAATCGTTGCTGAGACTTCCTTTGGGAGTTCGTAGACAGTAAATGAATGATTCCCCCCTCCTGGTCCCATCAACTGTGATACTTTCTTTTGATGTAACACTTGCGTGAGTTTGAACTCCGTAGGAATCGAATCATTCTTTAAGCAACCAACAATCGCCGTGAGCGCGAGCGCCGCTAACGTGATGAATGACAGAGCAAACGATCTGCGTGTGATGGGGTTCTTTTTCATTTTTGTTCCTTGTTACTTGTTTCCGACGGGAGCAGAGCCGATACGTCGGGCGCGGATCAAGGCGCCGCCGTTGCGGGTAAACTTCTCGACCGCACCCACATTCCCCTCTACAACCCAGTAGTTGATGTCAGCAACGCCCAGATTCTTCGGGTCGTTAATATCACTGACGAGCGCCTGCCAAGCATTATTGGTATCCGTCTGTCCCGGCCCCGGTTGTTCCGTGTTCATCTGTTCGATCGAAAAACCGTGCTTGCCAGAAACAGTGATGTGATGGGTGTTGCGGTAGGTGCCCACCCGCCCAAAACGGGAGGCATGATGGGCGAAAGGAAACTCTAGGCCGTTGATGTTGGAGGCCACCACAATGTTATCCCCGTCGGTGTGCTCGTTGACTAGGATGCCGGTGTGATAGCCGGTCACGCAGACATTCCGCAGGATCGTGAGGGCCCCGTTGTTGCAGGCCGGTGTGCTGATGCCGGCCTTACCGTGGGTGGGTTTGGACGCCTGCACATTGTAGCGATCGGTATTGACGAAGACGTTCTCGAGTTTGCATTGCACTGCGTTCAGCAGATCGATTCCGCCGATGCCGGGATTGTCGTAGGTGCGGACGTCAAGGTTCCGCAGGCTCACGTTGACCCCCGAGAACTGCATGTATAATTTGTCGGGGACGTTGGCCGCAGAGATGACCGCCGCCCCAGATTCCGACAGGCATTTGACAACCGTGCCTTTCTTCGGAAACGCAAACGCGCCGATCGTCCCGAAGCTCGGGGTCGGTTCGCTCTCGCCCGCGATCTCCACGGTGATCCACTCTTTTGTTCCGGGAATGATAATCCTGCCGCGGTAGATCCCGTCAGGGATAAACATTTTTCCGCCGCCGGCAGCGATCACCGCCTTCAGGCAGGCCGAAAACGCTTCGGTGTTGTCCGTTTTGTCGTCGCCGACAGCCCCGTAGTCCAGAACATTGAATGTTCGCGATTTCACAGTGCCGGCACTTGCGCCGGCCTTCTCGCCTCCGTCAACCACTGCGGCTAGTCCTGCAAAAAGCAGGCTGCCCATCGTTATCAAAACCATTGTCTTCCACATATAAGCTCCTTTTTTTCGCCGCCCGACGGATTCCTTATACGTTCAACTGACCGTTGGCTTTCTCTCGATGTGCGATGCCGGTCGGCTTGTTCACTTCTGGATTTTCAAAATTGCCTCTGCAAATGCCTTGCCCATCTGGGCAAAGATCTTCGCACTGCCTAAATAGTGGTAACCGCCATTGGAAGCGCCTTTGAGGATTTCTTTATCTTGATGCGAAAAGATTTCTTCCAAGGCGAGATCAAGCTTCTCTTGGTCTGTTTTGGTGATACCCTCAACCCGCAGATCCATCGCGGCATAATGTTCTGGAGACTTAAGGTCATATTGGTCATTGGCATAGGCCGCCAATACGTTCTTCCCCTTCTTTAAATATTTGATCTGTTCGTTTTTGAGGACGATGGAGCCATAACGCGGAGAGTCTTGCCACCAGATGTAGGTGTGTATCTTTTGTCCATTCAAATAAACATGGAATCCTTGTCTTGCCAAAATCGCGATGCGATACGAATCACAGTTTAGGTCTTCAAGTTCAAAAGTTGTGCGCATCATAAGGAATTCACCCTCTCCCCATTTTGATGGGAATTTGTCCAAGGTGATTCCACTGTGTTTCCAGACGCCCTTTCCGATGGGTGCCTTGCCTTCCGCCCATTTACTGTCATCGAAGTCGGGCATGAACCAATTCTCCATCCCGGCTGGCGGCGTGATGTCACGGAATCGCCTGCCGTCATATTTTTCCATCTTGTCCTTCTTCTCTGTCGGATCGATCGTAACGAAGCGCCAGATCCGTTCTTCTGGCAGCGGTTTACCAAGCGGCTTCCAGTAATTCTCCCACTTCCATTCACGGTCGAAAGAGCCATCTTTTTTCAATGTGTGAGCTATACCAACGATATTGTTATACTCGCCCTGCTTGGGTTGTGCGGCGGCAATGGCGTGATCCCAGAAGGGAGCGGTCTCAACAGCAACTACATTGCCCTTGAACTCGGGCATGTTGGCCGGCGCAGCCATAGCCTTGCGGAAATTCACATTTTTGCCCTCACCGTCGACTCCCAGTACGCCGATCACGAATGGCATCTTCGGGGCTGACAGGTCTTTGCGAACATCGCGAATGAACTTGGCCAGCAGGTCTGAATAAACATCGTATTTTCCAGGTTGGTCGGGGCCGGGATAAGTAGTTCCATCGACTAGGTCGTTAAAACCCTGAAGCCAGACAAAACCGGCCAGTTCATAGCCAGCCTTAGCGTCATATTCCGGACAGACCCGCTTGGGATCTGCCAGCACCTTTTTAACATGCTCGATCATCATTCGGTAAAACACACCCGAGGCGGCATCCTTGTCAGCCTGCCATTTTTTACGGTCCTCGAGCTTAGGGACCCCGTGGGCGCCCTGGGGATATTTGTCCCACACTTCCTGAATCTGCTTGGGCAGTTTGTATTGCCCGGCGCTGGGCGGACGGAATTCGGTGTTGAGTGACCTGCCACCCCACGCGGTCTTGATAATAATGATGGGCTCCTTCAGCTCTTTCTCCATAAAAATCCCGAAGGTAAACTCGGGACCAATCTTGCCGCTTAGCTTGGTGGGCTGATTTCCGCGTTCGCCGAAGCCGGCAGTCAACTTACCCAGGCCCTCACCATTGGCACTGCCGTCATAAGGGCCGGTCAAATAGGACATCCAGACCTTATCACATACACGCGGCGTCCCATCGGGATTGCGCATCTCCTTGAGCAAGGGTGCCGTAAGCGGATCCTTGCCGATGTAGTCAAAAGTGCTGATTGCCGCATGACCCTCCATGTTGGACTGGCCGGCGAGGATGAAGACCTTCACGGGCTTCTTCTTGCTGTCCGGCTTCGAGATTGGCTGCTCCGCTGCCCGAGCTTGGACGGTGCTCATGACCGTTACTGCGAATAGCGCGAGCACGATCGATGAAAGAGCAAACGCTCTGTAAGTGATGGAGTTCTGTTTCATTTTTGTTCCTTCTTTGTTTGTTTATTCAACAGATCGACCATGGCCCGACCCATGGCTTCGCCGACGTCCATATAGACTTCTGCTTTGCCACCGTAGTGGCCGTTACCGCTACCGCCTTGTGCCATGGGGTGTGTGTAGATGGTTGCAACATTGCCTTTGAACTCGGGGTACTTGCCTGTTGAGCCGTCAACTGCGAGATGGGCTTCGAGAATCTGATTACCAAGTCCGGTGCCGCCCTTTACGGATTCTCCCATGGTGGCAAGCACAAATTTAGCATTTGGAGCATCGAAGTCCTTACGCAAGGTCTTGATGAAACGCACTAGATTTTTTTCGTATAGAGCGGCGTGTCCGGGATTGCCCGCGTCTTTTTCACCCTGCCAGAAGAAGAATCCTGCGACTTCATATTTTGTCGCATCAGGATAATATTTGGCAAGGTCTGCAAGCACCTTCTTGGCATCTGCGGTGTCATCGTCCCATTGCTTGCCTGCATACCATTGGATGGGTTTGCCGTTTTTATCAACCCAAGGGGCAGGTTCTGTCTTAAGGCCCTTCGCAGGGTCCATTTCCCATGACTCGGGTTTGTCTTTGTAGCCTGCATAAACCATTTTCTTTTCTGTACCGGTTTTGTCTTTGATTACAAACTCGAAGCGCTCGCTGCCTGGCGGGAGAAGATCCCAACTCAGGCTGCGGTTGCCAATGCAACTCTTAAGTATCATTACGGGGGCATCGATTGAATTCCCTACCACATGCCCAATTCCGAATTCAGGTCCGATAGTGCCACTTTTAACGGCCATCCATTCATTGTTGAGCAGACCTCTGCCTTGCATCATGCGAACAAAGCGGACATCGTTGCGTTGGGTCCACTTGCCTGTATCGTCAACGAGGTAGGAATATTTTTTTTTGGTCTTCACTGCATTCTCGAGTGAGCTATCAGTGCCCGCAATCTTTCCGAGGCCAACCATGTTGGATTGCCCAAGCAGGATAAATACCTGCACGGGTTTGGTCATATCCGCAGGCTTGCCGTCATGTTTAAGTACTTGCTGTTTAGGCGTAGGTTGTGCGATTTCTTGAGATGATCCAATGGGCATCCCCAAAAATAGTAACCCAAAGGCCGTAACACTTAGCAACAGTAGTTTTGGTAACATTAGTTTCAATCCTCTTGCTTTTGTAAATTAGGACTCGCATGTTTTAGACCTACTATAATGCTTTGGGCTACTGTTTGTGAGAAAATCATCATTGATTTTGAGAAAATGAATTATGGCGAGAGGACAACGCCATGTTGCTTTGAACGCTCGATCTTCGGTAGCTATACAAGCGTCATGCGGCCATGTTTGTAGGAACGCAAAAATATGCTTAGAAGCAGGGCTGGGATTTGATCATCGATGAGTTTATTTATGATTCAAACCCTGCACGAAAAGGAGAGTCGATCTCGTACGATGGTGTTATCGCACGTGCGAACCGACCGTTGTTGATGTGGGCAGGTACCAATAGTGTGCAATTACGCACTAACAGGCTGGCAAATATAGCAATATAATAGATTAGCTTAAAAGCTTGGCAGGTTTGGCAATGAAGAGCAGAGCATAGTTGAATAAAAAAAGAACCCGATGTTATAGCGTGTCCTGCGATATCCTATTATGTTTCCTATTAAATGCTAAATAACCTATATTTACAATCTAAATTATAATTTTGCAAAAGTTTAGTAATAATAAAGGCCTTCCCCTACCGAATTAAGGAAAAGCCTTTTGTGTTTTAATGAGTTCAGTAAAGTTTACTTCGAACCCAAAATCGCATCTTCAATCATTTTGCCTGGCAACTTGCCTTCCAATGACATCATTTTTTCCTTGGAACTGGTCTTCATCGATTTGACAAATTCCAAAACAGGGGTGAGTTCTTTTTCCTGGGCAGCCATCAAACCAAGGAAACCCAAAGCTTGAGCCATCCCTTGATCCATGGTCTCCTTCAGTTTCTTTGAAGAATCCTCATCCTTGGTGAACACATTGATTTTAAGGGTAACATCTTCGTCGATTCCAATACCGCCAATGCCAATGATTGAATCAATGCCTTCGATGATAACCTTGTAAGGTTCTGGAATGGCTTTACTAGGAAAAGCACTGCTGACAGCAACCATGGAAATGGCAAGATCGGGATCAAGTTTCTCTACGAGTGCGGAGAAATCTTTGTTTGCAAGCTTGCTGCCAGAGTTAGCAAAAGCTTTTTCAAGATATTCTTTTTGTGTGGAAGCGAGGATGGTGCTGTTAGATGCGATCATCATGAACATGGGAACTTGTTGGTCAGGGAAGAAGCATTTCAATTCGAAAATAGTCTTATCGCCCGCCTTGTGGATTTTTACATTGTCTTCGTTGTTTTTAGCATCTGCATTAGCTTTTGCTACAAGCTTATCTGCTTTGAACTTGCCTGCAAGGATGATGAGGCATTTTTCCATGTCACCACCACCCGGCGCAGCAATAGTGATGGAATCGATATCTTTGAGTGGGTCGAAACCCATTTCGGCAAGGATTTCGACATCGAAGTCAAGAGCTTTGATAATTTCAGATTTTTTTTCAATACCCATTTTTTTTGCAAGGGGGGAATCAATCATGGCACGGAAATTAAGATGGATCAGTGCTTGGGTATCTGCGGGAAGTTGAACCTTAAAAGCTTTTTGTCTGGATTCTTGAGCGTAAGAAATTGCGAACGAGCCTACTGCCAAAGCCAAAACTAACGCAACAGGTGTAAACCGCCAGAATTTAAACATGAATAAAATCCTTTCAAATGATGTCATCAAAAGAAACTACAACAGAGGAACAATAGGCCAATAAGAGAAAAATTACTGCAGAGGTACAAGTTTTAAACTAAAAGGTACTTCAACAGTGGTTGGAGTTCCGCCTTCGTATACGATTTTGAAAGGCGGCTTCGAGTTTGCGGGATAAGTGACATTTCTACTTCCCTTGGGGCCACCCGGGCCAAGCCGAATGCTGGAGGAAGAAGATTCGGGGGTCAAAGCTTTGCCCTCTACATCAAATACTATAAACCCGCCCAGATCTACCCCGCAAACCATATCAAGAAACATACCATTCGCAACCGCAACACCATTCTTAACCCAATTATTCCCTCCAAATTGGACCCAATCATTTTGGGCATTTGCAGGGTCCGCATCCGCCGGAATATCATATTCAATGCGCAGAGAGTGGGACCCATTAGTATTTTTTTTACACTCGTTAATTTGAATCCATGCACCTGATTTTCCTTCGATCTTTTT
>DBCB01000118.1 GCA_002303765.1 Planctomycetaceae bacterium UBA969
TGCTTGATATCGATAGCGCGCTTAGTTTATTGCGCGAATTTGGCAGACCTGCCACGGTTATTCTCAAGCACAATAACCCTTGTGGCGCTGCTGTTTCAAAGAACCTTGTGGATACTTTCAGGGGCGCTTACGATGGCGATCCTCTTAGCGCCTACGGTGGCATTGTTGGGTTCAATCGCGAAGTTGATGAAGCAACTGCGCTGGCGATGGCGGAACCAGGTAGGTTCCTTGAGTGTGTGGTTGCACCAGGTTTTTCGCCCGAAGCTTTTGAAATTCTTACTAACAAGCCTACTTGGAAGAAAAGTGTGCGCCTGCTTTCTACAGGCCCCATGATTCCAAGAAAACCAACCATGGAAATGCGAAAAGTTGATGGAGGCCTCCTTGTACAAGATAAAGATGCCTCCAACGAAAATCTTTCGAGTGCAAGATCGGTAACTAAGAAAAAACTTACGCCTCTAGAACTTGATGATCTCAAGTTTGCTTGGGTCGTTTGTAAGCATGTGAAAAGCAATGCAATTGTTATCGTTAAGGACGGGAAACTTCTTGGTACCGGGGCAGGGCAGATGAGCAGGGTTGATGCTGTGCAGAATGCCTTGAAGAAGGCTGGGGAAAATGCACGCGGCGCAGTACTTGCTTCGGATGCGTTTTTTCCATTCAGGGATGGCGTCGATGAGGCCGCAAAGGCTGGCATTATTGCTATCGTTCAACCGGGTGGTTCTATGCGTGATGCAGATGCAATTGCATCTTGCGATGAGAACGGTATTTCAATGATCTTTAGTGGATTCAGACACTTCAGGCATTAAACTTCCAAGATAGTCCTTGCAGTGTTGGGTTCCCTTATGGATAAAAGGTAATCACTTAAAGGGGGATTTATAATGAATCAGCAGGATCGCAGAACGTTTGTTAAAAATTCAATACTCGGATCAACTCTTGGCTTGGGAATTACTTCTCAAGTCTTAGCGGAGAAAAAAGCAATGCTACCTATTGTGGATACTCATCAGCATCTGTGGGATTTAAAACAGTTCAAGCTTCCTTGGGTTGAAGAAGGAGCGCCTCTTGCCCGTAATTTTGTCCTTAAAGATTACGCGGAGGCTACTGAAGGTTTAAACGTTGTTAAATCTGTTTATATGGAGGTGGATGTTTCACCCGAGCAGCAACTTGCTGAAGCCAAGTTTGTCACTGATATTTGCAATAGTGGGAAAACAACCATGGTTGCAGCAGTGGTTTCTGGCAGACCCGCATCGCCCGAATTCGGCAAATACCTTGATAACTTCAAAGGAAATAAATTTATCAAAGGTATCAGGCAGGTTTTGCATGTACCTGCAACTCCCCCTGGGTTTTGTAATCAACCTGATTTTGTGCGTGGCATCCGGATGCTGGGTGAAAGAAATCTTAGCTACGATTTGTGTGTTCGTGGTACCGATCTTGATCATGTTGCAAAGTTGATTGATTCCTGCCCTGATACTCGCTTTATTCTTGATCATTGTGGAAATCCGGATTTGAAGAGCAAGGATAATTCGGTTTGGAAGAAGGGCTTGGTCGAGGTCGCAAAGCGAAAAAATGTTGTTGTTAAAATTTCCGGGTTCATTGCTTCATCAACGAAAGGTGCTTGGAAAGTTGATGACTTGGCACCACTTATCAATCACACCATGGATAGCTTTGGCCCAGATAGAGTAATGTTTGGCGGTGATTGGCCTGTTTGTACCCTTGCTGCGACTTATAAGGAGTGGGTTGATTCCTTGAAGCAGGTGGTTAAATCCCGATCAGAAGAACAGCAAAAGAAGCTTTTTCATGATAATGCAGTGCGTTTTTATGGGCTCGCTTAGTTTTAATTACGCAGGTGTTTGTACCTTAACTATCGATTTTTACTAGAAGGCGAATAACAGATGAATGCTTTATTGAATGCCATGGTGGTGCTGTTTTCGGGATTGGCTGCCCAGGATTTTCAGGTCGAATTAAAAGGCCCAGCCAAAATTGCTGCAGGTACTCCTGTGCAAATTGCAATTCCCGCGGGCATCAATGTTAAAAGTAAAACTTGTCTTTTGTCAGGGGCAGGAACGACCAACGTTCTTGGGCAAGTGGTCGAAAAATTCTCTGCTGATTTGACTGCAAAGGAAAACCAACAGTACCTTGTTGTGGTTATGCCTGCGTTGAGTATTCCAGATAATGGGGCTTCTTTGGTTGGCACTTGGTTGGCTTCTGATGCCAAGAATTCTGCACCTAGTTTTTCTTTCGAAGATAAAAACTCTGAGCTAAGCCAGGTTACCCTTGAAGGTAAACCTGTGCTTCAGTTCGTGCATCCTGTTTTAAAAGAAGGCAAGGAGAGGGAAGCTTCTTATAAGCCTTTTCATCATCTTTTTGATAATTCAGGTGCTTTAGTCACCAAAGGTGCAGGTGGGCAGTTCACTCACCATCGCGGCATTTTCCTAGGGTTCAGCAAAGTTACCTATGGCAATAATGTAAAAGTTGATATTTGGCATTGTAAGGATGACACTCATCAAGCATTTCAAAAATTGCTGTTGCGTGAATCTGGTCCTGTTCTTGCCTCTGAAAAAGACCAGATTGCTTGGAATGGTAAAAACAAGGAGACCTTTGCTATCGAAGAAAGACAACTCATTGTTTACAAAGTTCCGGGCGGGCAACTTGTTGAATTCCAATCCGTTGTTAGAACTACTGGTGGCCCTGTATTGCTCGATGGCGATCCGCAGCATGCTGGGTTTCATTTTCGGGCGTCAAATGATGTTGCAGAAAAAACTTCTAAGGAAACAATCTATCTCAGGCCGGATGGTGAAGATAAGCCCGGTGCGAGCAGGAATTGGCCTGAATTAAAAACTCATATCAATCTGCCTTGGAATGCTATGAGCTTTGTTCTTAATGATAAACGATACACTGCTTTGTAT
>DBCB01000148.1:0-2778 GCA_002303765.1 Planctomycetaceae bacterium UBA969
CGGCTGTTGGCGGCGGAGCCACGGTCTATCAGGACTTTCGCAAGCTTCTGGACTGCAAGGATGTACAGGCAGTTATTGTTGCCACCCCGGACCACTGGCATGCCTTGATGGGGATGATGGCGTGTGCTGCGGGGAAGGATGTCTATATCGAGAAGCCGTTGACGCTTTTTGTCGGCGAGGGGGAGTGGTTGCAGAAAATTGCTGATCGCACGAAACGTGTCGTTCAGGTGGGCACTCAGCAGCGCTCCGGTTTGCATTATCAAAAAGCCCGAGAGTTGATTCGGAGCGGCCACCTCGGCACGATTTCTTCGGTTCGAATGGATGCGATACGTAATGTTAGCCCGGGGTTCGGTAATCCGGCTGATGGTGAACCACCTGTGGGGATGGACTACAATTCCTGGCTCGGCCCTGCTCCACTTCGCAAGTACAACCCCAATCGCGGGCTGTATCACTTCCGCTGGTTCTGGGATTACTCGGGCGGGCAGATGACCAACTTGGGCGCTCATCATCTAGATATCGTCGATTGGTACCTCGGTTTGGACAAACTCCGCAGTGTGACCTCGATCGGCGGTCGATTCGCCCTGCGCGACAATGGCGAAACTCCCGATACCCAGGATGTGATCTTTGACTGTGGGAAGTTCACCGCTGCGTTCGTAATGCGTGAGGCGGCCCGTGGGGAACCATCGGGGTTTGGGCTTCGATTCCATGGCACCAAAGGTACGCTGGCCATCGACCGGCGAGGGTTCAAGGTTTGGGCCGATCCAGACATTCCCCCGGCCAACATGATTCCCGGAATCAAGGAAGGCCACCCCGTCGACGGGCCTCGGATGGCATTAGACGCAATACCCAAATCGCGTACCGAGTCCCTCGAAGACAAAACCGGTGACTCGGCGTCTCAGTACCGGGAACATGCCGCAAATTTTCTTGATTGCATCCGGACTCGGAAGACCCCGATCAGTGATCTTGTCAGTGCCCAGCGTACAGCGTCCGCCTGTCATCTTGCGAATCTTTCGCTCCGTCTGGGGCGATCCCTGCGTTGGGACAGCAAACAGCAGACAATTCCTGATGATCCCAATGCTGTGAAAATGTTGTTGCGTCCGTATCGGGCTCCATGGGACCATGAACTGCGTGCTCTTGGGATTGAAACGACAATTGGGTGAATACGCATGAATCGACGAACATTCCTGGCAAGCAGTGTGGCGGGTATCGGCGGCACCTCCATTGCCATTCATGCCGACGAGCCAGCACCGAGGAGTAACTTAGGCTTACTGTTGTACTCCTACGGCATTCGAGCAAGAAGCGACGTTAGGAAACAGTTCGCACGACCGGCGAACTTCTTGTCATTTGCCCATGATCGAGGGGCGAATGCGGTACAAATTGCGCTTGGTATATGTGATGAGAAGGACTGCCTTGCGATTCGACGACTGGCCGAGAAGCGAGAGATGGCAATCGAGGGGATCGTCGCTCCGCCAAAAAATACCGCGATAGACCGCGAGCGATTCGACTCGGAATTAAAGACTGCTCAGGCCTGCGGTGCTATCGTAATCCGTATGGTGATGCTGGGCGGTCGCCGTTATGAAGTTTTTCAGCGAGCGGAGGATTACCCGGCTTTTGCGAAACAGGCTACAACTACCCTCAAACAGTCGGAGCCAATCGCGGCTCGCTACAAAGTTCAACTCGCAGTCGAGAACCATAAAGATTTGAGGATCGATGAGTTGATACATCTCATTAAGACCATTTCGAGCGAATGGGTCGGCATTTGTCTGGACACCGGTAACAACTTGGCTCTTCTCGAAGACCCCCTTGCCACAGTCACCGCGTTGGCCGCCCACACTCGCACGGTTCATCTGAAAGATATCGCTTTTGAAGAGGCTCCCGAAGGCTTCCGCATGGCCGAGGTTCCACTGGGCCAAGGTTCCCTTGATCTTCCCCTTATCGTGAAGACGATCCGTCAGGCCAACCCCAAAGTGCGTTTTCAACTCGAGATGATCACTCGTGATCCGCTTCTCATTCCCTGTCTACAGGATAAGTACTGGGCCACTCTGGAACGTGTTCCGGGCAGTGATCTTGCTCGAACGCTCGCCATGGTCCGTAAGCTAGCGGTCTCACATCCGCTGCCTAGACTGACCAAGATGTCGCCTCCTGAACAGATCGAGCTTGAGGATCGTCAAGTGCGGGAATCATTCCGAAATGCCTCAAAATCGAAATTGATTGCTTATTAGACAATGTGGAAGCCATTAGGGTTGCATTGAAGATGTATGTTGCTCTAACCAAAATATAATTCTTTGGATTCAGAAGATTGATAAAGATCCGAAGGCATATGGTGTCAATGATCTTCATTCTAAGTTAGCTAAAATACGTTTGATTCCGTCAAGAATAGGCAACGAGATTCAGTCGAAATTCCCATTAAAAAAATACCTTCAAAAATATATTGAAGATGGGACTAAGAATGGCAAGCATGCCCAAACGATTGATAAATGGAAATACACTATTAAAGCATTGTTTAGGTTTATTCCACCCAGCACGGATATCAGGGACATAACTGTACTTGATGCAAAGAACTGGTATGACACTATCTCAAATCCATGAATGTTAGGCGGTGGTTCAAAAAACTAGGAATTCCTTTATGGACTAAGTTGTTTGTTAATCTACGAGCAAGTTTGATAACAGATTTGTTGGATAAATATCAGCAATATTTTGTTTGTAAGTGGTTGGGAAACACTCCAAATGTGGCAGACAAGTACTATCGAATGATTACGCCAGAGCATATTGCGGTAG
>DBCB01000148.1:2851-9207 GCA_002303765.1 Planctomycetaceae bacterium UBA969
AAAATGTCAACTTTTCGCCTGATTTAGTGACATTTCATGCAAATATGCAAAGTTGCCAACTCAATGAAAAAAAGCCATATCTGCATGCAGGATATGGCTTTAAGTCTGAAAACAGTGGCAATTGTAGCTTCCCGACAAGGACTCGAACCTTGAACATCCTCGTTAACAGCGAGGCGCTCTACCATTGAGCTATCGGGAAATATGGTACCAAGACATTATCTTGCATTACCTATAATAAAAGATAAGTTCTGCGTTCAATCTCGGCAAGATGAGTTTATGGATTAATGGACATAAAGTTAGGTATGAAAAAAGCAATTACTGTAGTTATTGGTGGTGGATTGGCAGGTTTGGCAGTCGCAGGAACCTTGTCTAAGCATGGACAAATGGTTATTTTGATTGAATGTAAGGGAAAAATAGGGGGTAGAGCTACATCTTTTGTGGATTCCGCCAGCGGCGACCTCATTGACAATTGCCAACATGTGAGCATGAAGTGCTGTACAAACTTGCAGTATTTTTGTGAAGAAATCGGTATAAGCAATTTTATAAAAGATGAGCCAAGCATGTTTTGGCGGACCCCCGATGGCAAAACCAGTCTTTTCAAGGGTACCCAGTTGCCTGCGCCTTTGCATTTTGCCAAGAGTTTCTTAGGCGCCCATTTTCTTGATTGGAATGAAAAAATCAGATTAAGCTTAGGGATGGGGTTATTAAGGTTAACGAAGGAAGAAGAAGACGCACCTTTTTTGGAATGGTTAGTCAATCATTTTCAGTCGCAGCGATGCATTGAGCGTTTCTGGGCTCCGGTATTGATAAGTGCGTTAAATACGCCCATGGAAAAAGTCGGATTACATTACGCACGCAAAGTCTTTGTCGATGTGTTTTGGAAAAACACCAAAGCATATCAGCTTGGATTACCTGTGGTGCCTCTTTCCAGACTTTATGGTGAAGAGGTGATTACCTGGCTTGAGAAAACAGATGTCGAAATTCGCCTTGGTAATGCCGTTAAAAAGGTTGGATTGAAAAGCGAGTCTTCTTGGGAAGTGCTGTTGGATAACGCTGAGGTCATTAACGCAGACAATATTGTGCTTGCGGTGCCTTTTCAGCGGGTTGCTGATTTACTTGGCCCAATAGCCCATTTAGACCCTGCTATAGGAATGTTGCAAGGGTTGAGAACTGCGCCTATCACAAGTGTGCATTTGTGGTTTGATCGACCGATTACTGACCTTCCGCATGTTGTGCTTTTGGATTCGATTGGCCAGTGGCTTTTCTCGCGGGGAAAAAACGAGCAAGGGGAATATTATTACCAAGTGGTAATCAGCTCTTCTGCAGAATTGTTGAAGAGTGGGCATGATGCGGTGTTAAAAACAGTCATGGCGGAACTGCCTGGCTTCTTTGCGGATGTTGCAAAAGCTCAATTAATTCGTGGCAGAGTGGTTAGTGAGAAGCAGGCAACTTTTGAATCTTCGTATGGTGTGGATGAATTTAGGCCCTTGCAAACTACGCAGATCAAAGGCCTTTATCTTGCAGGGGATTATACCCAAACAGGGTGGCCTGCAACTATGGAAGGCGCAGTGCGATCGGGGTATCTTGCTGCTGAAAGAATCCTTGAAAGCGAAGGAAAACGGGTGCGATGTTTGCAACCCGACATGCGTTAATTTAAGCGGGCAGCATGAGTGAAAGTTCAGTCTGGCGAACTAAATGCCAGATATCTGCCTGAGAGTTCATCTCGCGCAATGCATCTAAAAATCCTTCTTTGCGGAAAAGTCTGGTAAGCCTGGCGAGTACCTGAAGATGGGTTTTATCATCGATGCAGCAAACAAGGAAAAAGATGCTTGTAAGTTTGCCATCGGGTGCGCCGAATGGGATACCATTGGGGACAATCCCCAAGGAGATGATGGATTCGCCCAGGGTGTTTTTAATTGGGTGGTGTGGGTGAGGTATGGCGATGCCACCTGCAAGCGCAGTGCTTGCAATGCTTTCTCTTTCGACCAATGCAGCGTGGATAGCTGCGGGGTCATAAATTTGCCAAGATTGTTCAGCAAGGGTTACGAGTTCTTTTAATACCGAAGCCCTAGTGCTGGCTTTTAAAGGGCTGGCAATGCAGGCTTCGCCTAGAAATTTACTGACCAGCAAGCCGCGTTCGCATTCAATAGGCGCATGGCTTTCAAAGTGAACCAAGGTTTCGTTTTCATGTTCGTGAAGATTAGATTCGATCCAATAATTGATTTCATTACGATGAAAGCGCCATTCACCCCCCACTTTTTTTCCTGGGATGGCGCCTTTGTTCGCAAGCTTATGTACATCTCGAGCATCCTGCTTGAGATACTTTGCAAGTTCATCAATATTCATCGATTCATAGTGCATGAAGGCGGCCTTTAGGGGTTTATTTGTTGTTTGATTTATCAGTGAGAATGCCTGGAAGCTCGAAGCCTTTTCCACCCTTAAGCAGTTGCAACTGTGCTTGGGTTTGTTGGCTGAGACCCCATAGGCGAATGAAACCCTTGGCTGCATCGTGATCGAATTGATCGCCTTTTTCGTAGGTTGCAAGGTTCTTGCTGTAAAGGCTGTTTTCGCTCTTACGGCCTGCTACGGTTGCGCTACCTTTGAAGAGTTTCATGCGAACTTGGCCCGAAACAAAACGCTGACTGCTGACAACGAATTGTGCAAGATCTTGATGGAATGCACTAAACCATTGCCCGTTGTAAATAAGGTCCGCATATTCCTGAGACACAATAGATTTAAAGCGTTGCGCCTGTTTGCTCATGGTGAGCGACTCGATTTCGCGATGTGCAAAATGAAGAACCACTCCTGCTGGGGCTTCATAAAGTTCGCGAGATTTAATGCCCACTAATCTGTTTTCAACATGATCGATGCGGCCTACGCCATGCTCACCTGCAAGCGTGTTTAATTTGCTGATGAGTTCAACCCCATCCATTTTCTTGTTATCAAGACCAATAGGAATGCCCTTATCAAAATCGATGACCACATAAGCGGGGTCATTGGGGGTATTGGCAACATCTTTGGTCCAGGCGAAAGTTTCTGGTGGCGGTTCGATCCATGGGTCTTCAAGCACACCTGCTTCGCAACTTCGGCCCCAAATGTTTTGATCGATACTAAAAAGATTATCTTTAGAAATATTTACGGGGATATTTCGTTCGATCGCAAAAGCGATTTCTTCATCCCGGGTCATCTTCCATTCGCGCACAGGTGCAATGATTCTTAAATCTGGTGCAAGAGTTTGGAATGTAATATCGAATCGAACTTGGTCGTTTCCTTTACCGGTGCATCCATGGGCAACAGCTTTGGCATTATGCTGCCTAGCTGCATCGACCATAAGCTTTGCGATTAGGGGACGCCCCAGTGCAGTAGCAAGAGGGTACTTGCCTTCATAGATTGCGCCTGCCATCAAGGCGGGCCATACGAAGCAATCAACAAAGAGGTTTTTAGCATCGAGTGCGATGGCTTCGACTGCGCCGGTTTTAAGGGCCTTCTGCCTAATCGCTTCGATGTCTTCACCTTGGCCTAGGTCGACCGTGAAGGTTATAACATCCAAGTCGTACTTTTCCTGGATCCAATGAACCATAACAGAGGTGTCTAAGCCACCAGAGTATGCCAGAATAACTTTATCGCGTTTTCCCTTAGTTCCTGCCATGAAGATTCTCGTCTGATTGGTAAAATGGGTAAAATAGCATTTGCGCTTGTTAAAGCTACACCGTTATTCTCGAGACCGTAGGAAGTATGTCAATCCCTTTTCAGCTTTTGGTTACAGAAGGTTTTCTAAATGAAATGCTAAATCATGCCATCGAAGAGTTCCCTTATGAGTGTTGTGGGGTGCTGGGTGGGCGATTTGAGACCAGAGAAACCGAAAAAATCGGAGTTGTTTCCACGGTCTATAAGCTCGAAAATTCACTCAAAAGCGAGATTGAATTTCTTTCATCTGCTGAAAGTATGTTAAAGGTGGTAAAGGAGTTAAGGCAAAAAGGTGAAGAGATGCTGGTGGTTTATCATTCCCATCCGGTTTCGTTTCCCAAGATGAGTAAAAAAGACTTAGATATGATCGATGGTACCAACCTTTTGCATTTAATAGTCGGGAATGTCAAAACGATTCCCGAATTTGGGCTTTGGTGGGTGAACGAACAAAAAAAAGCGATTCCTTGCACTTTCATTATCGATAATCCAAGGTAATAACCAAACGCAATTTTAACTATAGGTACTCTGGTTAAAACAGGTACCCTTGGTTCAGTTGGTAGACTTTGCTGATTAATCAACTCGTAAAGATTAAAACGATATGCACGAAAATACAACTTGTAAAAGTTGTGAGGGCTATTCTGCCGATAGATAAACCGGATGGATTGTCCAAAGTTATTTTAAAGGCAGGAGCCTCACATGTTCAATTGGAAGTTGGAATCGATCAAGAGGATGTTTGGTTTAAAGAAATCGAACAAGGGCATGACTGCCCGAAAACTTAATATTGAAAACTTGGAAGAGCGAATTGAATGCGCCACCAAAGTGTGGAACGGCAACTTGGCCGGGGTTGGAACCAATGGCGTCCTTGCCCCTGCTGCATATGGCGTAAATGGCGATCCGACATTTAGTTCTTTTATGGCATCCTATGAAAATAGTAACGGATTTGTAACTCTGGGTAATAATTGGGATCCTACTTTGGGGCAATCTTCCCTTCCCCAAAATGGAGATACTCTTGTATTTCCAGTTATTGCAAATGCTCAATTGGCTACACCAACTGCAGGCGTATTTGGCAATTTGACCCGAATTGACACTACTGCAGATCCAATTGGTCCCCCACCTGGCCCAATTCAGGTTAATTTGATAAATGATTTATCTCCCGATACATTTGGGAATCTTCCAGGGTACCTGCGTGATCCCATATCTGGGGTGAATTATTTTGATCCACTTGTTTATGTGGATGCGATTCAATTTGATGGTGCAGGGTATTATCTTTATGGAAGGGATAATCCACAATTTGGCCCTGTTAATGGTCTTATTTCCCCAGTAAATAATTTTCCCACGACCATAACTGCGGAGTTCTTTTTTCCTGGTGCTTTATCCGATCCTACAGATGCTTTTTTTAAGCCTTTTAATTGGACAATTGGTTCTGTGGTTACGGTGGATCCTGCCACTGTGGATCCCGTTACAAATGTATCGTTTAATCCTGCAGTGCCATTAAATATCCAGACCCAAATGGTTGCTAATTATGTTGGAAGTTCATTAGTAAACCCATCAGATACCTCTGCTGGAAATGCCAACTGGATTTATAGCCCAATTAATGCTGGAAATCCTAATGCTCCTGCTGGGTCTTCGTTTGTTTTTAATGTAGCCCAAGAAGGCTCTTGGTTGATTTTGGACTCTGATATTGCAGAATCCTCTACTGCCGATAGGGACGGTGGTTATGTGCTGTTGAATGACGTGAACAATAACAAAATAGTTAAACAAGGATCTGGTATATTGGTCTTTGAATCCAATAACGGTTACACAGGTTCTACCTCTGTTTTGCAGGGTTTATTGATTGTTTCGGATAGCAATGGTCTCGGGCGAGCAACGACAAATTCAAATGTTGAGGTTTCCAATGGTTCATTGATGTTAAGTATTGACCAGTACGGTACAAGGGATGGGGTAGGGATTAGAACCTTGTCGCCGATTGTAATTGAAAATCGTAACTTGGTGCTTTTGGGTGGTGATGGTTACAGGCCATTAACACAGTTTGAGATAAATTATCCTGTTTATGTGCCCTTTGGGGAGTTTACGGGCCGAGATTCGAGGGTGGGATTTGGTGATTTACCTCATCAATGGAATGGCACGGTTACGCTTAATTCAAATCCTTCCGAAGTGACAACCTCTTTGACCGTAGACCCTTATGGGATTACAGCACCAATTGATCCATTGGTGCTTACCAGTGGGGTTCCAGCTAACCCAACTGGAGACCCTAGCGTTGGTCAAGAATTTGCCAGCGTAACAGAAATAAATGGTGTAATTAGTGGCGTTGCAGGATTGCGTAAATGGGGAGAAGGTGTTGTTGAACTTACCCAGGCTAATACTTTTAGTGGTGATGTGGTAATTTTTGATGGTTTTGTAAATGCACAAAATACCACTGCCCTTGGTCCAGTTAGTACGCCAAAAGATATTATTGTTCGAGAACTTCCCGCCAACTTAATCCCTGCTAGTTATACTAGTCAACAATTAGCGGGCGCCCTGACTCTTGGTGATGAAGTTAATGGCGGGCAGAATCTTGTTTTTGGCTCACAATATAATTTAATTCTTCAAGATGGTAATTCAAGCACTGTTTCAAACAACGGCCCGGACCAAAATCCTAGCACACCTTTGAGCCAAGGAGGAAGAGTGGA
>DBCB01000148.1:9237-13280 GCA_002303765.1 Planctomycetaceae bacterium UBA969
GTGGAGGGCCTTGGTGCTTTTCAAGTAGTTTCACCAAATGACAACCCTAATTTTGCAGAATGGCAGGGTGGGGTGAATGTGCAAACCAATGCATCCATTGGGGGAACACCCGATTCAAAAATGTTGATAAGTGGTACTGTAAGTGCAGCTACTGGTGTAACTTTGGAAAAAAGAGGGTCCATGACCGTTGGTATCTCAGCAAATAACTCTTCTACCTTTACTGGCAGTTGGCTAGTAAGCAATGGCGATTTGCAGGTTATGAATAATAACGCCTTGGGTGCAGCTACCTCGGTAAGTGTGACGCAATTGAGCCCCGTTTTGCCTGCGCTTTCAGGTGCAGGTTCAATCCAAGTAACTGGTAGTGGCTTAAATATTTCAAATAATGTGACCATTCAAGGTACAGGTTTTAATGGTTTTGGTGCGCTGCAAAGTATTGGGCAAAACACCTGGAGCGGAAATATTACCGTAGCAGGAACAACTTCTCTTGGTGCTGGGGCGGGAAGTGAATTAATTGTTGGTGGCCAGATCACTCAGACCGCTGGAATCCCAGCTAATAGTCAGTTGATTAAAATTGGAGCAGGAAACGTTGTAGTTTCTAAGGCTCAGACTAGTTTGAATCTTCCTGTTTCAGTTCAGGAAGGCACTTTGTTAGTTCAATCTCCTGGTAATCTTGGTATTGGAACTAACCAAGTTACCGTTTCCACCTCGGTGCCTGTGAATTCTGCAACTTTAGCTTTGGATGGTGGAATTACTATTTCGAATCGAACCTTGAACCTTGATGGAACAGGGGTTGCAGGGGCAGGGGCGCTTCGAAGTATTAGTGGAAATAATACTTGGGGCGGCAATGTGAATCTTGCAGGTACGATGCAACTGGCTTATGTTGGGGTTGATACGGGTACACTTACCCTTTCCGGGAAAATCAATGGCGGATCTTCCACCCTGCAAAAAACAGGTGCTGGCACTTTGATCATTTCGGGCAGTGGCAATAATCAAGGTAGCACTGTGGTTGGTGCGGGAACTGTCTACCAAATTGGTCAAGATAATGTGCCTGTATTTGTTAATACAAGCGGTACCCTTCAAGGTAGTGGTCGGATTGGTGTTCTAAACATGACTGCAGGCCAAAACGGTACGGTAACCCCTGGAACCCAAACTTCCAGTGTTGCTGTCCTTACGACTTCCGGCATTAGTGCGCAAAGTTCTGTCGGTGTCTTTTCCTTTGACTTAAATACATCAGGTACGGTTGCTGGCACTGCGTATGATCAAATTGCGGTTAATGGAAATGTAAACCTTTCAGGGCGACCAGTGCTTGATGTAAACTTAAATTTTGCACCAACAGCTCGCGATACTATTTATACCATCATCAACAACGATGGATCAGACCCTGTGGTTGGTACCTTCAATGGTCAGGCAGAAGGTTCTTTGATTACGGTTAATAGCGTTTCTTATCGTGTTTCTTATGTTGGTGGAACTGGTAACGATGTAACTTTGACTTGTGTCGGTGTTCTGACAACAAATATATTGACCTCGAGCGATGTTGATAACCTTACCCAATACGGGGAAGCTGTTACCTTTACATCTACCATTTCAGCAGTATCAGGAACGGTTACTAGCGGTACCGTTACTTACTTTGATCAAGGGGTTTCTATCGGGCAAGTTCCTGTGGTTAATGGCATTGCAACCTTTACCACTACCTCCTTAAATGTCAATGGTTCGCCTCATGTGATTACTTCCACATTTGTTGGTCAAGGCATTTTTGGCGAAAGTGATTCCAATATCATTGCTCAAAGTGTTAACAAATCGAGTTCCAGTGTTGCTGTTACCACGAACAGTCAGATTTATGGTACTGATTTACCCTTGACCGTTACTGCAACAGTAACGCCTCAATACGCAGGTGGTTCTGCAACCGGTCAAGTTCTCTTTCGAATCGATGGTGTTATTCAACCATTGCAAACCATAAGTACTACTGTTACAGATCCAACTACAGGGGCAACTACTGCTACGTTGCTTACTTCAATAAGCACAACAGGTTTCCATACGATTGATGCTTTGTACCTTGGCGATAGCAATGTAAATGGCAGTGCTTTTTCTCCTATATTTAATCAGCAGATTTTAACAACTGCTATAACCACGCTTGGACTTGTGTCCTCTAGAAATCCTGCAGATAGACTTGCTACCATTACTTTTACAGCAAGCGTAACTAATCCGATTATTCCTGCAGAGTCCACGATTGGATTGGTGCAATTCTTAGATAATGGCGTTGCCTTGGGCGCTCCTGTGGCTGTTAGCAATAATGTTGCAACTTATTCAACTAGTACTTTGACGGGTGGTCGCCATACGATTACTGCCAATTATCTTGGCTCGCCTAATGGTTCCAACACTAGATATTTTTCTTCCTCTACGGGAACGATTTATCAGGCTGTTACCGCAACCAGCAATTTAGTGATAACCGGCACCAATGAAGGCGGCGGCCCACAAGTGAATGTCTACAATCTTTTAACTCAAGAAACAACCAACTTCTTTGCTTTTGCTCCATCTTTTAAGGGTGGTGTGCGTGTAGCTTCCGGCGATGTCACCGGCGATGGAGTTAATGATGTTGTTGTAGCAGCAGGCCCAGGGGGCGGCCCGCAGGTTAATGTTTATGATGGAACCAGCCTTCAGCTTATGCACAGCTTCTATGCGTATAACTCTGCATTTAATGATGGAATTTATGTGGCGGTTGGCGATGTGAATGGCGATGGCTATGCAGACATCATCACTGGTGCTGGGCAGGGTGGCGGACCCCATGTCCAGGTATTTAGCGGGCATAATTATTCCAACATTGCTAGTTTCTTTGCATACAATCCCGCCTTTACCGGAGGCATTAGTGTTGCTTCGGGTGATGTGAATGGCGATGGCTATTCTGATGTGGTGGTTGGTGCAGGCCCTGGTGGTGGCCCCCATGTTCTTGCAGTCAGCGGGTTCCAACTTTCGCAGGGCACTCAGGTTGTGCTTGCAAGTTTCTTCGCTTTTGATCCCGGAATTAACCGAGGTGTCTTTGTTGGTGCGGGAGATTACAACGGCGATATTGTAGGCGATATTGTTGTCGCAGCAGGCCCTGGTGGCGGTCCCCATGTTAAGGTATTTAATGGGTCGGGGACTAGCTTGATCGACACCTTCTTTGCTTACGATATTAACTTTGCAGGTGGCTTATCAGTTGCAATGGCAGATATCGATAACGATGGCCTTGCTGAAATTGTAACCGCACCTTACACCAATGGTGGCCCTGAAGTTAAAGTGTTTAGGTATCAAAAAGGCCAGTTGTATAATTTCTATGCCTACGATCCATTGTTCACAGGTGGGGTTTTTGTGGGCTAACAATTATTCAAGATTGATTATTTGAAAAACTAAGTGATGACTTTAAGAGGTCATCACTTAGTTTTGTTTAATAAGTGCAGATCAAACCAATCTGCGAATTTCTCAAGATCTTTGTCCATATTAGCCCAACCATGGCCTGCGCCTTTTCGAGTATCTAGTTCCGCAATTGCGCCTGCTTCTTTCATTTTTTTTACAAATGATTCAGCTTGTTGAATAGAAACAAGTTTATCTTGGTCGCCATGAATGATCAAAGATGGAACAGATTGTTTGTTGATGTGAGTGATAGGAGAGATGGCTGCACCGATTTTTCTTCTTTCCATAATGTCTTCGACTGGTTCGAACTGTTTTTTTTGCTGATTGAAAACTACAAAATCAAATGGTGCAACGATGTTTGGGATTGCCTGAGGGCCCCTACCTAATTGTTCTTTACCTTCTTCACCCCAGTTGAGGAAGTCTGTAGGTGGGAAAAAGCAGGCGACTGCGTTAGCCCCGCTTGCAAATCCTTGAACTTGGTCTTTTGAATTTAATTCGCCACCCTTTTTGCCTGCAACTCCCATCATTAATGAAAGATGCCCCCCGGCAGAGCCTCCTGAAATCCCAATTTTCGCAGGGTCAATGTCGTACTCTTTTGCTTTTGATCTTATGAACTTGGTAGCACGATGAAGGTCTTCAATCGCTTCGGGAATGGT
>DBCB01000148.1:13340-22078 GCA_002303765.1 Planctomycetaceae bacterium UBA969
TGATAACCACGGCTTGTAAACGGATTGGTCGATTTTGGGTTAATTGCTTCAGGGCTAGAGAACCAGCCACCGCTTACTATCATCACGATTGCGGCGCGATTAGATTTTACCGTTGGCTTGAAAACATCCATGGTCAGGGCAAGGCCGTATTTTCTGCCATAAATAACATCGGCTTGTCGGTTTTCCTGAGCAAAGCACGTCGATGTTGCCAGCAATCCAAGGGTCAATGAGACTATAACGCATTTGATGGTAGGAATCATCATGGAGTTCAATCCAATAATAGGAGGAAACCAAATAACTGTATGCGGAGAATAATAAGCGAAAAGAATGTGAAAAGCGAGGGGTCTAAAAACGGACTTACTAATATAACAGTGCTGAAGGTGGGACTTGAACCCACATACCCTTACGGGCGCCACCCCCTCAAGATGGTGTGTCTGCCAATTCCACCACTCCAGCGAAGCTAATTTAAGTATGGTATTTTCGTGGAAGAAATCAAGCCCCTATTGGTTATAAAATGCTTAGTCGGGCCAAATAATTCGCAAATGTTGGGAAAAAATGCGGTGTAATTTAGAATCTAGGGCCCAGTTTCTTATTTCTTTGCCATCCATGTTCAACTCTGTGACGGTTTGCCCTAGTCGGGTACCTATCAAAAAATTGCCATTGGTATTCATGGTTAAAGTTGGGCCATAAATAGTGGAATTTCCAGCGTTTATGCTAAATTTAATGGTTTTCAGCAATTTGCCTGTCTGATCATACTCATTGATCGCTTTGCCTCCGAATTCAGGTATTAAAATCGAACCCGATTGGGTTCCTTGAATCTGATAACCAAGAATAGTGCGGGTTGGTTCAATCGCCCCTAATGAAATCTTTGTTTTTTCCTTCTTAAGGTTTTTTCCATCAAGAATAAGCAAAGATTTATCCTTGAAAACAATTGCATAGTCGCCATTGATTAAGCGGGTGCCCGCCAGGCAATCATTATTGACCTCAACACTTTCTATAATTTTGTTGGTGTAATCGAGGACTAAAAGGTTTTTTCGATTCAGAATAAACTTCTTTCCTAAGCCATCGGTATCAAGTCCAAAAGTGGATATTAGTGGGTCGCTTCTTTCGTAAATTTCGCCAATGTTGTTGATGATCACGTGGCCCCTAGATCGTTCCATTAAGAAAAACAGGGTGTGATTGATTGCACAAGCTAGGTCAGCGTAAGAATTGGTGCGAAAAAGTTCGCTAACAGAACCATCTGGATTGAGTGTACAAATTTTTCCACTCAGGTTGGGTTCCGCAAGTGATGCAAGGATTCGCTTAGGTTGTAATTGATTGAAAGTATATGTGTTTAGATTTGTTGAGGTGTTTTTGCTCTTCCATGCGGAAGCGAATAGTTTTTGCAGTTCTACAGCAGAAGGTTTTTCTTTCCCAAGTTCCTTTTCGGAAGCTTGGTCTTGAATCAATTCGTTAAGTAGTCCTGCAATCGGCATAAATTGATTGGTTTTCAATTCAGGTAATAAGGTTATCAGTAACCCAATGGCTTTTTTGCCTTTTTCTTGAAGAAGTGCAAGGAGTGCGTTTGCTTTTACGATAGCTAGGTCGTCAGTTGAAAGTTTTCTGAATGCAATCCCATTGGGATTCCCAATTGCAAGTACCCGGGCAATAAGGATTCTACTTTTGATATCCTTGGTTAGAGAAAAATCCTCAAGTTTTTGTAACAATGCTGGGTTTGATTTTATTGTAATACTAAAAGCATCCAGCAATGCTTCGGAAGTCAGGAGATCAAGTTCTGGGGTATTAGCTATTTTGATGAAGTATTCGAAAACCAATTCCGGATTCGACTTTCCCAACAGTCGGATGATCGCTGTTTTGATAGCAATTGATTCATGTGGAGATATTTGCTCAAGGCAATCTGAAGCCCTTTTAGCAACTTCGATGTCCTTGCTTTTGGTTGCTTTTTTTAATTCAAATATTGCGAGATTGTTAAACTTCAGTAGTTCTCTGGAGGCTTGCTCTCGAACTTCAAAGCTTTCGTTTCCAAGATCAATAACCCATTTTGAAACTATTATTCCGTTTGTTACATTTGGGATTCTGGATTTCAGCCAGTTTTGAATGTCCTTGGGATTGGTCGAAATACCTGATTTTTTAATTATTATCTCGTCCCAATAATTCACTTCATCTTCAGGCCATCCTCCATGCGTAACATTGCAGATAAGAACTAAAAACAGCAAGGATTGAAGAAGACTTTTAATCATGGTCTAAATGCTCGAGTAACTCTGGTGTTTGATTTGTACGACCAGATTTCTTTGCCTTTTGGATCTATTTCTAAGGCTTTCATTTGCGTCATTGATGTAATAAGAGTGTTTCCGTTTGGCAATCGCACAGCGGCCACTGGTTGCTCGCATTCAAATTGCCATACTTCTTTCCCTTCATTGTTAAATTCAATGACCCTGTTGCCATAAACTTCAGTGATGAGGGAATTGCCGTTGGGAAGGATATCTACTTTTCCACCTGAGGTTCTAACATCAATATCGTAAGTGGCGACAGGTTTTTTGTTTTTATCAAACCGTACAAACTTTGCATTTCCTTGCGGGGTGCTAAGAACGAGGCAGATATCTCCATTGGAAGCAATGTTGGCTTTCATTATTGGTTCATTGTTGGGCGGGGTAAATTCGGATATTTCTTTGCCTTTTTGATCAACAAAAACGATATTGGATTTTGAGGCAATAAAAATCGATCCATCTTCAAGTTTTTGTACTGCCAGTGGTCCCTCAATTTTCTTTTCCCAAATTATTTCTCCCTTTTTGTTTCTTTCTGTAACTTTGTTTCCTTGATGTTCTGCCACCAGAACTTTTTCATCAGGAAGGATTTGGGCATCAAGGGGGAATTGCAGGTTGTCGATTTTCCAAAGAATATTGTTGCTAGAATCCACCATTATTATTCTGCCTGCATCTAGTAAAACAATTAGGGTTTTCCCAATGTTTTTTGCATTAAAGGCAATCTGCGCTTCAGGTATTTTTGAAATGTCCGTGGTTCGCTTTGCCCATTCTTTTTGAAGTTCAGGCTGAGGAAGTCCAACCGGAGGCAGGTTCGAGGGTAATAATTTCCTAAGAAAATGATCGAGTAGCGAGGCTTCCCATTGGCTTACAGAACTAATACTGCTGACGAGCGGTTCGATGGATCTTTTGTCACCTAATTTGGCAAAAGCTAGGGCGACTTTATAACGCACTCTGGGTTCAGAAGAGTTAAGCAGTGCGAGTGCTTCTTTCTTAAACAAATCCGGGTTGATATTTGCCAATGCTTCCGCACAGAGAGTTTTGGCCGTGGATTTATCGCTACGAATCGCATCAAGGATGATTTTCGAGGGGGTTCCATTTTCTGAACCTGTAGCAGTGATCGCGTGGATTAAATCTTCTGTGGTTTGATCAAGTTCCGAAAACTGTGAATAGCTTATTAAAGCTTGCAGTGCGCCTTCAGGTTTCTTAGTGCCCAATAATCGAATTGTCGCTGCGACGACGAGTTTTCGCGACCCTTCTTCGATTTTTTGGATGCAATCTTTTGCCCTTCGAGATATTTCGACATCTGGACTTTTAGAAGCTGTTTTTAAATCAGGCAAGGCTGCGATTCCGATTGCATTCAAGGTTGCAGAGGTTTGTTCGCGGGTGTCAAAATTGTCATCACCTAACTTTTCAATGAGTGACTTGATCTGAATGGGGTCAAATTTATCTTCAGAGCGCCGAGCTAAAAATTGAATCAATGAATTACCATCCGATTTTAAACCGGCATCCGCAAGTGTTTTTTCATCCTCTGCCGTGTTATCCAAGGCGAAGGGCAATAACACTGCCAAGATTAATGCCCCTAATTGTCGTACCGGCATTTTATTAGCCTCCTGGCTTGGTTTGTTTATCTGGTTCGAATCCTGAACACTGGGTGAAGGGCCTGCTTTTCAGAAAGTTGCTTCCCTGTTCGGTCAAACTCTATCAGTTTTGGTGGAACAGTTTGGGTTGCGATTAGAATATTTTTATTGGGTAACCTTACTGCAGCAGTAGGTTGATTGACCGTTATGTCTAAAACAACTTTTCCTGAAGGATCAATTTCTTGGAGTTTGTTATGCCAGGTTAAGGGTAGGATTACTGTACCATCTTGAAGAATATCATTGGCATGACTTGCGACCCCCAAAGGTAATCGAACTATATTGGATTCTTTGCCTGTGCGGTCAATTTTTAACAAGGTCATTTGGTTGGTCGCAACAAGGTAAGACCCATCTCTTAGCCTTTCAGCGCTCATGATGTCGCTTTGAGGCCTTGGTAGATTAAGTATTTCTTTACCAGATCGATCAACTTCAAGAATCATATTTCTGCAAGTGATGGATGTAAGGCCACTGCGAAGCCTGGTTGCACTAAGAGGGTTTGATGTGACGGTTTTTGTCCAAAGGATGTCGCCTTTAGTGCTGCGCTCGGTGATTTTCATATTGTGATGTTCTGTGATTAAAATGCGGCCATTGGGAAGCGCTTGTGCATCCATGGGGCCGGAAAGGCCTGTAATTGTCCACCGGGCTTTGCCATTGCGATCTAATTCAAGAACTTGATTGTTGGCAAGGCTCGAAATGATGGTGTTGCCCTTGGAAACAGCTTGTAGGTTTCCAAGAAGGCTTTTGGTTAAAGATGTTTTATCAGCATTTTTAGACCACCAAGCTAGCCATGCATCCTTTGTTTTTTTTCTGTCAGAAGGTGCAGTCGGCAGATCGGTGGGGAGGTTTGCCCCTGCGAGTTCGAAAAGAAAAGTTTCGGTATCCGAAGATTGTTCCTGATTTAAATCTGCAAGCGTGTTAATCAAAATCGGGATAGCAGTTTTGTCCGCAAGATTTGCCAAGGCCAGAGCCATGCGATTTCGAAGCCAAGGATTTTTATCCATAAGGATGGTTTTGATTGCTTCTTTGGAGTTTGCATCGTCGAATGGTAGAAGCAGAATTCCCGAAGCTAGTTTAACCCTTGGGTTTTCAGCATTAAGAGATTTTAAGACTTCTGCATCAGGTGCCGATTGTTGGCGGGCGTAAAGGACTGCGGATTCGAGGAATTCGTTAAATTGCTCATCCGACTCTGCGACGGGAAAGTATGCTAATAGCGCAGGCAACAAACCTTTGGTTTTTTTAAGAGCGAGAATTCTTACAAGCGACGGAGAAATCGGTTTCGATTTAGATTCTCCCATTTCTTCGAGAAGGCTTTTTGCCCTGCCTTTAATTTCAACATCCATGGAATTAGTTAGTGATCTAAGCGAGGGGACGACGAGGTCGCCTAGAGCTTTTATTTTCATCGAAGCTTTCTCGCGAGTTTCAAAGTTGTCATCGCCCAACTCCCTGATTAAGTCTTTGATTTTTCTTTGATCTTCTGGGGTGGGTGTTTTTTGCGTGAATTCGGGTAGTAATTTTTCGCCATTGATTTCTGTCCACCATTTTTTCCAGATTTCAGCGTTCCCCTTTGGGGTTCCCTTATTCTTAATTAATTCTTGTGGTGCAAGATCTCCTGCAATTTCGAGAAGTAGATCTTCTGATTCTTGGGCTTTGTTTTCAGGAAGAATGGGGAGTAAATCAATCAGCAGTTCGATGCCTAATGAATCAAGATTGCGTGACAGGGTTGACGCGATCAAAAATCGCACTTCAGGAGATTCATCTTTAATGCTTTTTTGAAGCAGATCTTTTGGCAGAAGTTTCTGAGCAGGAATCAGCATTTCCCATGCGAGAATTCTTTGTGTTTTTGATGGCGATGAAAGCGCATCAGTAATTAAGGTGTCTGGTGCCCCTTTCTTCCATGTTAATTCGAAGAGGGTTTTTCTAGCAAAATCCCATGTTGCCTCTTGGTCTAGAACAGGGAATACTTCAAGTATACCTCGTATTGCTAAGTCGGGTGAACTTGCGGCTAAGTTGCGAATTACCGCGATTTCGGTTCTGCTAGATTGTATGCCCACCATATCTAAACAGTTTTTTGCGATTGTTTTTACTGCGCCTTCGGAAGAGTTTTCCAGATTTCTTAATGCTGGCCTTCCCGTCGGCCCCATAGAGGTTAAAGCCATTATTCCTTGAGTTTGAATTTCTCTTGAGGAAGATGAAAGATCAGCCAGTGCTTTTACGATTTCAGTTTCAGTGAATGTGCTTTTTGATTTTCGGTTAAGCCAGTTTCCCAGATCGCTAGGTGCAAGAGAGAATCCGGCCTTTGTCAGATAAACCGTGTCGGTTTCGAGAGAGTCCTCATTTTCAAGTGCAACGATTGTGCTGGGAAGAGTGCAATAGAAGAAGATACCAAAGCTTATAGCAAGGGTGCTTAGTATTTTAAAAAACTGGAGTTGCTCTACATTCCTGAATTTATTTGTCATGGGGCTTTACCTACTTTAATCGAGCGATAAGAATTTGGTGCGCTTTCATATATTATCTTGCCATCCATTTGGATTTCAACAATTTTTGATCCGTTTAAACTTGGTGCCACTACATTTCCATTTGGAAGCTTAGTAGGGATTCCGGGCATTGTTATTGTTGATTCCCATGTAGATTGGCCATTGAAGTTAAACTCCATGATTTTGTTGAGTGTTGGTATGCTTACAAGAACGCGGTCATTTTGAGTTATTGCGCCACCATTGATACCGAAGTTGGTGGGGAAGGGGATTCGTGATTTAGAGACTTCCTTGCCTTTGGAATCGAGTTTTAAGAATACCCCATTATAACTCAGCAAAGCGTATTCGTTTGTGCGTGTTTTGCAGGCCGCCAGAATTGTTTCATTAGGGTAGGAAAAACTGAAGATCTCGTTGCCATTTCTGCCGACTTCAACGATTTTGTTTCTTGACGCTATGAAAATGTTTCCATTTGATAGGCGTTGTGAAAGGAATGGATTAGTAGCGGATTTTTCCCAAGAGATATTTCCTTTAATGTCTCTTTCAGTAATTCTGTTTGCGCCTTGCTCAGTGATCAAAATTTTATGGTTTGGTAGTAATAGGGCATCGGTTGGGTTGGAGAGATTCGTTATTTCCCAGAGAGTTTTTCCTGAAGGTGTGATCAAGAAGACTCGCCCTGATTTTTTTTCTTGATTGAATGATTCAACCACTAGAAAGTTTTTTAGTGCCTCTTGAACTTTTGCCCCTGGAGTCAAAACTAATTGAGTTCCTTCTTTTAGCCACCATGTATTCCACGCTGCAGCATCCGCTTTGTAATCATTTTTGCTTTCAGGTGACTTATCCTTGGCAATTGCCCTAAGGGTTTGGTCTATTGATTCTGCTTTTTCTGCGGGGACTTTTGTCATCAATTCGATAAGTATTGGAATCGCAGATTTGTTCTGGTTTTTTATCGATTCCCTTGCAACTTCGAATCGCACTCTTACCGATGAATCTGAGAGCAAGGTTGTACAGGTTCTTTGTGCTATTTCATTTGGCGATTGTGCTAAAACCCTTCCTGCAAATGTTCTGATTTCCTCAATACTTGAGGTTGATGCCGCTATCAATGCAGCGGGGATTGTGTTTTGATCATTCAGATAAAGCCCTAAGCATTCCGCTAGAAGATCTTGAATATTGTCGTCATGGCAAGAGGGGATAAAGGCCAATATGATGTCGATTGCTTTTTCAGGCCTTACTAAAGTAATCAGCCTTATAAGTGCCGGAGTTACTTGGTTTGATTGTAATAGGAGTTTGGTTGCGTTTGAATCTTGCTCGATTAGTTTCGCAATATTCATGTCAAAGGCTGCACGGTTTAAAAGAAAAGCTTGCAGGGCAGGATTGCTTTTAAATGATTTGTTGTTGATATGTTGCTTAATCAGTTCAATGTTGTTGTCTTTGAAAACCTTATCGGCTTCCGCAATCATTGCCATAGGTGCGGTTGATTCTCGTAATAATACAAGCAAATCTTGTTCGTTGATAGATTTCCACCAACCTGACCAGGCTGCTTGATTGATACTTCTTGAAATTGAATCATCGTTTTTTGGCCCTTGAATTGCCCATTCGCCGGCCATACTCGCAAGTGCTGTTTCAATCAAAAAAGATGTGTCCTTAGAATCTGAGGCCAAAAGTTTGAGGGCTGCAGGAATAGCAATTCGGTCTTTCTGTTCTAAAAATGCTAGAACTAATCTTGTTCGGACCAAAGAAGATGTGTCGTTCAGAAGGTTTTTCGCCATTGAAATCTGTTTGGGGTTTCCTTTTCGCACTAGAATTTCTGCAGCGACAGCTCGTTTGTATGGATTAGGGTCTGTTAGTGTTTTTTCGAAGACAGTTCCAGAAGTTGTTGAAGCTGTAAATAAAGCCCTTAATGTAGATTCGCATTCGTTGCGCAATATTTCTTCAGCAGCAAATGGAAGGTAAGCAAATAAAACTTCAGATGATTCTGTTTTTTCTTCAGATGCAATAATTTTAAGTGCTGAAGAAATTAGGTTTTCAGAGCCTTTTCCTTCTAGCAGTTCGATGCAGTCTTTAAGGTTTTTTGCGGATACTGGATCGAGTATTTCGCCTGATACCTTTTTGAGAGGTGAGATTACATAGTCGCCCATGCAGATTAAATCTTTTTTAGCAGCAAGTTTTTCTTCTGGGTTTCCGTTTATAAGTTGGGTAATCAACTTTTCGATATTTGCCTTAGCAGGAATTGGTGAAGAACGACCTTTAAAAAATGGAATTAAGGATTGAGTATTGGCGGGGTTGAATCCTACGGTTTTAAGTAATTCGCGTTCGGTAGAAAGTTCTTCACTGTAGAGTGGTTGCAATGAAACCCAAAAAGCCAATCCTAA
>DBCB01000199.1:0-4149 GCA_002303765.1 Planctomycetaceae bacterium UBA969
CGAAGATGGCGATTATTCCGTTTTAGTTGGTAGTAGACAATCCTCCAATTTATTTGGTGCTAGGCATCATTACCAATTGCGACTGGCGCCTCCAGTAGAAGACTTCACACTTGTGGTTATGCCCTCTTCCAACTTTCGACCCGATGTATTGACCATCCCAAAAGGCGGCATGAATTACCTTTCAGTTTTTGCTTTTCGTGAAGAAGGCTTTAAAGGCGAAATCGTTATCAAAGCAGAAGGTTTGCCAGCAGGCGCCAAAGCAGAACCTTTAACGATCAATGAATCCTTGAATCGTGCGAGTTTGGTGATTCTTGGTGAAGAGAATGCCGCTGAAACTGCTTCTATTCCCAAAATAACCGGCACTGCCACTGTGAACGGGAAAAAGATAACTCGTGAGGCCATTCCTGTTTCTATCGTTTGGCCCTTGGTTGCCAACCAGAATATTGTTGCAATCAGTAGAGTTGATCGTGGGATTGTTGCTGAAGTAAGGGATAAAAATTTCCTTACCATGAAAGCTACAATTGATAAAAACAAAATCGTTCAAGGAGATAAAGGCACGATTAAAGTTGTAATAGTAAAGCGCGATCCGGAAATGAAAGCTGCAATTTTGATTGAACCGGTAGATTTACCCGCAAACTTTGTTAACAATAATAAGGCTGTTAGCATTGCCCCCGCTGCTAACGATGGAACCATTCCCGTAACAGTTCCTGTAACTCAAACCCCTGGTATTTATAGTATCGTATTGCGTGGCCAGACTAATCTTGGTTTTGCAAAAGACGCTGCAGGTAAACAAAAGGCTGCTGTTAATATTGTTTCAGTTATCACACCACTGGAATTGACGGTTCTACCTAAGGCGTTAGGCGAATTTAGTGTTACTAACACCGGAGTTCAGGTTAAAGCGGGTGCTGAAGGAAAACTTGAACTTAAAGTTAAAAGGCTTCATAACTACGAAGGTACTTATAAGGTCGAAGTGGTTATACCGGCAAATGCAAAAGGTATCGTTCTAGAACCTTTAGAATTTGCAATCAATTCTGAGGCAACTCAGATTAAAGTAAAAGTGGCTGCGGATGCCATGCCTGGGCCGAGAAATGATATTGTGTTAAAATTCAAA
Organism: Planctomycetaceae bacterium UBA969; assembly: GCA_002303765.1. Taxonomy (GTDB): domain Bacteria; phylum Planctomycetota; class Planctomycetia; order Gemmatales; family Gemmataceae; genus UBA969. Next base: position 1,112 of record DBCB01000199.1, read on the forward strand.
GGAATGTTTCTGGGCAAGGACGAGATAATTGCGGAACTTAAGGCGAATGTCAGCGTGGTTAAGTAAGGGCTTTTTTCTAACAAGGGGTCTATAATGTTTAGATTAGCAATTGGATTGTGTTTGTTTGGTTTTAGTTCAGCAATGGCAGCCGATGAACCGAAGAAATCAGCCCCCATCAAGCCAATTGATGTTGTTGAACTCAAACGATCCGAACCGGTAACCTATGATAAAGATATCGAGCCGATTTTGGTTAAGAAGTGTAACTTCTGCCATAGTGGAAATATCAAAGAAGGTAAACTGGATATGGGGACCTACGAAGCCTTGATGAAAGGCGGAAAAAAGGGCACTCCATTAGTTGCAGGCAAAGCTGCAGATAGCTTGATTTATCAGCTTTCAGGCAAAACAACCCGCCCTTCCATGCCGCCTAAAAGCGAAGAACCTTTAACACCAGATGAACTTGCCCTATTAAAACTTTGGATTAATCAAGGCGCCAAAGCTCCTAGTGCTGCCAGAGTAAAACCTAAAGTTGTTGTCTCTATACCCCCTGCTACTGTTTATCCTGTTCGTGGTATTATCATCACTAAAGATAAAGCCAACCTTATCGCAGCTCGTGGTAACATGGTTCATGTTTATGATGCCACCACCGGAGCGCTTGTTCGAAATTTAGAAGCAAAAAATTTGGTTAGCCCAGATGGCAAACCTGCAAAAGCATCCCACATTTCTATAGTTGAATCTCTGGCAATTAGCCCCGATGGCAAATTGCTTGCCAGCGGAAGTTTTCAAGAAATCCGGATTTGGGATGCTGCAACAGGCGCTGAAGTAAAGCGAATTGATGGCTTTGCTGACAGGGTCGTTGCATTAAGTTTTTCGCCTGATAGCAAATTGCTTGCAACTGCTGGTGGAGCACCTACGGAAGATGGCGAAGTTAAAATTTTTGATGTCGCAACAGGTAAACAAGTAATTGATATCAAGGGCGCACATAGTGACACTGCTTTTGGTGTTTCGTTTAGCCCAGATGGAAAGATGCTTGCTTCTTGCGGTGCAGATAAGTTTGTTAAAATCTTTGAGGTGCCTTCTGGTAAGCCGGTTAAATCTTTTGAAGGCCATACTCATCATGTGATGGATGTTGCTTGGAAAAATGATGGAAAGTTTCTTGCTAGTGCGGGTGCGGATAATGCAATCAAAGTTTGGGACTTTGAAAAAGGCGAACAAGCCCGAACCATTGCAGGCCACACCAAGCAGATTTCCAGATTACAATTTGTCGGAGTCACCCCACAATTCATTACATGTAGTGGTGATAAATCCATGAGAATTTGGAATGTTGATACCGGCGGCGCGGTCAAAACCTTTGCCAATTCGGAAGATTTTCTTTATGCATTGGCTGCAAGTGCGGATGGTACTATGATCGCTTCTGGTGGCGAAGCCGGAGTTATTTACACCTATAACAGTGCGACAGGCGCCCTTATTAAAAAACTTGGTCCAACCGGAGCTATCGAGCCAGAAAAAGCTCCGCTTAAAAAGTAGGCTTAGGTAACTGAGATTTGGATCGATTGAACCCCGGCTTTTCAAGCTGGGGTTTTTTTATGCACTCTTACAATTTTAATTCAAAACTTTGTAATTGTTACATAAACCAAGGGGGTGTAATCCCTGTTAAAATGCACAAGCCTTGCCGTAAACAGTGATCATGATGGCATTTAAGCTTGAATTGAAACATAGATAAACATTTATATGCGACTTGGCTTCATTTTTGCGTTCATCCTTGCGATGTAAGGAATGGATGCAAATACGAGGTTTAAATTACATGAAAGCAAAACACGGTTTGGTTCTGATTTTGCTTTCGTTTCTATCCATGGGCGCATCCTATAGGACGCAAAACTTCATTATTAATGCCCCAAACCCCCAAATCGCCCAGCAAGTGGGGCAATACGCCGAATTTTACCGAAAGCAAAAGGCAATGGAATGGCTAGGCAGGGAAATGACCCCTTGGCCAGAGCCTTGCCCTGTAAAGGTGCTTATTTCATTAAATGGTGCTGGTGGCGCAACTTCCTTTGCGTTTGATCAAGGTCAGGTTTTAAGCCAGGAAATGCAAGTTGAGGGGCCACTCGATCGAATCTTAGTTAGCGTTCTACCACACGAAATAACTCATACCGTTTTTGCTTATTATTTCCGCACTCCCGTACCTCGTTGGGCAGATGAAGGCGGTTGTGTTCTTTCGGAAGATGATCTCGAAAAACAAAGACACGATTCCATGACGAGGGATATTCTTTCCACCCCCGGCAGAAAAATCCCTTTACGAAGATTGTTTACCATGACCAAATACCCCAACGACGTAATGGTGCTTTATGCGGAAGGGTTTTCCGTAAGCGAATACCTTGTTTCTCTTGGAGGACGACAAACTTTTCTTGCTTTTGTTGCATACGCAATGAACTACGGTTGGGATAATGCAGTTAAGGCCTATTACCGATTTAACAGCATTGAAGAACTGGAAGAACGCTGGATTGCTTACCTTCGAAACAACCGGCCAGGCCAGGCACCAGGATTACTTGCCTCTAATGGCGCCCGAGGCAACGAGACTTCAACCATTCAAAGCTTGGCAGTAACCCGACAAACATATCCACCCAGTCAGCCTGTTTTGGAAGCACCCATGCCTGTATATCGAGGTGCCTCACCAAACCAGCCTACATCTGAAGATTATTCCAACCCTTCGATTCGGCCTGCAACACCTTCCGCATCTTATAACCAGCCTCAGCAATATTACACCCAACCCCAGCAACCCCAGGGCGGAATCAGCTTGGGCGCGCCCCAGTCTGTAGGTCAAGGGATTCGCTAGTCTATCTTAGTCCAAGTATTTCTCTTTAGCTTCCTGGCTGAGCGTTTGTATTTTTCTAAGCATTTCTGCGGATGGAAATCGTGCAAAATCAAAGTCGATTTTCCAAGTATTGTTTTCATTGGTGATCTGCACATTTCGCAAATAGCCCCGTGGCGATTTACTCATGATCTGCTTGCGAACTTTTTGCCTGTTGATTTCAACTGTGTTG
>DBCB01000199.1:4266-6897 GCA_002303765.1 Planctomycetaceae bacterium UBA969
GCCTGATCTGATTTTCCTTGATGCAAATACACAATACCAGTAATGCCCTTGGCCCTTAGTGTACCAATAAGATCATCTGTTTTAAACGCTTGCTCTGTGGCAAGCCTAAGCCAATGAAGTGCTTCTGGGAATTTTTGCACTTGGTCAAGAAGCATACTTAATTGAAACATTGCTTGAAAAGATAGTTCGGGATCTGCAAGCGAATCAAGCTCCCTAATGCACTGCAGATAAGTTTCTAGCGAATTGCTTAAATCGAAACCTTCTGCATGGGCGAGGGCGATCGCCAACTTCATTTGAATTTTATCAAGTATAGTGGCAGTCGAAAAATACTCGATCTGCGATTTTATAACGCGGATGCGATCATCATGCCTTTCAAGTGTGCCAAGCAGATTAGCAATTTCTGAATCAGTCCTGAGTTTTTGAACCATGCTGGATTCGGGCGAAGATTCTAGAAATTCACGAAGGTCTTCCAACACTTCCAACAAGATTACCGGATCGCTTTCAGGCGCTCTGATGATTACAGCAGAAACCAACTCTTCAAGTTGTTCAGCGTTGATTTCTCCTAAAGAGGTAAACGCTTTGGTTGATGTTGAAATGGTTTTTTGTATCTCTGCGTGCAGAGCTGCTGAGCGCCAATAAAAGCCCTTGCGCGATGGTTCTATAGCGGTTTTTGATTGCGTGATTTGTTTTTCTGCAGACTCAATATCACCTAGATAAAGGCTGAATTGGGCTAGATGATAAAATAATCTGCAATGGTCTTCAGGGGTAATTTTCAGATTGCAGCATTTAAGCAGTTCTTTACGGGCTTGTTCGATTTTTCCGGTTTGCGCAATCAACAACGCCAATTGAGTTACCAAAGTAAGATGACTTTCAGGCGTTGATATTTTTTCAGCGAGCGAACATGCTTGTTTGAATTTAGCAATGGATCGTTCTTGTTCGCCAGTCCACCACAGAACCCACCCATGTTCTTTCAGGGCCTCGAGCACTTGTTCGGAATCAACACCATGCGAACGCATCATTTTGTCTGCATGAAAATGCGCACTCGAAACCGCTTGATCAGGTTGCCCCGCCTCTAGCAGGGTGATTGCAGTACGCAAAGTCGGAGTTATATCTGCCCCTCCATTATCAATCATAAAAGTCTTTCTCTAAGAGATTTTGGAAAGGATGATTTCTTTAGCTTTTACAAGGGCCTCAGAAACCTTGGCGGGGTTCTTGCCACCTGCTTGCGCCATCCCTTTTGGGCCACCACCCTTGCCATCCACTATGGGCGCAATCTCTGAGATTATTTTTCCAGCTTCTATTCCAGCTTTTTGAAGATCATCACTTACCGCACTCATCAAGCCGACTTTGCCTTCATCAACCCAGATAACCACTGCAACGCATGAACCAGCTTTTTGCCTGATGCGATCCAAATGCTGCCTAATCTGATCAACTGGCCCTGCGGGAATTTCACCCGTAATGATTTTGCTTGATCCTTTGCTGATCGCACTTTCCAGCAATTTATCCATAACTGCAACTAAATCATTGCCCTGCCCTTGCTTCACCTGAGCCTTAATAGTTTTTAATTCTTCCTGAAGGGAAGCTATTTTCTCCAGAGCATTAGCTGCATTGCAACCAAGTTTCTCTGCGATTGCCTCTATAGTTGAAGAGTTCTTTTGAAATTCAAACCATGCACCTTTACCGGTGATTGCTGTTAATCTGCGCACCCCTTTGCCTACAGATTCTTGCCCAATAATTTTAAACATCCCTGCCTGAGAAGTTCGCTCAAGGTGAGTCCCTCCGCAGAATTCAACCGAGCCATTGAAGTTAGGATCATCCTTTTTTACAACCGAAACCACACGAACAGGGTCGGGATATTTTTCACCAAACACAGCCCGAACCCTTGGAATCTTTTTAGCTTCATCCAATGGCATAACTCTGCAATCAACCACAATGTCATCCTGAATAATATCATTCACAATGTTTTCGATTTTTCTTATCTCTTCTTTTGTTATTACTTGAGAGTGAGAAAAATCAAATCGTGTTTTATCTTCATCAACCAATGATCCTTTTTGATCAATATGGGTGCCAAGAACTTGGCGCAATGCAAGGTTAAGCAAGTGGGTTGAAGTATGATTACGCTTAATGTCTTCCCTTCTCGAATCAACAAACAATTTTGCATCCTGCCCAATTGTAATGGAGCCAGAATCTAACTTTCCAACATGAAGAACCCCTGCACCCAACTTTATTGTATTTTCAACTTTGAATGTTCCGGAAGCAGTTTTGATTACCCCACTATCACCTACCTGCCCGCCTTGTTCTGCATAAAAGCAGCTTTTATCAAGAAGCAAAGCTACTTCTAATTCGCCTTTAAGCACGCCATTATTGTGAACGGTATTGTTGTCGATCCAACCAAGAATCTTTGCGTTAGATTGAGTGCCTAGATATTTTGGCGCTTCATCACAGTGTGGAATTTCACCATTTACAGCACTAACAATAAACGTTTTGCGATCTTTACCAGATTCAAGCTTGAACTTCTCAAGCAAAGTTTGATAGCCATTAAAATCAATCGTTAACCCGACTTCACTAGCCATTTGCGCAGTGATATCTGCAAAGAATCCATAGGTAGTGTGAAGATCAAAAACATCAGAA
>DBCB01000253.1:0-1896 GCA_002303765.1 Planctomycetaceae bacterium UBA969
CGCCTACCAAGTAGCTAAAATAATATTGTAATTAGCTAAGATTGTATTTTTTAAGGATTTATCAAACATGAATATTAAAACTGTTTCTAGTGCTGGGTTGTTGTCTGTAGTATTTCTGGCGCTGTTGCTGCCTGTTTCTGGGGCGGATAAAAGCGGTGATAAAGGTGCTTCTTTTGAACGTGTAAAACAAGATATTTTCTTTCTAGCCTCTGATAATTGTGAGGGTAGGGGGCCATTAACCAAGGGCCTAGATCTTGCTGCAGATTACATCAGTCAGCAATTTAAGGCGGCAGGCCTTAAACCTTTGGGTAAGGATGGTTCTTACTTTCAACCATTCAGTATTTCGGGTGCCAAACTTGATGAAAAACCAAAGTTGGTAATAAATTCTAAAAATGTACAGTCTGATACGCAGATCAAAAATCGGCGTTTTAAGTTTTCACATCGAAGCGAAGCACCTGAGAAACAAGATAAAACAGTTACCCTGGAAGTTGGCAAAGATTTTGAAGCCATGGGCCTTTCCCAAGCTGGAAAAGCCAGTGCTACACTTGTTTTTGCAGGTTTTGGAATGACTGTGGATGACGGGAAGAAATATGATGACTACGCGAAAATTGATGCTAAGGGCAAAATAGTTATGGTTCTTCGGGATGCCCCTAAGTTTAAGGAAGAGGCGAAGGTTTTTGACTCTAACGGTAAAAAAAGACAGTTGGCTTCCCTTACAGAAAAGATTTTAAATGCTGAAAAGCATGGCGCCTTGGCGGTTCTTTTTGTTAATGATCGTGATACCGCAAAGGATACTTCTGATTCCCTTCTTCCGTTTAATTACACTGCCCTTGCAAGGGCTCCCGGTAAAATTCCAGCGCTTCATTTTTCCAGGTCTCGCGCTGATGAATTACTCACTTCTATTACTGGTAAATCGCTTGACCAAACTCAAAAACTGATCGAAGACGAAATGGTTTCTCAAAGTGCAACTCTTGACTCAATTACAGCAGATTTGGAAGTCAAGCTAACCCGTGGTAAAGATGTTGTTCCCCTAAAAAATATTGCTGGGGTTTTGGAAGGCAATGGCCCTTTGGCTAATGAAACTATTGTGATAGGTGCACATTATGATCACCTGGGTTACGGTGGTGCAGGCAGTTTATCTGCTCAAAAGAAGCTTGCGATTCATCATGGTGCGGATGATAACGGTTCAGGCACCACAGGAATGCTTGAGTTGGTTCGTAGGTTTTCTTCCATTAAAAACAGGCAGGGAAGAAAGATTCTCTTCATGGCATTTAGTGGCGAAGAATTGGGGCTTTTTGGCTCCGCTCATTTTGTCAACAATCCATTGATTCCCATCAACGAAATCGCTGCAATGGTAAACCTTGACATGATTGGCAGGCTTTCGCAGGATGCCGATACGAAGAAAGATAAAGTCCTTCTTGAGGGGACCGGAACTGCAGAAATTTTTGAACCTCTTCTTGATAAGAAGAACGCAGATGGTCAGTTTTCGTTTGTAAAGAAAAAAAGTGGGTTCGGGCCAAGTGATCATGCATCTTTTTGCGATAAGAAAATCCCTGTTCTCTTTTTCTGGACGGGTGTTCATCCCGAATATCATACTCCCTTAGATACTGCGGAAAGAATTAACCTCGATGGTTTGTTAAAAGTTGTTGGGTTTGTTGAAAAAATAGCTGTCGATTTAACACTGATTGAGAAAAAACCTGCTTTTATTGAGGTTAAAGGTGGTACTTCACCAAGACCTGCGGGTGATATGCCTAGGATGGGGATTCGCCCTGGGTACTCTGATGAAAAAGATGGAGTCCTTGTTGAGGGGGTTTCCGATGGCGATCCTGCTGCCAAAGCTGGTATTAAAAAAGGTGATAGGATTATGGAAATCAGTGGTAAAAAAGTGGGCAATAT
>DBCB01000253.1:2016-3191 GCA_002303765.1 Planctomycetaceae bacterium UBA969
AAGAAAATAAAAATCCCAGTCAAGCTCGACTGAAAGTTGTGGTTACTTCCCGCCAAATAGTTTGCCGAATATGCTTTTTGGATGCGCTGGCGGCGTGATCGTAGGTGTTGCATCAGATTCGGGTTTTAGGCCTCTGAGAGGTTCCGTGCCTGCATTATGAAGCCTAGATTTTATTGAATCGATTTTGGTTTTTAGGGATGTATCCTTGGCGTGCTTTTCGATTTCGATTTCCAGATCTGCCTTTAATCTTTCCAGATCATATTTTTGCCTAGCCATTTCTGCTCTTTCCCTGCTGGCGCGTATTTCTTCATCGCACAATTGTTTTTCCATCAGCACGATCTCTTTGGCTAATGCCTCTTTCTTACTTTCTAATTCGCCGATACTAGCGGAAATCTCATTGCTACCTGTTTTTTGTTGTGGTTTTTCATTTACCAGGTCTGTTCCCCCTGGCCCATACAACCTGTCTTCCAGTTCGGTGATTACCTTCTGGTATTCGAGATTTTCTGTATGTAGTTTTCTGATGGTTTCAGATTTTTCTTCTAAAAGTTGTTCTAGTTCGCTTTCGGGTATGGGTGTTGTAAAAGAGTGGTTCATGTTCCCCGAGAGGTTTGAATTGGTGAGTGCTTGATCCAACTCTAAACATAACTTTTTTAATTGTTCGTTTTCTTCTTTTAATGCAGCAATTTCATCAGACATTATTAGTTCCTTCACTCAGCAATACCATAGTAGGCGATTTTAAGTTGAGCTTTTTAAATCAGCAACCAACAAAATTATCCTGCCTAGAAAAGCCGGTTTTGATAACCAAACAGACCATTATTAACTAGCATACGCCTTTTTGTCCATTTGTTCTATTATATATTGGTGTGTTCAATACTGCTCTATTGGTGACTTGCAGGAAAGAATGATGAAGGAATTTAGTCTGGCATTCGGTTCTAAAGTATGGGAATTCAAGATGCGCAAGGAGCAAATTGTCTGCGAGTTCTCGCCTAATTTGAAAATACCCCAACCTAATATCCCTGAATTAATTCGTAAGGCATTATCCCAGCCAGTCGGATACCCTGAATTAAAGCGGGCCGTTACCCCAGACGATCGCTTGGCAATTGTATTGGTTGATCAATTTAACGGTTTTCTTGAAATCCTTGTTGCAGTGCTCGAGCATATTGCTGCGGCTGGGG
>DBCB01000230.1 GCA_002303765.1 Planctomycetaceae bacterium UBA969
CGAAAAGTTCCGAGTTGGATTTGCGATTGCAGCTTTTTTTGGGTCAACATTTTCAGCTTTTGCAGAAATTGAACCTTTAATTATGCCAGCCCCTCTTGAGGCTGTCCCTGTGGAACCGGTTAAACCTACTGTGGAGCAAGTTAAATTAAAAGACTCAGAAACCACGGATGGAAAGCCTTTTGTGCTGCCCATTCCTGCTGATTTGCTAAAAAACAAATCAAAACCTACGGATGATCTAGCCCCACCACCTATTACGCCTCCAATTTCAATCATTCCTGGCGATAAAGATAATGTTCTTAAAAACAGTATCGCTAAACCGGTCTCTGAAATTAAAACAGTTGAAACCGGGGTGACTGCTGGCTCAATTGAAACAAAGGAAGCCACTTCAGAATATTTAGAGTCTGAAAGAAATGGCAAAAGTTACAAGCTTGAAGGTTTGTTTATGACTGGTGAATACCTTTTGGTAAAACCCAGACGTGATGCTTTTGATTTTGCAATTACTTCGAGTGATAGGCTTGGTGTAATCAATGGCAACCTTAATTCGCTTGACTGGGAAACCCGTAGCGCTTTTCGGGTTGGATTGGGGTACCAATTTGCTGATGGCTGGGATGCTAGTGTAAATTATTTTTACCTGCATTCTAATGCGTCCTCTTCTTTAGCTGCGCCAAACGGCGGCGCGCTTTACGCCACCCTTACCAATAATACTTTCGATGATGTTTCTACAGCTTCTGCTATGGGAAACCTCGATATGAATGTCATTGATATCGATGTAGGTCGCACTTACAGAGCAGCAGATAACTTCAATTTTAGGTTTACAGGTGGTGGTAGAGTTACATGGATTGAGCAGCAGTTTAGCGCTATTTACAACGGTGGAACTCTTGGCGCAGTCAATGATTTTGTAAGTAGCCCTGTTAATTTCACGGGCGCTGGTTTAACTGCTGGCGGTGAAGGTACTTATGCATTAAATAAACATTTTGGGCTTTATGCTAGGGGGAAAGTTGCACTCCTTAGTGGAACTTTCAATAATAATTTGACTGAAACCAATGGGAATGGTGCAACCACTTTTTACAATATCAGTAATAAATATCACGAAGTTGTTCCGGTGTTAGAAACCGGGGTGGGTGCAGTTCTTACCAAGGATCATATGCATTTTAAAGTTGGTTATGAACTCTATAATTATTTCAACATGGTTGATAGTTTAGATTTCCAATCTTTAAGTTTTGGAAAACCCTCGAAGAGATTGAGTGATTTGAGCCTTGAAGCGTTATCTATTCAATTTGGTTTGACTTTTTAAAGATGCAACAAAGCGGATTATAATCGAAAAGCTGGTGGGAAAAAGCTTCCCGCCAGCTTTTTTGTTTGTTAGTCTGTTGAAACGTTTTTGCTGTATGGTCGAAAGTGGGCTTAAATAAGAGAAAAGCTTTTTGATGCTTCATTTTACGGTTGTTTATAATGGGCAAGTCACTGAGGTTGATCACTCAGGTGGCCCATTTGAGATTGGTCGAGGCCCGCAAAGAGAGAATATTGCGCGCCATACCGTGATGGATTCTTATGTTTCCGGAAATCATGTCAGAATTGAACAATTCGATCTTGTGAAAATAAGAATTTTAAATCTTAGTCAAAGAAATTCTATCCGGCTTGATAATGGGGCCTCTGTAAATATAGGTGACTCTACCCAAATTTCCTTGCCAATAACCTTGTTTATTGGTGAAACCAGTGTCAAAATCGATTTTATTCCCGATGAAGATGAGGACGAATTGGGCGGGGAAGATGAAGCACTGTTAGAGTCCATGGAATCTGCGATAACTCTTAGCCCGGGGCAGTCTTCTGGTAGTCTTCTCGATTTAGGCCAGTCCCCCAGCCCTGAAAAACTTGCAGTTTGGTTTGAAACTTTGATTGCAGTTCAAAAATCTGCTAGTGGCTCCTTAGAATTCTTTCAAGATACTGCACAAGCTGTTGTGGACTTGATCGGTTTGGATCGTGGCTTGGTCTTGATGATTAAAAATGGAAGGTGGATGGTTCAGGCCCGTTTTCCAGATGAGGATGTTGAGCATCGTGAGTTTAGTATGTCAGTGCTAGGTAAAATAGCTAAAGATAGAAAAACTTTTTATCAAAGCGGCGCTAACCTTCAGAATGAAAGTGAAAGTGTGATGGGAATTGAAGCGGTTATCGCTTCACCCATTTTTGATAAAGCAGATAATGTGGTAGGTGCAATATATGGCGTGCGTAATAAAATAACTGCGGGATCGGGTGCGAATATTGGGGTGAATCCCCTTGAGGCGCAAATCGTTCAACTCTTGGCAAGTTCTGTGGGTGCTGGTCTAGCTAGGCAAGAGCAGGAAGCTGAAGCTGGGCGTTTGCGGGTTCAGTTTGAACAGTTTTTTTCTGCAGACCTTGCACGTGAGTTGCAGAAAAACCCAAAGCTCCTTGAGGGGCATGAATCTGAAATCACTGTGCTTTTTACAGATATCCGGGGCTTTTCTCGGATTTCTGAATCCCTTAATCCGAGGGAAACTTGTAATCTTGTTGCTGATGTTATGGAAGAACTTACCTCTTGTGTTATGGCTTTCGATGGGGTGGTGGTTAATTATTCAGGCGATGGAATTATGGCGATGTGGAATGCCCCTGCGCCTCAGTCTGATCATGCAATCAAGGCCTGCAAAGCAGCGTTGGCAATGGTTGCTCGGATGCCTTCAGTCCAGGAACGCTGGAAGAATAAGGTTTCACTTCCGGTTAAGGTGGGGATTGGTATCAATACCGGAATGGCTTTGTGTGGAAACACCGGTAGTAAGATGAAGTTTCAGTATGGTGCGCTGGGTCATACCGTCAATCTAGCAAGTCGTATTGAAGGTGCTACTAAAGTAATGGGTGTACCTATTTTGATCAGTGGTTTTACGAAAAAATTAGTAGGCTCAGCTTTTGCAACTCGAAAATTAAGAAAAATAAGGGTTATTGGGATTAACGAACCTGTAGATATTTATCAACTTCATGCTGAAGTTTCTTCAATCGAATGGAGAAGTGATGCTGATATTTATGAATCAGCTTTAAAGCATTACGAAGCCAGCGAATTTGGCCCAGCCTGTCGGGATTTATATCCGCTCATTGCTAATCACAGTGAAAATTATGATACCGCCTCTTTAAGCCTTATGGCAAAATCAATCGAGTACCTTCGTAAGCCACCGTTACCCTCTTTTAATGGCGTAGAAGATCTAGAATCGAAATAGTCAGCAAGTATTATAAAGCAGGTAAGGAGACCACGGATGTTCCGATGCACACAATTGGCTTTTGTTGCAGTTTTATCTTTTGTTTTTTTAATGATAAACCCGGGTATTAGTTTTAGCGCTGACCCACAAAACGAAGCGTTGCCCGATGATTTAGGAACCAGAAAATTCGGAGCCGATTGGGAATCGTTTCTGGGAAAAAATGCTAATAGTTACTCACCTGAAAAAGGGATTGCCCCTTGGCCTGCTTCGGGTCCTAAAATCCTTTGGGGAGCTCGAATGGCAGAGGGCTATTCCATGCCCGCTATCAGTAGAGGCAGGGCCTTCCTTTTTGATCAAGCTAAAGGTACCGCTAGGTTACGTTGCTGTAATAGTGAAAACGGCAAAGAATTATGGTCTTTTACTTACGATTCTGACTACCAAGATTTGTATGGCTACAGCAATGGCCCACGTTGCTATCCTGTGGTTGATGGCGCACGCGTTTATATCCTTGGCCCTGAAGGCCTGCTTCATTGCATTAATATTGCCAATGGCAAAGTGCTATGGAAAATCAATACGGTTGCTGATTTTAACGTGGTTCAAAATTTCTTTGGCGTTGGAAGTACCCCTACTATTGATGGGGAACTTCTTCTGGTTCCTGTTGGTGGCAGCCACAAGGGCAGTGACAAAAATGATTTTTCCCAACTCAAGGGAAATGGTAGTGCGGTTGTTGCTTTTAATAAATACACTGGCAAGATTGTTTATCAGTTTTCAAATGAGCTTGCTAGTTATTCCAGCCCCCTGATTGCGACAATTGAAAACAGGAAATATGGATTGCATCTTGCAAGGGGTGGTTTGATTGGCTTTGAGCCTGCAACTGGAAAGCAGGATTTCTTTTTCCCTTGGCGTTCCAGAACTCTTGAGAGTGTCAATGCTGCAACTCCTGTTGTTGTTGGGAATAAGATTTTTATCTCCGAAACTTATGGCCCTGGTTCAGCATTATTGGAAGTTAACAAGGGTGCAGTTAAGGTTCTTTGGGATGATGAAACCCGGGGGCGCGATAAAGCCATGTTGGCGCATTGGAATACGCCGATTCATGTTGATGGTTTTATTTATGGTTCGAGCGGTAGGCATAAATCAAACGCTGAACTTCGTTGCATCGAATTAAACACAGGGAAGGTTAAATGGTCGGTGCCAGAACTTACTCGATGCTCTTTGTTGCAGGTTGACGGTCATTTTATTTGTCAGGCAGAGGATGGGATGCTGTATTTAATTAAAATAAACCCTGAAAAGTTTGAGAAGGTGTCTGTCGCTTCGCTCTCTGCCAATGGGGTTTCCTTGCTTCAGGAACCATGTTGGAGCGCCCCTGTTTTGGCGCATGGGCTTTTGTATGTTCGTGGTAGAAATACCCTGATTTGCATTGACCTGATGCAGCAATGATTCAGCCTATTTGCGGTTGGATTTTCACCATTCGTACGGTTATAATATTAATTGGTTCTTTTCCCACCTGTTAACCATGGGGTGGTCATGATTTGGAAAGTTTTTGCTTTAATAGCTCCTTTATTTTTAATTACCTCAGTTCGCCCTGCTTTGGGAGCTGATCAAAATCAACACGACTTTTTTGAAAACAAAATCCGCCCGCTTTTTGTTACCTATTGTCATGATTGCCATAGCACATCAAAGAAACAGCGGGGGGGGCTTTTATTAGATTCAAAGCCTTCTGTTTTGAAGGGTGGCGATTCCGGGCATTTATTTGTTGCAGGCAAACCAGATGAAAGTTTATTGATGAAGGTTGTGAGCTATGATGATGAAATCAAGATGCCTCCTAAAAGCAAACTTTCAGCTTCCCAAATCGAAGATCTCCGTAAATGGGTAAAAGATGGTGCTTACTGGCCTGTCGAAAAAAACGTTGCTGTAAAAGCCAGCATCTTTAATATCGAAGAAAGAAAAAAGGAATGGGCTTGGCAGCCATTAAGTAAATCTAACCCGAAATCATTGAATTCAAATCCGTGGGTAAAATCTTCTATTGATGCCTTTGTGCTTGATAAAATGACCGAAAAAGGTCTGGTCCCTGCTACCGCCGCAGCAAAAGAGGCTTTGATCAGAAGAGCTTATTTTGATCTTATTGGCTTGCCTCCTCTGCCTGCAGATACCAAGGCTTTTCTTCAAGATAACTCTCCCAATGCATTCGAAAAAGTTGTCAACAAATTAATCGAATCTTCTTCGTTTGGTGAAAAATGGGCTAGGCATTGGCTTGATCTTGTGCGTTATGGAGATTCCCGCGGCCATGAATTCGATGCCTCGATTCCTAATGCTTTTCAGTATCGTGATTATGTTATTCGTGCCTTTAATTCTGATGTTCCCTACAACCAATTTGTCAAAGAGCACCTTGCAGGCGATTTAATCTCTAATCCCAGATTGCATCCTGTTGAAGGTTGGAACGAATCTATCCTAGGTACAGGATTTCTTTATTTAGGCGAAGAAGTTCATTCGCCTGTTGATATTAGGCTTGATCAAGCGGATCGCTTTGATAATCGCATTGATGTAATTGGGAAAACTTTTCTAGGCCTTACCATTGCTTGCGCCCGTTGCCATGATCATAAGTTCGATCCCATTCCTACCAAGGATTATTACTCCTTGTTTGGTTTTCTTTCAAGCAGTCATTATCGATTGGCACGTTTTCAGAGCATGGAGAAAAACAAAAAGATCGATCAAAAACTAGCTGCAATAAGAGATAGTTTAGAGCCTCTAATAAAGGCAGAATTAAGTGATGCTGTTAAAAATGCTGCAGCTAATTTTCCCACTTATGCTAAAGCTGCAAATCTTGGTTACAAACTTGCAAAAGGACCCGCTGTTCCTAGTTCAGTTGGCCAAGATATTCTTATTGATGATTTTGAGTCAGGCAGCTTTAAAGGGTGGAAAGTTGAAGGTAATGCTTTTAGTGCTGCCCCCGTCTCTTCTAATGATCTTGCCCCTGAGCAAAAAGATGGATCTTTTCAGGGCAAGTTTCTCGTCAATTCTTATATCCACAAAAAAGCGCAAAGGGTTTCTCGTTCTGACCAACCTACCGGTACTCTTACTTCTGATCCTTTTTTAATTCAAAGGGATTATATTTCTTTGCTTGTTGGAGGCGGAAGTCATCTTGGAAAGACTTGTGTAAATTTGTTGGTTGATGGCAAAACCGAAATTAGCATTACCGGCAAAAATCTAAACGCAATGGCTTTAGCTTCCATGGATGTTCGTCGCTTTGCAGGTAAGATGGGCGCTATCCAAATTGTTGATCAAGAAACCGTCGGATGGGGCCATATTGCTGTTGATGCTATCAAGCAAACTAATTCTGTAATGCCAAATAATGCATCCGTTCTCGCACTTGGGAAAATCAACAAAACTGAGTTGGAAAAGATTGCCCTTGCTGAGAAAGTTGATTTAAATACGCTTTCAGGATTTTTGACTTACTTGTTAAAGGCTGATGCTGACCCTAAGCATCAGGATCATTTTTTTGCCAAAAAGATTCTCCATCCCGAGATGTTTCGTTCTAAAGATATAGGGACTGTCGTTGGCGACTTGGAATTTAGGGAGTCCTTTAAAAATAAAAAGCTTATCGTTGATTATTCGAATGTTTCGGTTTCGGGTTGGATGCCCGATGATGTTACCTATGGTCGTAACCCAGCCAAGTTAGGCGCACTTAAAATCGTAGGGACTAAACCTAAACCCGAATACCAATTCGTTGAATATTCAGCAGCGATGATTGATCCTTTTTGGCAAGATTTGAAGTACGCAAAAGGTGCTGAATCAGAGCCAGGTTCCCTTGGCGCTAATAGAGCGGGTAGGATTTTATCTACGCCTTCTTTTATTCTTGAAGATGGGTGGGTTCATTTTCTCGCGAAGGGTAAAGCTAAAGTTTATTCTTCTGTTGGGGCACACATTATGATTGCTGGGCCTTTGCATGGAAATTTGGTCCGCACTATCGATATGAATGATTGGGGGTGGGTCAGTATTGATCTAACCCGTTACAAAAATCTACCAGTACATCTTGAGTTTTCTTCTGATGATTTGAACTTTGCCGTTAGATTTGTTTTGCAGGGCGGGCAAGATAAACCATTATTGCCAACCCCTGCGCGCGAGTTTGTTTCTAAAACTTTAGCAACTCTTGATGACCAACTTTTTTATCAAGAAA
>DBCB01000096.1 GCA_002303765.1 Planctomycetaceae bacterium UBA969
TAATGCGATTCGTGATGAATTGAGCTTGCTGGACCCCGAGGCCGCAGAGGAATACAAAAATCGAGCAGCAAGCCTTGCTGCAACTCTCGAAGAAATTCAAAAAGAAGGAATTACTTTGTTGGAAGGTAAAAAAAACAAGGTGATAGTTACTTTTCATGAGTCGCTTGGGTATTTTGCGTCTTCGTTTGGAATTGAAATTGCAGGAGTGATTCAAAAGGCCCCTGGTGATTCCCCTAATGCCCTAGAGTTGGCTAAGATCGTGCAGATGTGTGTTGAAAAGAAACCATCGTTAATCGCAGTAGAGCCCCAATATCCAAGAACTACTTCTGCCAAATTGCTGCAGGAAGAGCTTAAGAAAAAAGGGATTGAAATACCCTTGGTTGAAATAGATCCGCTTGAAACTTGTACTCAAGCGGATCTTGCACCCAAGTGGTACGAGATAAAATACAAACAAAACCTTGAAGCACTCGCAAAGAATCTGCAATGATCAACAACCTTTTAACTTTAAAAAATGTTGCTGTAAAGTTGGGCCATCTTGAAGTTTTAAAAGATGTTAATGCTTCGCTGCTTAAAGGGAAAATAACTTCCCTAATAGGGCTTAATGGTTCTGGGAAAAGCACCTTGCTGCGTGCAATTGTCAGAGAGATATCCTTTGCGGGAGAATTGCATTTTTATTGCGGACATGCCCACAAAACCCCGGATCCCCGCCATGTTGGTTATGTGCCTCAAAAATTGCGTTTAGAGGCGGGCATACCCCTTACTGTGAGGGATTTTTTGGCCCTCCCCATGCAGGATGCCCCCATTTTTATGGGCATAAAAAAATCGTTAGAAAGCAAAATGCTTGCAATGCTTGCAAAAGTTGGGTCTTCGCCAAATATGCTGGATAAACCCGTAGACAGGCTATCTGGTGGGGAATTACAACGCCTTCTTTTGGCCTTAGCCATGGAACCTAATCCTGAATTGCTATTATTGGATGAGCCAGCTGCAGGCATCGACTTCCAAGATCAGGACAAGTTTTATGCTTTGTTAAAAGAATTGAACAAAAAAACAGGTGTTACGATATTACTAGTTTCTCACGATTTGGGGCTGGTGCAAGATTATGCTGACCAAGTTTGGTGCTTGCATAAAGGCGTAATTGCAGGGATTGGAACCCCTAGCGAGGTTTTAGGTAAAGAAAACTTGCAAAAGTTGTTTGGAAGTGGCTTAAAAATAGGGTGAAAACACCGGAATTAGAACTCTAAAAGCTCATCTTGGGCTAAATTTAATTGAAATATTTTGCCATCTCCGATCCTTCCGGTGCGCGCAGCTTTAGAAATTTTTTCTGCAACTTCATTAACCCGTTCATCTTCCACCGTTACGGTAATTTCCACCTTGGGAATAAAAGCCATATTGTATTCGCTGCCTTGATAGCGGTCTAAATAGCCTTTTTGCCTGCTAAAACCCTTCGCTTCTCGCACGATTACTGAATTTAAACCAAGATTTTGAATTGCTTCCAGCACTGTTTCTGCACAAAAAGGTCGCACGACTACGGTTAGCTGTTTCATGATTTGCTAAGCCTCTTTTTTCTGTCTATTAATTTTCATGTATGAAAGTTAAAATAACCTCTTGGTAGTTTAGCCTTCAAACGCTATTCTACTAATGGGTGATTAAACCCACCACTACCCGGTAGTGTAATGGTAGCACAAGAAATTTTGGTTTTCTTTGTCTAGGTTCGAGTCCTAGCCGGGTAGTTTCTCTTTGGTATCGGTGCAGCAATGGATAAAAACATAATACATTGGCGCTGGGTTCCTCGTTACTATAGAAAAGTTGAAGATAAAGCTTCTCATGTCGATGTGGTGTATTGGTATTTTGGATTAGAAACGATTTTTATTGTAGTAATGGGTTTTGTTTTTTATTTTACCACGATAAAAGATGGATTCCTTAAAAAGAGCCAAATGGATAATCAAGTCGAGGCTCTTCGTAAATCAATCGAATATCAAATCCAACAGCCTACAAAATAATTTGCAACTTCAGCCTTGATGATTCACATCAATTTTCGGATATTTGCGCTTAGGCCAAAATATCTTTTCTTATTTTTTAATGGAATGATTCCCATGCTTAGTCCAATCAACCGCAATGCTGTAAAGCTTATGGGTATGTTTTTAGCCTTGTTGATGAGTGGGCAATTTTCGCTGGCTCAGGCCCCTGCGAAAACAGGCAAAGATGCTGAAACACTAAAAGCCGCCAATGCTATATTTGATAATTTAAAGCACGAAAAACTTCCCAATGGTTTGAATGTATATTTAAAACCCATCCCAGGTGCGCCAACCGTGACCACAATGGTTGCATATAAAGTTGGTTCTGCAGATGAAAACCTAGATCAAACGGGCCTTTCTCATTACCTCGAACATTTGATGTTTAAAGGAACTGAAAAGTTAATGCCTGGTGATATCGATCGCTTTACGCTTCGTAATGGTGGAGCAAATAACGCATACACTTCTGAAGATTGCACGGTATACCATTTTGATTTTTCTGCAGACCGCTGGGAGCAAGCTCTTGCAATCGAAGCAGACAGGATGCGGAATCTATTGATTGATGATAAGCACGAATTTCAGCAGGAGAAAGGTGCAGTAATAGAAGAGTTGAAAGCGTAATGAAGATGGCCCATGGGATCTGGAATATAAAGCAATTATGCCAAAGATTTTTGGCGCCAACGCTCCGTATGGCCATCCTGTGATCGGGCAGGTCGAACATGTTAAAGCTTCCACTGCTTTGACAATCAAGGCGCATTACGACCTTTGGTACCATCCATCCAATGCTTCTTTGGTGATATGTGGTGGATTTGATCCTGCCCAAGCCATGGCTCGGGTTAAGGAATTATTTGGAAACATCCCTGCGGGGAAATTGCCTGCAAGAAAAGTTAATGTCCCATTAAAAAGAGAGGGGCAGACCCGCATTGAAAT
>DBCB01000235.1 GCA_002303765.1 Planctomycetaceae bacterium UBA969
GGCTATTTTTACCCTCTGCGGCTTGCACAGTACCTGTCATTTGCTTTTCTAACTTAAAATTCTCGTCTGCCTTTTTAAGCAGACCAGAAATCGAATCCACTGCCTTTGAAGGGTAACCCGCTTTAGACAAATAACCCCGGGCTAGTATTTTTGGATCTAAAGTTCCTGCCCCAGTTGCTTTGTTTTTCATGCGCATCTGATCTAGCCCATACCGTTCCGCAATGCGAGTTCCATCCGCTGGCCCAAAAACTAGCGAGCGATCATTCCCAATTGGAAAATCCATCCCTGGCGTTCGATCGATAATTTTGCCTGTTGGCGCACTATTCTCTTGTTCTCCCAACATCTTGACCAATTCTACTGCCAATACTGCTGCTAACTGATCATCACTACATTCTTTAACCAAACCATCGGTTATCATAATTTGATCAACACCTTTATGAAACACCTCGGACTGAGAAGTTCCAATCGTGTGAAACGCAGGTTTAATTCCAATAGATGGATTAGCAACGAGAAGTTTTTGACCGATTTTTCCGACTCGAATTGCAGCTTCTTTGGTTGGGCCAGCATCAGGCGCAGCATTGGGTAATCGAACAATTTTCTCTGCATTCATTCCTGCATCGGAAATCATTCGGGTCGATTGCTTGGGGGTTTGTGAACAACCCAGCAAAAGAACCATCGGAATAGCCATCAAACCAAATAGATTTTTGAAAACCATTGCAACTTCCCAAGGCAAATAGATGCCCAAATTATGGGCCCAAAATCTAAAGTGGCTCATAACCATTGCAATTTAAAAAGTAAATAGCGTCATTCAAGATCAGACAAGCCAGAAACCAAAGGCAATTTAGGAAGGATTGATTTTAAGGTAAACTTTTCCCTCTTTGGAATCTAAAGCTGCTGCACTAAGAGCTTTTTGATAATCTGCCAAGTCAAAAATTGGACCAGCGGGGGTATCTAACACACCATCACGAATAAAACCACCCAACTTACCAAATAAACCTAGCATAGTTAAAACTCCCTGATCTTTAGCCCATTCCGAAAGCCAAAACCCCTGCACTGTCTTCTGACCTTTCATTATATCGCCTGGCTCGAACTTTAATGGTTCCCCAGACATCCGGCCATAAACCAACATCTTTCCATTTCTCGCAAGGCTTAATATCATCTGCGATCCAACCTCACCACCCACCGCATCAACAGCGTAAGAAACACCTTTCCCTTTGGTAATTTTCATTACTGATTCTTGAATGTTTCCCTGATCCAACGAAATAACTTCGTCAGCCCCAATCTTTCGAAGCATTTCAGCTTGTTGCTGCTTACGAACAATATTAATGGTGTGAAACCCAAGCTTTTTCCCCAACTTTACTATCATCTTCCCCAACGCCCCAGTTGCGGCAGATTGCAACAACCACCCCCCTGCAGGAATTTTCAATACTTTTTGAGTCATAACGTATGCCGTAGCTGGGTTAACAAAAAAAGATGCGGCCTGCTGATCGGTAAGATACGAAGGCATGGGGACGGCTTGCCTTGCTGGAATGATGATTTTCTCTTGCCACCTCCCATCCCCCTGACCGATGACCGATACCCGTTTTCCCATAACCCGCCAAGCTAATAGCCCTTTACCAGCTTCGACAATTCCCACCCCTTCAAAACCTGGAGTTTGGGGAGGGTTGGGCTGATTACCATATTTCCCCTGAATGAACAACAAATCTGATGGGTTCACCGGACTTAGAATCATCCTTACCAAAACCTCCCCATTACCGGGTGTTGGTTCACTTTTATTCTCAATTCCTAAAACTTGCGAAGGGTTACCGTATGAATTGCATACTAGGGCTTTCATCTATCAATCCTCGAAGGTAATTCGTTTCCTATGCAACAAGTATCCTAGGTTTTTAATTCAAAACCACCAAACCTTTTGCCCATATCCTGCAATCTAACAAATATACACTCAAGCTGTACCGTGTATTACGCCGATATCAATTATGACGTTTGTAACTATTATTCACGCCTGTAATTGAACTCTCCGAAAGCTTATGAAAAAACTCGAGGCTTCATCATTTAGAAAAAACTTTTATACCATGCTTTTGCTTGGTGTTAGCTTTGCAATTTTAATGCCAGGGTGTAGCAGGCGATTCTTTCGAAACAGAGCTGACAATGAAGTAAACCAAATTCTTGCAACCAAAGATAAATATCCTAATTGGAAACTTGAACAGTTTCATCTGCTTCCCGATCCAAGGGCCCGTTTCGCCTCCGCAGGTAATCAGGACAGGCCCTCAATGCCACCCGATGATCCGGCCTCTATGGCAATGGCGCCTAATCCCCAAAAACCTGGAAAATACGGCATAGGTCACATGGAAGGTTCGGGATATATTGATTTACTTTCCCAATATGATTCTGAAAATCGTTCTGCAGTTGCAATTAAAGCACCGAAAGAAATTGACGCACCCTTTAAATTGGTCTCGTTCAAACAAGATGGCATAAATTATCTGGACAACCTTGACCCAGACAAAGGCCCTTTTGATTCCATGGGCCTGACTTACAAGGGCGATCCTGCGGGCCGTTATGATCACCCGTTTCTTATCAAACTCGAACAATCCTGCGAACTCGGGCTGGTAAATAGCAGAGATTTTCAATTCCGAAGAGAAAATGTTTACCTAGCAGCACTTCCAGTAACTTTGCAGAGATTTGCATTTGCCGCACAGTTTTATGCGAACGAAGTCGCAATCAGGGAGCGAGCTAATTCCGAAACCGTAGCAAACAATACCAACCGATGGAATGTTGCATCTGAAGCTGGATTCACAAAAACATTCTCAACAGGCGCATTGCTTTTGTTTCGATACGCTAATGCAATTGTTGTCGATATGGCTGGAAATGGTGGAACCCAAATTCGAACTCCATCGGCTTTATCTTTAGACCTGTTTCAACCGTTGTTCCGTGGGGGTGGCAGAGCTGTTACCCTCGAACCTCTGACCTTAGCAGAACGCAATCTGCTTTATGAAATGCGCTCTTACGCACGCTTCCGCAAGGAATTTTATGCTGATATCGTTGTAGGTGGGGTTCCCATAGTATTTAGCCCCCCAGCCACGGTTGCTTCAGCCTCTAGATTTAATAGCGTATTTGGCTCGGGTATTGCAGGGGCAGGAAATGTTCAAGTTACACCTGGCGAAGGCAATGGCTATAGCTCGACATCACAAGCTTTCGCAGCCCGAAGAGATGGCTACCTACCCGCAGTATTAAAAGCCGGCTTGCTGCAAAACGAGCGCGAAAATGTCAAAGACTTGTCTACCACGCTTGACCAATACAAGGAAATGCAAGCCATTGGAGACCAATCCGAACTACAAGTATCAAGAATTCTCCAACAATTATTGACCTTTAAAACTGCAGTAATCACCAGAGAACTAACATTACGGGATGCGCTCGACCGCTTTAAATATCAACTTGGCCTGCCTATTGATCTGCCCCTAGAACTCGACCGTGCACCACTGGAGCCCCAACTGGCTCAATTGGCCCGTTATTCAAATCTAGTCGATGAGTTTAAAAAAACACGCCAAGAATCTAGAAAACTCAATGACCCAAAAAAGGTCGATCAATTGCGTAAAGGCCTACAAACCATTCTTAAAGAATCCGATTTCGTCAAGGGAACACAATTTAAGGAAAAACTTCCAAAAAGATGGGCTGAATGGGAAGCGATGACCAAAGAAGAACTAGCTGCAAAACTTAAAGAAATCAATATCCGCAGACTGGAACTTCAAGAGTCAAAGGCCGATTTTGAGAGAAAAGGTAAGCAACAACCCAATACCGAAAAATTAGAACTCGGTGAAAAAGACTTCGAATTCTTCTTAGGGAGATTCGAAAGAAACCTTAGACTTTATGAACAAAAAGTTAACTGGCTGCGAAATGGTGTTGATGATCAACTCAACCAGTTTGAAAACCTAATTGAAGACTTTCTCTTGGTTTTGGTCGAGCCAAGAAACGAAAAACTGGACAAAACCAGAAAATCTTGGCCTACTGTACCCAGAGTGTGTGTGGATGGTGTAGACTTACTTAAGACTGAAATCGATGAAGCTTTGTTTGCAGGCTGTAGACACGCTTTAACGAATAGACTGGATTTAATGAATGGGCGGGCCCAACTTATGGACTCCTGGAGACAAATTGCTGTTTCCGCTAATGCCTTGCAAGGGGTCATGAATGTAGAGTATAGTTTATTAGGTACTTCACCTGCAAATGTTGCCCAACCTGTGAATTTTAATGCGGGTTCTCTTAGACACCGACTTATTCTCACTGGCGATTTACCTTTAGTCAGAATTCAAGAAAGAAACGCCTACAGGGCAACCTTGATCAACTGGCAAAGACAAAGGCGCAACTTGATGGCCTTTGAAGATACTATAATTGAAGATGTTCGAAATGAAATCCGAAGTTTGCGAGCTTTGTCTCAAACTTACGATATTCAAAAGTTGGCAGTTGAATTAGCCTATTTGATTTTGGACAATGCGCTTGAAACAACCTATGCACCTTCCAAACCTGGCGGTGCGGGTGGGGCTCAGGGAAACAACGATAGTGCGCAAGCTGCTTTTACAGAGCAGTTGCTTGCAGCCCAAAGGTCCAAACTAACAGCACAAAACACGCTGTTTGGAATTTGGATCGATTACCTCAGTGCACGAACTTTCCTTTACAGGGATCTTGAACTTTTACCTCTTGACCCACGCGGAGTATGGATCGATGAAATCGAAACCTGCCATTGCGACCTCCAAGCAAACAGACCTGCCGAAACAGTTACCAATCTCCGAAGCATCCCCAACAGTGCAGAGGGAACTCGGGGAGGTCCTGCAAGCTTCCTTCTCCCGCCCAGAAAAATCAGCCTCAAATAAGGATGCATCAAATAAAGATGCATCACCTGCAAAGTTCTCAATCAAAAAAATTACGTTGGCGTTTGCTATCCCCATCATCATCGTTATCGCTGGTTCAAGCCTTTATTTTTGGCCTCGTTCTAAACCCGTACGCATCGACCTTATCACCCATGTGGTCAAACCTGAAAGACTTCAAGTAACTATCCTTGAAAGAGGTACACTAGAAGCCTTAGACAACAAAGATATTGTTTGCCAAGTTCGCTCAGGCAGCAAAGGGTCTTCGTTCTCGACCACCATTAAATGGGTTATCGATGATGGCTCTCATGTGAAATACAACGATCTTATAGTTGAACTGGACGACTCTGGACTACAGGAACAACTCAAAAGCCAGCAAATCGCACGCGATCGGGCCCGTAATGATTTCATACAAGCCGAAGCCAACTACGACATCGTAAAAAGCCAAAATCAAAGCGACATCGCAACTGCTGAAATCGCCATCGAACTTTCCGCCCTCGATCTGGAAAAATTCCAAGAAGGCGATTACAAACAACAACTTGCAGAAGTTGAAGGTAGATTCTTTATGGCCGAATCCGACCTCTCCATGTGGAACGATCGCGATGTTTGGCTCGACCGCATGGTAAGCAAAGGATACATGACCCCCAAACAGGCCTTAGCAGATAGATTCAAATTAAAAAGCGCAGAATTCTCAGTAGAAAAAGTAAAAGAAGAATTAAGAGTACTAAAGGACTATACCAAGAAACGCACCCTGACCGAACTCAAAAGCAAAAGGGATGAGTCCAAAAGAGCCAAAGACCGACTTACGACCCAATCTA
>DBCB01000377.1:0-2467 GCA_002303765.1 Planctomycetaceae bacterium UBA969
TTGCCTTTAGGATCATTGCCTTTAGGGTCATTGCCTTTAGGATCATTGCCCTTAGGGTCCATACCCTTTGGATCGTTGCCTTTAGGATCGTTGCCCTTAGGATCATTGCCTTTAGGATCATTGCCTTTAGGCATGTTCTTATCTAAGCCCTTAGCGTCATTTTTTCCTGCATCGTCCTTGTTTTCGTTTCCTTTCGAATCCCCTTTTTTGTCTGCGGGGTCCTTACCCATGGGGTTTTTATCATCTTTACCCGCATCTTCAGGGTTGTTCTTGGCAAGGGCATCATTCAACCGTTTTTCCTGATCTTTAAAATCTTCATTATTGCCCATTGGATCATTTTTGGCATCTTTGTCATTGCCCTTGTTGTCAGGATCGCCCTTTCCTTTTTCATCATTTTTGGATTTTTCTTGGCCCTTGCCCTCACCCTGTTTCCCGCCATCGGCTTTATCAGAACTATCTTTGCCCTCGGATTTTTCACCCTGCTGGCCAGGCTGTTGCTTTTCTTCAGAGCCCTTTTGTTCTTGAGGATTTTTCTTTTGGTCCTGCCGCTGTTGATCTTCTTTCTTTAACTTTTCATCCTGCTTTTGATCATTCTGCTTTTTATCTTCTTCTGCTTTTTCTTTTTCTTTCTTCGCTTGTTCATCAGGTGCACGATCAGCAAATGTCAGCCTGAACACCTTGCTTTTACCAAGATTGGCCTTAGGAAAATCGCAAGCATCCTCGGCTTCAAGCCAGTAATCGAGGTAAGAACCTGCAGTTGCTTTATAAGCGAGCCCATCTTCAGCCTGAAGCGAAGCGATGTTGATAAAATCCTTGTAAAGCAAGCTGGGAAGATTGCCTCCCGAAGGAAGCTTAAGCGCTTTTTCATCGCGATAAACTTGGGGGCGCAATGGGCGATCGCCCGAAGCAATCATCTTTAATACGACTTTATTAACCCCAAAATCGTCAACAATTTTTGCTTCGAGATCAAGTACGCCATTAACTGCAGCGGTAGATTCCTTACCGGGCAACATTAAATCGATCGAGGGCGCAGCATCTACAATCGCCTCTAATGGGGCAGGCATTGCATCTACATATTCATCCCTTACGGAAGATGTAAATTCAATTTGATAAGTGCCAGATTGAGAAACCACAAAAGAAGCTTCCATCAAGGAAGGATCGGAAGGCGATTTGATCAAATACACTTTGTCGGTTTTGTCTTTGCCATAAAAGAACCGAACAGTTCCATCTTTAACGTTACAGTTTGCTCGAACGCGAAGCTTAACAGCGGTACCTACCGGGGCTGAAATTTTACGCTGTGCAGTAGTGGCTTCTGGCAACCCTGTATATGGCCTGTATTTATAGGCAGCCTGAAAATCAACGATTAGTGGCGTAAGCCTAACATCAACTTGATAACCTTTAGTTTTGGCATCGCCTGCAGCAACTAAGTAGGAAAAGCCACTACGCACTTCGCTGGAGGGTATACGGATTTTATGCTCACTGCTTAAATCCCCGGCACCAAGGAACTTGGTCTGCCAAGGTTCGTTTTCATGGTATCGCATCATAAGCCTAGGAGATTCGGGACTGCCTGCAGCAGGAAGCTTCCCCGTAACCTTGGCGACAATATCAACTGGCATACCCATGGCAACAGTGATGTTGCCTTGTTCGGGGGTGAGAATTGCAACCGTGTTCCTAGTTGCAATGGTCGTTTCAATAAAAGGAGTGAAGGTACGCCCAAGCATAGAAAAGAAAGGAGCTTTACCGAAAATCACTAAAAGGATTACCAATGCGAAAAACAAAAACCCTGCAAGCGTCCCAATCATGAAGAGTTGTTTGCTTGAAACAAACTCCTCATCTTCATGAGGCTTCAAATCCTTGGCAGCGCGTTTGCCTAAGGCCAATTTTACCGATTCAGGAATCCTATCATTTTTAAGATCAACCCAATTAACAAGACTGTTCTTAGCATCGGGGATCGCCTGTTCCAAAATCAAAGCTGCATATATTGGATTAACCGATTGCACGAGAGGAGTCAAAATCCGCTTATAAATCCACCAACCTACTGAAACTGCAAACCCTGCGAACAAAAACTGCCTAGCTAAAGAAGAAAGTGCTAAAAATCGATCCAACAATATCACAACCAAGCCATAGGTAAATAGCATGACCAGCAAACCAAAAGCACCGGTCCCTACATCAATCCAGCGAATCTGTTTTTCGATACGCTGAATCTGATCTTCAACCGCCCTTTCGCTTCGGGAAACTCGGGGCTCAGGTGGTGATTTTAGTTCAATAGCCATTGCAATCAATTCTCCCAGAAAGGAAGCTTTCAACTTTAATTATTCTAGCCTAAAGACACATCAAATACTTCGCAAATTTTCAACATAACAAAAGAACCTTTTACTCATACTTTTCGCACCAAAGGTAGACAATACCAACTAACAAGGGTAGTATGCCCTGATTACAAGACGAGGCAACGGGCCAAAAGATTGCT
>DBCB01000377.1:2491-9518 GCA_002303765.1 Planctomycetaceae bacterium UBA969
GCTAAACCCGCCTAAATACTCAAGGAATCGCAAAATGGACGCTACAACCCGCAGAAACTTCCTCACTTATGCACCTTCAATCGCCTCATTAGCCTGTATTAACCCAGCTTATGCTGCCCAAAACACCAAAGTCGAACCTAAAAGCATCCCTTTTAAACTTGGCCTCGTCACCTACAATCTAGGGGCAAAACTTGATCTACCAGCACTACTCAGGGTCTGCAAAACCACAGGAATCTCCCCTGTTGAGCTTCGCACCACCCATGCACACAAAGTCGAACCCACTCTTTCCCCCGATGAAAGAAAAGATGTTCGCAAAAAATTCGCAGATGCAGGCATCGAAATCTGGGGTGCAGGCTCGGTTTGCGAGTTCCACTCAACTAGCAAAAAAACAGTCGATGAAAACATCGAAACCTGCAAAAGATTCGTCGATCTGGTTCGCGATATCGGAGGCAAAGGGGTAAAAGTCAGGCCTAATGGCCTTCCTAAAGAAGTCCCCATCCCTAAAACATTGGAACAAATTGGAAAATCCCTCATCTCATGTGGCAAAGCTGCAAGCGATGCCGGTATCGAAATCTGGGTGGAAGTTCATGGCGCAGGTACCGCCAAACCTGAAAACATGAAAACCATAATGGAACAATGTGGCCATGCCTCGGTTGGTGTGACCTGGAATTCAAATCCCGATGATGTAAAAAATGGCAGCGTTGAAGAATCCTTTAAAATGCTGCAACCTTGGATTAAATCTTGCCATATCAATGACCTTTACAAGAATTCGCTAGGCACTTACCCCTATCGCGAATTATTTAAACTATTCAGGCAATCGGGCTATAATAGGGCAACGATGATTGAAGTGGGTAAGACCTTTCCCGATGAAGCCTCAACCATTGAGTTTTTACACACATACAAAGGCCTCTGGACAGAACTTGCTTCTGCATAATTCGGATTTAACTCATGGGACAAACGCAACGAATCGAATTAACCTGCGGAAACATGCGAAGGTACGCTTTATTGCGAAAGCCCCGCAATTATTCAAAGCCCTGCGCACTTCTCATCATGCTTCATGGAGCAGGTGGTACCGCAGCCTGGACTCTTGACGAAACCGAACTCGATAAATTCGCGGATGAAAAAGATATCGTGCTGCTACTCCCCGAGGGCACCCGGGAGGACATGAGCCGTGGCCCTGGGTTTCTGCAAAATCCCCAAGTCTGGAATGATGGCTCACCAAGATCACAAATGGGGCAGCCAGGCGTTGATGATGTCGCATTTCTTGATCTTTTGATCGATCATGTTTTAAATCTTAAGCTGATTGATCCATCAAAAATATTCATGACAGGCTTTTCGAATGGCGCAGGCATGACATTCCGTTTCGCAAGCGAAGGCACCCACAAACCCAAGGGCATCGCCCCAGTTTCAGGCCTAATGCGCCAAGATCAAATAGCTTCCAACCTAGAAATCCCAACCATCTACATCATGGGTAAAGCCGACCCTTTAATGCCTTTTGATGGGGGCGCAATTATTTCGCCTTGGACCCGCCTTTCAGAAAATAGGCCCGCAGTTTCTGCCACCATTGCTTCATGGGAAAAGGCTCTGGGCGGGGTTAACACCTCAATTAAAACCGAAACTCAAAACGGAGTCCAGATTACAGACAGGCACTGTGGCAAACATAACACAAAATTTCGAACCATTTTAGTAGACGAATTAGGGCACCATTGGCCTGGGGGCAAGGGAACGCTGAACAAGCGCCTTGCAGGCAAACCTTCCAACAAAATTCATGCATCTTCAGAGATTTGGAGTTTTCTTAACGGATAGAAATCCGGGCTTAAGTTTATCTGAACGGCCTACGGCGCATGCAAAGAGGTGGCTGCAGGATTTCCTGTAAAACCAACGCAGAACCAATCACCTTAGGGCCTTTTAAAAGCGCAAGAGCCTCAGCAATTAGTGGGCTGGTTTTGGATGCGAATTTTCGCTTTGAATCTTTGGTTATTGTAGCTGGCGAAGGTGGCAAAACTTCCGCCTCATTGGCCACCTTTTTAATTTCTGCACCCTGCACGGGAATAGCCGGGGCCTCTAATGCACTCGCAATTTGATCAATTAGAAAAGGATTGGGAGTTGATTCAATCTTACTTCTTTTGACAGGGCTTTTGGTGGGGCGCTGTTTCGCCTTGGGAGCGTTAGATTCAGCATTAAGAGAAGCAATAGGAACAGGTTCAGGCTTGGCCCTACGTTGCTTAGCCTCTTGAAAAAACCGCTCGAGATCTGAAAGCGGAGCGCGATTGCCCGACCCCAAGTTTTTAGCCCCAGCCTTCGGATTCGGAGGAGGATTTTTACCCCCAGCCAATGAACTTATAACCCAGATTACAAATGCAATCCCAGGGATTATAAACCCTTCCCAACCTACTGCAAAAATCAAGTCCATAGCAAATACCTGATTAACGATTTAGGAAGAAGCCCTTTCTGGAGAACCCGCAATTGCATTGCGCATTTGCGTGTCAGACTGCAAGTTTTTCATTTGGAAGTAATCCATGTAACCCATTTTGCCTTCGCGGATTGATTGGGAAATCGCCTTCGGAACTTCTGCTTCTGCAAGGATAACCTGAGCGCGATTTTCTTCGGTCTTGGCGCGCATTTCCTGCTCTAAAGCCACTGCAAGTGCTCTGCGTTTTTCGGCATTTGCCTGCGCTACACGAAGATCTGCACCAGCCTGCTCTTCCTGCAATTTTGCACCAACATTCACGCCCACATCAATTTCAGCCACATCAATCGATACAATTTCAAACGCTGTTTGAGAATCCAAGGCATTCTTTAATACCGCCTGAGAAATCAAATTCGGGTTTGCAAGCACATCGGTATGATGCTCTGCACTACCAATCGCTTTAACAATACCTTCACCAACACGGGCAATAATGGTTTCTTCGGTAGCGCCACCAACTAACCTATCGAGCTTGGTTCGAACCGTAACACGCGCACGAGCACGCAACTGGATACCATTTCTGCAAACACCATCAAGAGTCGCCTTACCTTTAGAAGGGTCAGGGCAATCAATAACTTTAGGATCCACACTGCGCTTGACGGCTTCATAAACATCACGACCAGCAAGATCGATTGCAGCAGCGGCACTCCATTTCAAATCCATCTTAGCTTTGTGAGCTGCGATAACAGCACTCACCACTTTTTGCAAATTACCTCGGGAAAGCGCATGAGCTTCCATATCTTGAGGGCTCACATCCTTGACGCCGGCCTGTACTAATGCAATTTTTTGTTTCACAATCGTAGCGTAATCAAGACCGCAAAGCTTCATTCGTAACATATCTACAAACCCAATTCCTGCGCCCGTCAAAAACGACTGAACCCAAAGGCCCACGAAATTCAAGAGAAAGAATGCTACAAGCAGAAATATGACAAATCCGATAACACCGCCGACTAAATAAACGGTAGTAATAGAATCAGAAGCAGCTAGAATTTCACCAAACATTAAACTCTCCCTATATTCAAATAAATATTGCTCTTAGACTAATTTAAATCCATGTTAGAGATTTGCTCATTCTCAAACCCGGTCACAACAAATGGCTTTACCACCACATGCCCCCCTTGGGCCGAAATGCACACAACAGGTAAGCCTTCGGCAATCAATATTCCTTCACTAATTGCATCAATCCTACGACCTTCGAAGTCCACTATACCAGATGGGCGCAACTCTGAAAGTGTTTTACCTGTTTTCCCGACTAATAGATCTAGGGCTTGATGCGAAGCCATGTTTCCAATGGTTTCTTCAGCAGCAGCACTTCGTACGGTCATTTTCTTGCCCATACTGGTACGAGGCCAGGCCCAAAAAAACAATTTCAAAGCAACAGGAACCCCCACACCAGAAATAGTTAAGAAGATCGCCCCTTGAAGCAAACCCTGCTTAAATGCAAAAGTAATGCCTACGATCATGCTCGAAAGAGCAAGCATGCCAAGGATTCCCCCCGTGGGAAGAAACAATTCCAACCCAAACAGCACAAACCCGGTCGATACCAAAAAAACAGCAAAAGTTAAGTTCGATGAATCCATGAGTACTTCATTTCCTTTTTACAATTCGTGCAACTATCACCTTTTCGAAGAATGCGATCAGAAAACTTCACTAACAACAATTTTACCACCTTCAATCTGACATACTTTTATTTTAGCGCCCTGAACGATGAATCCGCCATCCGAGACCACATCAAGCCAGTGATCCCCAATCCTTGCCTTCCCCGAAGGATGCAAGTTAGTCTCTGCAACACCAATCGAACCTAACAAACCAGCCAACCCTTGATGCAATTCATCTTCTGCAAACAAAGGCTGATCATCGTTATCGGGAGGTCTAAGAAAAAGTTTGCTAGTCATCGGCATGGAAGGTAAAAACTGCGCAATAAAAACAACAGCAACTAAAGCACCCATACAACTAATGCCATAAGGAGCCATCGATTTCCCCAAGCCAACCCATTCATCTGGATTTTTGGGCCAATGACCATAGGCAACCAATCCGAGGCTTCCTAAAACCAGTAAAATTCCAGCAATACCAGTAACACCAAATCCAGGAAGAACAAAGATTTCGATACCAATAAGAATCATACCCAAGAAAAAAAGGAAGATTGCGAGCCAGAAAATCTGCCCGGAAAACTGCGAGTGCGACCAGAAAAACAAGACAAAGAAAAACGCAGATAAAACTCCAGGCAGGCTGATGCCCGGCATCTTCACTTCAAGAATAAGACACGTGATCGCAAGCATGATAAGAACCACACGGGTCCAAGGATGGGTAAGAAACTCCGCCAACTCATCCAGCCAATCAGTCCCCGAAATAGGTACACTTTCCGGTTTAAAGTTTTCAGAAATCAATGCACTTTCAATATCCTTGGCAACGGTATTAGCCACACCTATTCTTGAATCTACCGCTTGCTCTGCCCGAAGTCGCAATGGCTTGTTTTCATCTTCCTTGGCAAACGGCTTGATTTGTAATTCAAGTTTATACGCAGGCTGATTAACCAGATCTTCAGAATCGATTAGCTTGACTTCGCCAGTAACCTTTTGAACCACCAACGCTATTCTGCTTGATGTGTTTAGAAACGCCTCAGCAAGTAACTTCACTTCAGGTTTGCCACCCATTTTATCCTTTAGCAACTCCTCCAATTGTGCACGCACCCGTAGCCTGGTTTCCGGATTAGCAACCAAGCTTTCCTCGATCGATCCAAGCGAAGCACCCTCCTCCATAATAATTTTCGAACAAGCAAGCGACATGATTAGTGATAAATCCCTTGCCCGGGTGGTATGAAAAGCGATGGTTTTAATGGGATTAACACGGGAAGATTTTTCAAGATCACGGATAAAGCTGGCAATCTCAAGCGCGGATTCCGCCTTTCCTTGGCCACACTCAAATTGCAAAATCAGACAATTGGCGCCCTGCCCTACCGCTCTGCTTACCCTGCGCTTGAAACGCTCAAACAACTCCGGATTAATCGGACCCGTCAACACAATCCTCCAAGGCACAAAATCCCGACTTGAAGCAGTGGCGTCGCCCAAGCTTTTTGCAGAAAGTCGAAGAATTGCAGCAAGTGCGTTAAGATCATCTGCTGGTTCCTGCTCAGCAATGCCAAGTGCTTTACCGGTGGAGAAATCGTAGCGGCCCTCTTTTCCAGCCTGCATGACAACCTCACCCTGAGGATCTTCCGCCCGCTCGACAAAAATTTCTCTGCCTTTGGGATTGGTGGCTTTAACTATCACCAAATCTGGCGAGTACATTTTCCGAATCACCACCTTGGCAAATCTTCCCGCAGTTATTTCGTCATAGGCTGTCCGAATGGTGTTACTTAAAAATTCCCCACTCTCGCCAATCACTCCTCCTACCACCGCATCTTTAGAAAAATAAATATTGTCGCAAGCAAGTAAAGGAAGCACAGCATGCCTTTGCACCTCGCCATGCACCCAACCAAAAATGCTCAAGCTGCCCCTGTTTTTTAACAGGCGCAAGGATTGTGCGAGATCGTAAGCAGGGCCAAACTCAGAGGTGAAGGCTTTGCCCTCAGGATTAAAATCAATGATCAATTTAAAAACAGGACGTTCGGCAGCGGGAACACCCTTGGTCTCAAGAATAAATTTGTCCAAAGCTTCGAGAGCAAGATTGCGAATCCTTTTAGAGCCCTCGCTTTCAAAAGGCGTGGTTACCGGTATGACAATCGCAGGGAAAGGAGCGTTTGCAATTGCGTCCGACCCGTAGAAAAGAAAGGCAATAATAAACAGTAACGAGGTAAAAAAATCACAGATGGTTAATCCAAGACATTTTAATCTAAAGCTGAACTTCATGAGAATACCCATGGGATGTTTCATATTTTCTATTATATCTTCCCAGAAGCATTTGATTGAAATTCTTCTCCTGGTGCCAACTCTTCATCTGCAGCTTTGCCATACTTCGATAACACCAGCAATAACCCAGCACAGATCAAATACCCACTAGCCCAATGATAGGGTGATTGCACTTTAACCGCTTCAAGAAACGGCTTGTCAATCGAAGCGAGTACAGTCCAGGGAAATCCAACGGTTTCGTCCGCCAAAGGAGAATGTATGACTCCAATAAACGCTAGGATTGCAGCCACAAAACAATAACAACTGGCTTTGGACATCTTGTCATCAAGAATCGAAACCATCATTGCAGCCCACAACATACCGGAAATAAGAAACCCGTTGGCAAGGCATCGAAGCGTTTGAATAGCGTTGATAGCTTCGGGGTTTCCGGGCAAAACAGGGCCATAAATGCTTTTAATCAACAGCAAGCCAAGGTAGGCAAGCGAGGGAAGAATAGCTAGTGCGAGTGCGGGATAATGCTTAGGATTAACTACCCGGAAAGTCTGGGAAGTGATCTCAAGTCCAACAAAAATAAGAATCGGGAAAAGCACAACTTTGGGAAGCACATGGAAAAGGACGGTCAAGCCGCCCATGAACCCTGCCAACCCAATAAATAAAGCGGTAAGAAGAGTATACCCTGCCCGTGCTCCCATTTTCTTGTAGGCTGGCTGGC
>DBCB01000290.1 GCA_002303765.1 Planctomycetaceae bacterium UBA969
TTGCTCCCCTTGAATTGGGATAATGCTATCGCTGTCATCGGGGGAAACACTAAAAGAATCACCATCGTCATTTGATGAAGATTCTGGAAAAAGCTCGAGTTCGAATTCGGGTTCTTTTTTAGGAGCTTGATTTTTAGAAGGCCTCACAGGAGCAATTGGCTTGGTGACCGAGGTGGGAACCATTACTCTGAACGTTATTGGCCCGATCAAAAGAATATCGCCTTCACGAAGGATGGTGCTCTTTGAAATTTTAGCACCGTTTACAAAGGTGCCATTCACACTTTGCAAATCCACAATAAAAGCGAGCCTATCTTTAAGGGTTAGTTTGCAATGCTTTCGACTGACATTAGTGGAGGGGATGCGAATCTTGCAATCATCTGCACGACCAACATAGCTTTCACCATCCTTAACAACAATACGTTGCTTGGGTTTGCCATCCTTCAGGATTTCTAAGAAAAGATGCATTACGATCCTAGCCTTTAAACAGAAGATAACAATGATCAATCATAGCAAACAAAAGTTGAATCAGCCAAGCTTTAATGAATACAGTCATCAAAAAAGAGGGAGAGATCCTATCTAGGTTCTCCCCCTCTTTACACGGGTTAAATTAAAGACTAATTACCCCCTGGAATCACAGAACTATTCACCACAGTCGCACCAGGTTTGATGTTTGCAGTGCTTTCAAACACAGGGGTTACGGAAACCCTCATCGATCTGCGGTCTGAAGAAAGCACCACCTGAGTGGTCATATCCATGGCATTTTTCATGAAGGATTGAACTCGGGTTTGATAAAGGATCTTATCGTTCCCATCATTCTTATTAGAAGCAGGTGCTTCCATTTCAACAGGGATTGCACCACTTGCAATCGAAGTCCCTCTTTGAAAACCTGTAACTTCA
Source organism: Planctomycetaceae bacterium UBA969 (assembly GCA_002303765.1). Lineage (GTDB taxonomy): Bacteria > Planctomycetota > Planctomycetia > Gemmatales > Gemmataceae > UBA969. The sequence continues at coordinate 898 of DBCB01000290.1, forward strand.
GGATCAGCAATATCGCGAAGTTGGGTTCCAATATCCTTCGAAACCATGCGGATTTTTTCAGACCTGCTAGTAGGCCTTAATGAAGGAGGCGAAACATAAGCAAGTTCGGTCCTACGACCTTCAGCAACCTTAACCACCAATGGAGCATTCTTGGTCAGGTCGATAGAGAAAATATCCTCATGCTGTTGGGCGGTACCTTGGTTATGGATAATGCGAACCTGAGCCTTGTCCCCTAGAGTTTTGCCCCAGACTTTCTTGACTCTGATTTCGTAATTACCCTTGAATGCTTCTGCAGCAGTGTAAGTTTCCAAGCCTGCTTCAGTAAGAGAATCGCCCAAGAATACACCACCACCAACGGTCTGGGTATTGGTTGGGTTACAAATACTTCCAACAGGTTCTTTAACTTGAAGGTCGAGATCTGCATCGCCCTGCCAAGCAAGCTTGATGACAAGATCTCTACGGCCTTTTTCCTTAATGCTTGCAGTAGCGGCATTTTGAGCTTGATCATTACCGGGCTGCCTAAGCTTTCTAGCTAGTGCTTCGGATTTAATGAGTGCAAGTTCTTGAAGATCTTTATTATCAGCAGGCCAATCCTGCTTCATTAAGTTGCTTACAGCCCAATCCATTGCCTTGGTATCATCTGCAAGTTCAGCAAATTTAATTGCAGCTTCAAAAGGAGCAGAGGTATTAGGTTCTAAGTGAGCTGCTTGCTTACAGAAGGCAAGAGCCATGGTGTAGCGTTTCATTTCCGCCATGGTGTTTGCGGCTTTAAGGAAACCGTTACCATCTGCAGGTTCGAGATCGATTGCAGCAACTTCAGCGCGTTCGATTTCAGCAGGTGAGCCACCACTTTCGCGTAAGGCGATAGCAAGTGCTTCATAAACCCAAGGCTTTACAACAATCCCCTTACGGATGTTAGCTTTAAGAAAATCTGCTGCATGATCAAAGTAACGATTCATTGCAAGGAAATCTGAAATTGCGATGACCATGGAAGGATTATCGCCTGCTTTTTCGAGAGCTTCCTTCCAATAGGCCTGGGGGTCAATCTTCAGTTTGGCTGGATCAAGTTTGGGAACCGCAGCCACAACTGGCTTACCATTTTTGTCGAACTTGTTTTCAACAATGACTTTGCCATCTTTAGGTTTGTCCAAGGCACCCATACCTGCTGCTGCGCCACCAATATTGATAACTGGCGCATAGGCATTTGTATGAACTCTGGAGGTACCTTTGATAACCAAAGCATTAGCTGTATCGTAGAAACCGATCTGGTTTTTTTCTGGACCGGCGTTAGGATCTGCAAGAGGATCAGCAGGAGCCGCCCCAGGAGCAGCAAGCGCCGTAGCCCAATCCTTATCGCCATTACCTACAACACCACGAATGATAGTGATCAAAACATCAGAGGAGTTGCCACCTTGCTGGCCGAACTGCGAGCCTGCGTTTCCGAACTGGCCCTGTTGGCCGACTGCACCGTTTTGACCGAAGTTTCCTCCGTTGCCAGCCATGGCCATACCACCACCAATACCAAGGCCTGCGTTACCGCCTAGTAAGCCAGCACCACCAAGACCACCACCAAGACCACCAAGTGCACCTTGGCCACCGCCACCGCCGCCAATGGCACCGATACCGCCCGCCATGATGGCATTATTAAAGCCTTGATTTTGAACGGCTTGTTGTTGAAGACCAAAGCTACCTGCTTGGCCATAAAGGGTTGCCTGTTGCAAGCCAATTTGTTGGTTAAAAGCGCTTGGGGGCGGGTAAACAAGATCAGCAACAGGGTAGATGCGTACCACTTTTTCAGAAATGGCTGCAGCGCCCGTTGTGATTTCGATACTTTCTCTTCTTATCATAAAAGTAGCAGTTGAACCTGCAGGAACTCTTGCAAGAATCTTTTTCAAAACGGTGGAAACCGAACCATTCACAGGAGGAAGAGGCTTATCTGCAGATGCAACAATCTGACTGTTAACATCCATCACACCATCTGCAGCAAATGCTTTTTCATTAATATCAAACTCAAGGTTGTAGACTCTGCTAAGTTGTTCCAAGACTTCGGATAGTTTGAAATCGCCATCCTTAAGGCCGGGCCATCGAACTTGCTTCAAAAGAGTGTTTTTCAGTTCAATGGTTCGGGGCAGCGGAATATCATCGCCAAACGTTGAGGTACCATATCTGGCTTTTCGTTTTTCGGAGAAATCGGCCCAGTCCTTGTATCCTGCAATGCCCCCATTTCTACGGGTATAATAAGCAGAATCAGGGAAAACAATTTCAGGTTCATCAGGGAATGGAATATGGGACCGCTCAACTTCGTAAAGGGTTGCAAGCCAGCGATCATCCCGAACTCGCTGAAGATCGCGCATCTCCCTAAGATAAAAACCTCTTTGACCAACCGTGTAAGCTGCAGTTACAGCTTGGGGAACGGGCAGACCAAGATTAACCATATCTTGACGGATTCCCTGGGCTTGTTTACTAGCTTCGAGCTCGCGTGCCTGGTTCATCAGGTTGTGATAAACACGCATTCTTTCAGTGATTCGCTCTTGCTGATTGACTACCATTTTTGTTTGTGCACTTCTAGCATCTGCATTTGCAAGCAATTGAAGTCTTTCATCTTGGTCGCTCTTAACCCTACGGCCTTCACGCTTAACACCTTGCAAGGCACGTTCAATTCGGCCCACCAAATTGCTCTGCCCTTTAGGGCTTAAATCAGGGTTCGTTTGGGTTGTATCCAAAAGACGCTTGAGCATTTCATAAGCACCATCTGGATCTCGGGTGACCAAACGGTTTGCGTTTCGAATGTATTCGTCCACAGTTTGGGTCGCTTGCTGATCAGCAACTGCCCTTCTAGCTGCTGTTTCCTTTAGAGGATCACCCTCGTTTATGCCACCAACAACGGCTGGAGCAGGTAACACTGGCTTTTCAGCAGCATCCTTATCCACAGGCACTTGTGCCAAGGGAACTCTTATTTTTTTGCCCTGTGCTCCAATGCGAACAATTGTTTCGCCCTTGGTAGGTTGAACTTCTTTACGAATCTGCTCTAGCGTTAATTTACCATCACGCAATTTCTGCACCAACTTCGAGCCATTTTTGGCTTCACCATCTTGAGGATCTATTTCAAGCGCTTGATTAAACAGCCTTGAAGCAGCATCAAACTTATCTTCTCGCAATGCCCATTCTGCCTTCTCTTTAAGATCGCTAACTGCCACCTGATTTTGCTCTGCCGCAAAAGCCAAGGCTCTATCCGCTTGAATTAAAGCAGGCGTTTCCTTCACATTCTTCCACTGCTGCACAACTTGAAGAAGGAAGTAATTTTCAGGTTCAGATACCGGAATGGCCTCACTAACATTCAATGAAACCTCTTTGCCCAACTGCTTGCCTTCAAGTTTATATTCGAGGGTTTTGCCCGCTTCGAGTTTTCCTACTACAAGCGTCGGAGAATCCGACCTTAGTGGAGGCAACTTCGATGGGTACACCTCAGACACTTCTTTAGGCAGTTGCAACGCTGCGGAATAAAGCACTGGCACTTCTATTGCAGCTTGCAAACGCTTGTGCAAATCTTCAACCCAATCGCCTGGCAACATGCGCATGCATATGCCACCGGTTCCCGAAGCTAATCCATGAAGGTTTGAAGGATCCATTCTCGAGCCTATCGGCACAGGGAAAAACACCACTTCCTTGCTTGTCATTTCCTTGCAAAGCCCAGCACGATCTGTGCCATCAATCGGCCCTGCGATACTCATACCGTCGCCCATGAAAACCAAAACACGCTGCCTACCAGCTATCGATTCAAATGAACTTATTGCGTCGGAGATTCCTTTTTTAAGGTTGGTACCACCCGATGCGTATTCTTTTGCCAACTCCGATACCGAGGCAATCGCATCTTCCTTCTTGCGAAATCCCCTGCTGATTTGTTTTGAATCGTTACTTATGGTCATGATCGAAAGGCGATCTTCAGCCTGAAGACTTTCAGCAAAAAGCCCTGCAACTTTTCGCGACATTTCCAAAGGTGCAGAAGCCTGGCTCGCAGAGGTATCCACTAAAAGCAAAATATCACGGGGCATACGGGCATTTGCTTGCAACTTTGGTTGCAATTGCAACGCAAAGTATGTCTCGTCTTTTTGGGTTTTATAAGTTACCAGGGGGTGGCCTGTAAAACGGCATTCCGAAAACTTCATTTCGAATTGCCTATCTTGATGAATCGGCTGCATCAAGCCAGTGCTACGAATATCTTGTTCTTTTTTTCCCTTGCCTGCTTCTCCAAGCACTTTGGTCGATGCTATGATCGCACCTAGGCCCAAGATTCCAGCAGCTCCAATTGCAAATCGATATCGAATCATGATCAGCCCCTGTCTAAAGTACACCGGGCAGGGAATCTGCCAAATGTATCTAACAATTAGATTCTAAAATATGAATGGCTTGCGCTACAAAATATTATCTTTTTGGTACCGTTGTTTTGCATCTTATTTTCGTTACTTCCGTAAGAAGCGGTCTATTTGCAACCTAAAACGGCAACAATTAAGCTTACAAGTCTAACTATACCACGAAAAACCCACTTTGTTACAAGCCTTATTTCTTCAACCGAAAAGGCGAATTGATTTTTTTCCTAGGACATGGTAGAGGCTAGTACGTGATCGTTTTTAGGTTCAGAATTTGGCCTGCAGAAAGGATTCTGTCAGACAAAATGTATGCGTATATAAGTTCTATCTGGTCTTATCGTTATTTCTGGTTTTCTTTGGTGCAAAATGACTTGCGGCAAAGGTACCGGGGTTCGGTATTGGGCATGGGATGGTCCCTTTTACACCCCATCGCAATGACTGTCATCCTATGTGTGGTTTTCGGTAGCATCTTCCAGCAAGACTACCGCTTTTTTGGCCCGTTTTTACTTGCTGGAATGGCTGTCTGGAACTTCCTTACCCAAAGCATCACAGCAGGTTGCAACAGTTTTTTCATGGCCGAGGCCTACATTAGGCAGCAGCCTATACCTATGGCCATTTACCCTCTCAGAACCGTTCTAGGGCTTGGATTTCACTTTCTGATCGGCATGGGCCTTGTGGTTGCACTAAGCCTCTGGTTCTTAGGCTGGCCAGGAATAGCCCCCATATTATCCATTGCCCCTAGCATGCTGCTTATCTTTTTGTTTGCTTGGTCTCTTTCTTGTATTTTTGGCCTCGCGACGGTTTACTTCCGTGATACCAGGCACCTTTCCGAAGTTGGGCTTCAGATTCTTTTCTATCTTACGCCAGTGATGTATCCGCCTTCGGTTTTGGAAGGCAGAAGGCTTGGCATACTTCTGAAATTCAATCCTCTTTCTCCTTTCTTAGAGCTAATTCGCGACCCGTTGATTTACCAGAAGCTTCCAAGCTCTGAAACTTTTGGCGTGGCCTTTGCTCTTACTTTGATTGCCATGGTCGTGGCTTATTCAGCCCTCAAGGCTTCAGAAAAGCGTATCATCTTTCATCTTTAATTTATTTTCTGGGTAAGAAACACATGGCGAGAATCGAGCTAGACAACCTGAGCCTTACATTTAAGATGCGTGCTTGCAAATCTATTACCCTCAAGGAATTCCTTTTAGGGAAGATTTTTGCACGCAAGGCACCCCCCGATATTGTCGTCGATGCTCTTAAAAATGTAAGTTTTGCAGTGGAAAAGGGACATCGTCTTGGCATCATTGGCCATAATGGTGCAGGCAAAAGCACTCTCCTAAAAACTCTTGCTGGGGTTTATTACCCCTCAAGCGGCAAACGCATCGTTGAAGGCAGAATCTCTTCCCTATTCGAAATCACTCTGGGCTTCGAACCAGAATCCACTGGCTGGGAAAACATCGCTTTTCGTAGCTATCTTCAAGGCGAAACCCCTAAAACCATCGCTTCGAAAAAAGACGGCATTGCAGAATTCACCGAACTTGGCGACTTTTTAAACATGCCTGTCCGCTTCTATTCCGCGGGCATGCTCGTCAGGCTTGCCTTTTCTATCGCTACTTCCATCGATCCGGAAATCCTTCTTGTTGATGAAGTCCTTGCTGCAGGCGATCTCGCTTTCCAAGCAAAGGCTAGGCAACGCATGAAAGACATGATGGCTAAGGCTCATCTTATGGTCATGGTCAGCCATGATTTAGGTTCTATCGAATCTATTTGCGACAAAGTTATCTGGATGGATCACGGCTCGGTACGCATGTTTGGCCCTTCTGATGTTGTTGTCAGGGCTTATCAGGATTCCGTTCAATCTGAAGCGCTTGCTGCTTAATCTTTTTTGTCGAG
>DBCB01000316.1:0-14126 GCA_002303765.1 Planctomycetaceae bacterium UBA969
CTTGATCATAAGGTTAATAAAAAGCGGATTGCAGAAGGGCATAAACCAGCCACCCAGTGTTGGCTTTGGGGTATGGGTGTATCTCCGGTGTTAAAAAAGTTTGCGGATGTTCATCATGTGAATGGCGCAATCATCAGTGCTGTAGATCTCGTTCGAGGTGTCGGCATGTTGCTGGGTTGGAACCGTATCGATGTTCCCACTGCAACAGGATATCTTGATACCGATTACGCTGCCAAAGGTCGTTACGCCATTGAAGCAATCAAAAATCACGATCTTGTTTGTGTACATGTTGAAGCACCAGACGAAGCTTCGCATGAAGGTCGGGTCGATGCCAAAATTGAAGCTCTAGAACAAATCGATCGGCACATTGTTGCGCCATTGATGGCGGTATTGCCCAGCTACAAGGATTGGCGCATTTTAATTTCGCCTGACCACCGAACACCAGTTCAGACCCGTGCGCATTCGCATGGTGCGGTTCCGTTTGTTATTGCAGGTACAGGTATTCTTGCAAATGGGCAGGAGACTTATGATGAAGTTGCTGCCGCTGCTAGTTCAGTTCTTTTTGCCAAGGGGCATGATTTAATGAAGGTTTTTCTTAAATAAACAATCACCTGCATTTAAGGAACATGAATGCAGGTGAATCTTGTTCGAGCTTAGCGTTGGAAAATAGGTATGTACTGTGCAGGCACGGAAAGTGCAATTACAGCAATACTGGTTTGGTAAATAGGCCCAACTTTGTGTGAGTCAAGGTTGTTACCAGACCACGAACCATCAGGCCCTTGTTCTGGCAAAACAAGTTCTTTTAGTTTTGCATACCATGAGTTCCAAGCAGCACCGCCCACTTGATGCATGGCATGACTGGCATAGTAATGACCATACCAAAAGTGAGATTTACTCTTGAAGTGTTTTTCAAGATATTCGACAGCTAGGGGGATATCCTTGGAGTCATATTTGCCAGCTAACTGTAAAACACAAAGCCCTGCTGCTGTTCGTGCGAATTCTGGGCCGCCAGATCTTGGCTGATAACTATAGCCTCCGGTTTTTGCATCTCTGCAGCTTTCGATGTATTCGATTGCTTTTTTGAGTGTTTGATCAGGAACATGAAGGCCAGCATTTTTTGCTGCCCTTAGTGCCATAACTTGCATAACCGTGACGGAGATATCAGCATCAGCAGGAGTCGGGTTATAGCGCCATCCACCTTGAGGATTTTGGCTCCGGATAATCAAATCGACTGCACGCTTAAGCACGGGCCTAATCGAATCATCCGACGTCGTTCCCCAAAGTTGGGATAAGGTAAGCGTTGCAATCCCATGCGAATACATGCTTTGGCCACCCCCTCGAGCGCCAATAAGCAAACCATCGGGTTCGCGAGCAGAGGCAATTAAAAACTGTGCACCTTTATTCACTTCAGGCCCATACATACCCTGCCCAGGGAGGTGCCCCTGGCTCATATAAGCTAGCAAAGCAAAGGAAGTTATCGCGGTGCTGTGCTGATATCCCCCATCAGACCAAGATCCATCGGGGTTTTGCTTGGTTGCCATGAATGCCAAAGCTTTGGCAATCGCTTTTTTTGTAGGTTCATCCAGTTTTGCATGAATAACGGCGGCGACCTTTTCTTGAGCAAAACCAGGGACTGCAATCCCAAGGATTGAAGCTGTTAAGCAAGAATTAAACTTTCGCCTATTGAATTGGTTCATGATGATCAACTTATCTAGAGGAAGGCAGCGGCGCCTTGCTCGTTTTTTGCTTGTCTGCCAAGTCGCGGTAGTATTTCTGGATCATAGCTGAATATTCAGGTGGGAGATTAGCACCTAATGATTGCAATAGAGCTTCGCGTTCTTTTTCAGGAAGCTTAAGGAATCCGCCATTGGCTTGAAGTTCAAGCAATTTTGCAAGAGCAGCTTCTTCTGTGCCATCGGGTTTGCGATCCCCATCGCCTTTGGTTTCGGCTTGTTTGGAGTTTGGCATAGGTGAATCCTTGGGTTCGGCTTTGGCATCTGAAGGGTCCGCTTTTTGGTCGGACTTTCCATCGGCTTTTGCCAGTGCCGTTTCACCAGGAACACCCATGGGTACATCCAAGGCCTTGGCCAACTCATTAAGCATTTCTAATGCTTTTTCCAAACTCTTGGTAGCTTCAGCTTGCTTAGCTGCCGCCTCTTGAATATTGCCCTTTGCCGCAGCTTCGGCACCCTTTTCAAGCAAAGCTTCCGCAGCTTTCAAATCGCCTTTTAGATTGTCCGGTACCAACGCCTCAGCTTGCATTGCTGCGTCTTTTGCCATGTTTCCTGCATCCTGAGCTTTCGCCAGTTCCTGCGTAGCTTCTAATAAAGCTTTCTGTTCATTTGCCATTTCCTTGGCGCCCTTTTCTGGAGAATCATTAAGGCCTTCCAAAGCAGCTTTTTGAGCTTCGATGGCTTTATTAACGTCGCCCTTGGCTAAAGCTTTTGCAGCATCCGCAGCAGCTTCTGCTGCTTCAGGGTTCTTATCTTTGGCATTATCAAGTTGCTTTGCGAGGTCGCCTTGCTTCTTTGCAAGATCCATTTCAGCTTTACCTTCGCCAAGTTTTTCTTTGGCGTTTGCGGTGGCTTTTTCAGCTTCTTTGTTTTTGTCGAGGGCTTGTGCGACTCTGCGTGCAGCTTCGCTAACATCAGCTTGCTTCATCTCTTCTTTTGCTTGAGCAACAGCTTTATCCTGTTTGTCAGCTTTCACCATTTCTGCAGCATCTTTTGCGGCCATATCCAGTTTTTCAGCAGCATCAGCAGCAGCTTCTGCAGCTTTTGCAAGGTCATTGTTTTGCAGGGCTTTTTCAGAATCTTTCTGATCTTTTACAGCTTCATCTGTTGCTTCTTTAGCATCGCCCATTGCGTTTTTAGCTGCTTTTTCTGTTTCTGCCATCGCTTTTTGTACATCTTTTGCAAGATTTTTTGCGACATCTTTTGATTTCAGCGCATCCATTGCACCTTCTTGTTTTGCTTTGTCTAACTTCTGTGCAACTTCTTTTTGCATTTCAGCAGCTTTGGCTAATTCATCAGCGGCTTTTTCACGCTTTGCAACATCGTCAGATTTTGCTTTTTCTTTCGCTACCTCAGTTTTTGCAGCTTCTTTTGCTTTGGTTAATTCTTCCAAAGCTTCCTTCATTTTGGGGGCCGCTTTTTCTAGCCCTGCTTTAGGGTCAGGGTTATTGACCGCTGCTTCCGCAGCTTTTTCTTGAGCATCTGCAGCTTTTTCCAAAGCTTTCTTTACTTCTTCAGGTATGCCGGGTGATTCCTTGGCCGTATCAATGGCTTTTTCAGCTAAGTTTTTTTCTTGTTTTGCAATGTTTTCTGCTGCTTTTGCATCTGGTTTTGCTTCAGGCGTTGTCATGTTTTTTGCAGTTTCATTAACCTGCTTTTGTTTCTCTTCTAATTTCTCGATTTTATTAACCAAGTCTTGTGCCTTGGCAACTGGGTCTTTAGCCTTCTCCATAATCTTTGCAACTTCAGCATCGATTTTTTCTTTTGCAGCTTCTAATGCCTTCAGTGCTTTATCCTGGGCAACTTCAGCTTTTTTATCTTCTGCAGCAGCAAGAGTCTTGGCAGCTTCTTCAAGTGCTGCTTCAGCCTTTGCTAAATCTGGTTTTGCACTTTGTACCGCTGGTTCAGTAGTCTTTAAAATATCCTTGGTTACATTAGCCATGTCCGCTTCTTTTTTGGCCACTTCCATTTTGGCTTCAGGTGTCTTGGGGGCATCCTCTTCTTTCATCTTTTCATTGATTTCTTTTTGATCGCGAACCATTTTGCCTACTTTATCTTGCAACTCTTTTAATGTTTGCAGGGTATTTTTTGGTGCTCTCCAAGCGTCTGCTATTTTCTTCATTGCAAAATGATTTTGTTCGGTGTAGTTGGAAGCAGGTTTAAAATTGCGAATTGAGTCCTGATTGTCACCATATTTGCTTAAATGATCTGTAACCAAAGAAAGCGTGCCTCGAATATTTTCAGCTTTGGCAATTCTCAAACCTTCTTTTAATCTATCTTTGCGCTGGTCGTCTAATTTCGATTCAAGATCTGCAGCTTGTGAAAGAATTACGGATACATCAACATTAAGGTCGCGCTGGCGATCTATGAGCTTCGTAACTATCGTTGGGAACATTGATTTGGTTTTGCTGTTTTTATCTTCGAGCATGCCGTAAAAAATCATAAGTGTTGCATTGATCGAGAATTCTTCTTTTGAAGCTTTGGCCATTCTTTCAGCAGCAATTTCAAGCGAGCGAATTGCTTGTTGCTTCATTGCCAACTCGCGAAGCTTTTCCAAAATTTGCTGATGGCGAACATAGGCAAGTTTAGTTTCATCATCGGAGGTGGTTTTTGATTTTGCCTTTGCTGAAGTTTCGAGGTGCTTAATAACTGCAACCATATCTTGCTGGCGCAGTGATTTAAGAACTGTGGTGGCTTCGACAACCAACTTTGATTCTTCAGTATCGTTAAGATTGTAGTACGACAAAATGTTCAACAAGGTTTCGAGACGCTTGGTTGCTTTTTCTGTCTGTAAGGCAGTTGATTCTTGCCTTTCAATTTTCACTTTTGTTGTGGTTTGGCCTTGGGCCAGAACTGGAAGTGAAATCAGGAAACAAAGCAAAGATAAGCGGATTGTCTTAAACATGTTTTCTCACCTTAGGTAGGAATATCATCTAAAATACTAACCTATAACTAATCACATTGCCAATGCTAATTTACTTTAAAACCTTATAAATCAAGGTTTTGGAGGTAAATTTGGTAGAAAGCCTTCGAAAACTGTCGATTGTTTGTTTTTAAGTTGCATTAATTTCTCAGTTTCTTTTTCTTTTCGCCTCCACCAAGCCAGTAATTCATCTACACCTACAACTTCTTTGATTAGTATTTCAGATTGCCCTGTTTTAGGTTCTGCGGGGTTCATGTCGGTGACTTCAACGAAATACTCGATTTTATCGCCTACTCGAATGTTTTTTAATGGCCCAATCTGGAAATCAAATCTGCCACCTGCAAGTCTCCTACTTGGTGTTTTCCAAGGGTCTTCCGAGGGCAATGGGTAAAAATCGATGGAAGCTTTTGCAGGGCTATTTTCAAATGATCCTGCTTCTATAAGGAATTTACCTGTTTTTTCTGATTCAGGTTTGAATTCTTGAAGAGGAAGTGTCTTCCAATCACCTTTTTCATTGATCCGATAGCGGAACTTTGCAACCGATAAACCTGAATAACTTTCAGCTTTGTATGCAACCCTGAATTGTTTCCCAATCAATACGGGAAGGCCATCAATTTCAGTGTCTTCATCTTTGCCAAAAACTCTTACGATACCTGGCACTTGTTCTGGTAATAGAGTTACCAACGGTTCTTGAGTTTGTAATACGGTGAGTTTTCGTTGCCAATTAGGGTTGGATTCCAAGCCATCTTGGTTACTTATATTGACCTGATATCTTACATTTCCCAATTTAAGATTAAAACGAACAGTCAAGGTTTGCTTGTTTTCGCCTAAGGCGCAGGGCATTGTCTCGGGGGTAAGATTTGAATCATAATTTTTGACGACTAAAGTTGCATCTTTGAGTGCTTGTGAACTTTTTAATTCAACTTGAACCGTGCTGCCTTCAATGCCATCGATGTCACCTTTGGGGAAGGTTTTTTCATAGGGAGAACCATCAGGGCGCTTCCCAAACCATTCGGGCATAAGTATTTTCGCAGAGACCATTTCCAAAGTAGGGCGATTTTTCCGTATAACGGGCAATGGTCCTGCTCTCCCATCCCCAATCCGTATTGTTACAGAACCATCTTCGATTGAAGAGGCCAGTGTTGCTTTCCACTGCCCCATTTCGTCCAGTTCAATTGGAATAATAAGTGTTTTTCCAGCTTGGTTTTTCCAGCGCATTTTACCCATCGATGGAATGTAACCTTCTGTCAGGCGCAAATCGAAACCAATGCTGACTTCTTCGCCTTCTGCAAGCACAATTTTTTCGGGAAGGTTAATGATTGTGGTGTTTCTCGGGATGGGCGTGTTCAAAAGAAACTGGCGTTCTAACAATGCTTTTGCAGATTCATGCGCGAAAAGCAATGATATCACAACAAACAAGAATACTGGTGCGAATCGATAAGAGGATTCTTTCAGCTTTTTTAATTCAAGAGCATTATTGAAATTGAAGTTGGGATAGCAAGCTACAACTTCTCCTGTTAATTCAGCAAGAAGCTTTTCTGACTTTTTGTCAAAACGTGCTTCGGGTCTGGAAAGTTGCAGAACTGTAATAAGGCGGTGATCAAATTCGGGAAATGTTTGTTCGATTTTAAGTGCGGTTTCATCTTCTTTGAATCTTTTAATCGCAGGCAGCACAACATAACTTGCCAAGCTTACCATCAATAGTGATAACCAAGAAGCGGTCATGAGTAATCGGAAGGGCAGAGGGGTATCTTCTTCGATATCCCAGACCCAATCTGCAAGGCAGGCAATTGCTAGCAAAGGTAGAACGAAAAGGAGGGATTTCGAAATCCCATAAATTATGTCTATGGATTTATTAAGCAGCCAGATTTTCTTAATCTGGTTGCGTATGGGTCCCAGGGATTTGTAAATAAGTGCCTCTGCCATAATTAGCTCAGGTTGTTCCATCTTCTGAAAAACCATTCAAGGCTTAGTCCGATTGTAAGCACAAGAAAAAGTAAGGGGTTAAGTTTTGGGATTTCAGTATTGAAAGTAATCTGAAAAAATTTAATAGGGATATCGGCTAGGATTTTTTCAGCATCGTTTTCAAGAACAAATTGGCCTTTGCTAAGCCTTGCGGATTCAGAAAGCTGAGAAGTTGCTAAACCACCTTTTTCGATATCTTGCTGGGGGAATACGCGCCATTCAATCCGTGCATCCTGCTCTCCGGGAATCGAGAACGAGAATTTTCCGACTTTGTCGTGGGTAAGGTTGAGTAGATATTCTCCGGCTTTATCCGGGATTTTTTTCAACTCAATATCTTTGGGCTTTGTTTTTGCATCGGTATTTTCGGGTGCATCAAGCCATTCGATTTTGGCGTTGATACTTTCTTTGCGTTCGGGCAAGAAGTTTTTATCTAAAACCCGAACAGCAATCTGCCCACCGGTGTTTAAAAATGGATCAGGTCTATCGATGGATAATCGAATTTGTTTGATTGCTCCAACCCTAGGGCCAGCAGCCCAATAAACCCATTGGCTCCAGAACCTGCCGTAAATCGCATCACCATCGTTGTAGCGCCAACGCCAAGCTTCATCAAAACCAAACCAAGCAACCTGTCCTCTGCCGTAGGGTTGGGTAGCTAAAAGAGGCAGCGGGCCTGTGGGAGTTTTTACACTGGGGTGAACCAGCAAAGGCGTTGCACCTGGTTTAATTTTGCTAACAGGGGCATGCCAGTACATACCGGGTAAATCTTTCCAAGTACGAAAGTTGGCTTCGGGTGTTTCAGCAAGTTTCATTGCTTCTTGAACCAAGCCATCCTTGGTTAAAAGAGGGTTGAACATCGTGGTGCGTTTTTCATTGAGCGAAACAGTGTCGTAAGGGCCAGGCTCAATAGGAAGTAGATTGCTCAAGGGGGAATCATTCCAGCCTTGGTTGTTGTAACGTTTGCCACCTAGGATAATTAATCCACCACCCTCTTCACAAAATTGTCTGATTCGTTCGGGGCCATCAGGGCCAAGTTTTTCCAAAGGAATGTCGCCAAGAATAATAACATCAAAGGCGAAAAGATCTTTTCGGGTAGTTGGTATTTCCTGAAGGAATGGGTCTTTCGAAGTTAGATCGGGATCGCCCTCTAAAATCACAAATTTAGGATCAAGTGCTTTACGGGGAGGTTTACCGTCGCCACCGGATGATGCGGTTTCGCGGGTTAAATTCATCAAGAGGAAGCGAAGATCCCATCTGGGAGATTTATCGATGACCAAGATTTTGATTTTACGATCAATGATTTTTACAGGACGGGTCAATGAATCTTCTGCAGAGGCGTTTGCTATGCCCGTTAATTTAGCAAAAACTTTCACTTCAGAGTTTTCTTTGTTTAATCCAGTAAATGGCGGGCGAAACATCAGTGCGTGCCGAATGTCTTCACCTGGTTTTGCAGGTATTGTGTCTTTCGCAACTTCAACGCCATCTAATGTTAATCGGAGCTCAACTTTGGCAGCAGGATTGTTGTCGAGGTCAAATTTGGAGAGTTTCCAGCGTACGGGGACCCCCAATAATTCTCCCGCCTGAACAATTTCAGGTAAAACAAAGTCTCGTAATTCAATGCTTGCTGGTTGGCTAAGGCCAAAGCCCACGAAGAAAATCGGAATATTTTTTTCTCCTGCAAGTTTTGAGATTTCGTTTAGGTTTGCAGTTGAATTAGTATCACGACCATCTGTGAAAATAATTAAGGACGCGGGTGGTTCAGTTGTGTTTGCGATGGCTTTTTCGATGGAATCTGCAAGTAGAGTTCTGGGCTGGTTTCCTTGCCAATCATCTAAGAAAGAATGGGTTGTTTCTTTTTCATTGATGCGTTTTAAATCATTCCCAAAGAGGTATTTTTTTAATGGGCCTTTTGATTCAAGAGTTTTTAAAAATCCATTTGGGTTGTCTGCAAGAATTGCTTTTGCCAGCTCAAGTCTTGAGGGGTATTTTGAATCAATATTTAATGTGGGATCTGCTAGTGTTATTTTTCCAACCAAAGCTTCAGCCCTAGCAATATCTTCTGCCTGAGTTCTGGAGTCTCTGGATTGCATGCTTAGGGAATCATCGAGAATAATTAGGTTGGGTGAGGGGCGAGTGCCTTTAAGTTTTAGATTGCAAGAAATTGGTTGAAAGAAAAGCATCGAGAATGCAAAGATTGCAGCAAACCGACTGCAAAGTGCAAAGGTTAAAATTCTTGTGGGAAGCTTTATTTGCTCGGCCCGATAGAGCCTGAAGGAAATAATGGAAAGCGTAATGCACGCCAGTACTGACAAAAATAATGCCAAATACATGGGCACAGTTTCAATTGAAACAATGCTCGCCCCACTTGGCGTATCAATCCCCAGGATATAACCAAGAAACTTGTTCATTCCCCTACCTTATAAAGGTTTACCGCACCACCATGCGAAAAACATTTCAAAAACAAAAAAGAGAAGCAGTAAATACAACAGCAGGTTGGTAAGTTCGCCGGTGCTACCTGTTATTGAACCATCGCCCGTGTTGTTTTGATGCGATACATTTTTGCCAAGAATCTCATCGATTTCGCTTTCCTGCAAAGGATTAAGCTCCGCGCCCTCTTCGTTAGAAGCCTGTACTGCGATTAGATTTTTGGTATTAGTTTTAGAATTTGAAGGTGGTGTGGTTTCCAATCTCCAGATACCCGCATCGGGGGTATAAAATTCGCCTCGGAAAACAACTTCGTCCACTGATTTTTCCATGGATGCAGCCAATGCTGTACCAGTTGGCGAAACCCATTTGTATTTCTCGCTACCAAGGAGATCCTGTGGTTGTAGCCGCAGCGAAATCTCCCTAGATATCGAAGGATTTTTTGCGTCATTTAAAGTGTCTAAAATTCGCGAGAGCAGGGTTTGAATGAATGGTACAAAGCTTGGTCTTAATGGTAGATCACTGTAGGAAAGATCTGGCACCCAAGGTAGTAAAGTAATAAAACCAGAGCGAAGTTGTTTCATTTCTGCAAGTGGTTGGTTGTCGGAAAAGTAGCCCAAAGCTGAGGTTTGGTAGTCTTTTGATGTTTCGAAGGTTACCCTCTTACGGAATTCAGATTGATTAATGAGGTTTAAGGGTGCGGAACGAAAGCGATTAAACCATCCTACAGGCGGGAAGTTTTCTGTCGCAATAGTTGAAGGAACAAGGTTGGGGGTTGGGTTTGCCGTAGGCAGAAACTTGCCAGCATTTTTCATATTTGAATCAGAAACGGCCGCATAATTGGCACCAGCAAAATAGACCAGAGTGTTTCCCACCGAAACCCAGTTTTCAAGTTTTTCCATGAAACCATCACTCACGCTATCTGAACCCGCAAGCATTGGGTCCACCATGAAAACTATGTCGGTTTCATCGAGAGTATCTGGTGTAGCGCCTCTTCCTGAAGCTACTTTGACTTCAATACCGGAGTTCGATGAATCTGAGGAACCTGATCTAAGCGCATGATAAAGGAAAAAAGTGTTATCTCGATTTGCATCTATTTCAGATTTTGCGCCGACGATTAAAACTTGAAGCTTTTTCCTTGCAAGAACTATCTTTTCTTTTTGATTGTCTCTTGAGAAACGATCATTACCTGCAATTGCTTTTACAATTTGATGCCCATCTTCTGGTATTAGAAGATCAATGGTGATACTTCGTTCTTCGCCAGGATCTAGTTTTTCAATAACTGCGGATTCTGCAGTATCAAAGTCTGAGCCTAATCCAAGGGTGGTTTTAATCCCAGTGGCGGGTTTGATGCCTCGGTTGCGTACAGTTAAACCCCAGGTTTGTCGCTGATTTGCAATAATAATGCCTGCAGTTGGTTGGAAATCTAATATCTGAATATTGCTATCAACATCGGAACCATGACGAATCATGTGGATGGAGATTGAAGATGGCATGTTTTGTACAAGGGTTTTAAAAGAGCTTGATTCATTCTGCCACCCTAGTCTTTGCATATCAGAAAAGAAGAATATTTTTCTTTGGCTGAAGGATGAAGTTTTCAAGAGATCGATAGCGTTGGCAAAACCCTGGTAGAAATTACTGCTTCGATCTGTTGGTTTAATTTGCAAAAGGGCACTAGCAATTGCATCGGATTCGTTAGAGTTGTTGTAGCTTAATTCCACAGTATGGTCGGTAAGGCTGATGATTCGGGCTTTTGATCCTGTGGGTAAATTTCCTAAAAGTTGCTTTGCAGAGGTAAGGGCCATATCCAACCGGGAAGTTTGGCCTTCTAATGTAGACATACTTTGGGAATTATCGATTAAAATTACGGCGTCGATGGGGCCACTGCCAAAAAGGGAAAGTGTTGAAGGCCTAGCCAAAGCAAGAGCAGCAAGAATTAATATTGCCATGCGAATTAGAAGGAGAATCAAATCGCGGAGGCGGACTTTTTTGCTGGTTTCCTTGAGGCTTTTACGCAAGAATTCCATGGGCGCCCAACGTACGACAGTCGGTTTGCTTTTGCGTAATAAATGCAAAGCCACAGGTATTCCTGCGGTTAAAGCACCAAAAAGCATCCATGGAACCAGAAAATGCATAGTCAACCTTTATTGAATTTTTGCAACTCGTTTTTTCATAAGTCTAAGGGCAAGCATTTTAAGCAGTTCATCTTCAGGCGGTTTGTCCGACCTAATTAGTAGGTGGGTCGCCTGAAGTCTCGTGCATGAAACATCAATTTCATCGAGCCAAGTTTTGATTTCTTTTTGGTACGTAGAGCGGAGTAGTTGTGGCCTTGTGACCAGCGATCCGCTGCTCTCCAAATCCTCAAATAATATCTGCCCTTCCATAGGGAAATCGATTTCATCGCTATGTAAGACCTGAACCAACAAAAGGTCATGGCCACGGGCTCGGATCTCGAAAATTTCTTTGAGTAACAATGGCCAAGGTTCAAGGAAATCGCTGATAACAATGACCATTCCCTTACGTATTTGTCTTTCGGAAATCTGTCTTAATGCAGTAGATAAAAGGGGTGGGGTATTTTCTTGTTCTCTTTCAGGGCCTGGCACAAGAGCGGTAATCTGATTAAGAAGAATTTTCAAACGGTTGGATTTTGTGCTAGGGGTGAATGTAAGTAAACGCTCGGGATATGCAGGGCTATCAACAGTTTTAAGCCCAACCGCATCGCCCTGACTAGCAGCAATTTGGCAAAGCACTGTTGCAAGTAACTGGGCCATTTCGTGCTTAGATTTTCCTGCCGCGCCGTAACTCATCGAGCCTGATAAATCTAGAAGCACATGGGCGGTGTAATTGGTTTCCTGCTCATATTGCTTGACGATGTATTTTTCGGTTCGGGCATAGCCACGCCAATCGATATGTCGAAGATCATCGCCTGGCACATATTCACGATGTTGGGCAAACTCGACCGAGAAACCTCGGATGGGGCTTTTCTGGTCGCCAACTCGCAGACCTTCCACGAGTGTAAGAGCACGCAGACCAAGGTACTTGGCTTGCTCTAGAAGTTTTGCCTGATTATGTGCTGGAATTTCGTTCATTTGTGTTTAGCTATTGGTTGACAACTTTAGTTTAGCTCGTACTTCTGCAAGAATTTTTCTGGTTAGATCATCCGATCCAATTCCGTCTGCTTGTGCAGTAAACGATGGAAGCAGCCTGTGCCTGAGTACGGGGTATGCTACGGTCTCGATATCTTCGATTGTTACATGAGGTCTGCCATGAAGTGCGGCTCGTGCTCTGCCAGCAAGAACCAAACTGATGCTAGCTCTTGGACCAGCGCCCCATTGAATCCATTTTGAAGCAAAAGATGCAGCTTCTTCTGTGTTTGGTCTGGTAGCACGGGTTATTTTTCTTGCAAATTCAAGTGCGGTATCTGAAACAAGTATTTGCTTGGTGATCTTTTGCAATTGTTCAATTTCATTGCCATCAAGAACCGTGTTAATTGTTTCTGCATCCAAGGCGCTTCTGCGCATGATTTCGTCTTCTTCGGTATCGGTGGGATAACCCACTTGGATTAAAAACAAGAAACGATCGAGTTGCGCCTCTGGAAGGGGGTAAGTACCTTCTTGTTCAATGGGGTTTTGGGTTGCAAGTACAAAGAAAGGTGAAGGCAGTGTGTGATCTGCACCGCCCACGGTTACTTTTCTTTCTTGCATTGCTTCTAAAAGGGCAGCTTGGGTTTTTGGTGGTGTTCGGTTGATTTCATCTGCGAGAACTAAGTTTGAAAAAATAGGCCCTTGAAGAAATTTGAAAGCGCGCTGCCTAGTTACAGGGTCATCCTGGATAACTTCGGTTCCAGTAATATCTGATGGCATTAGGTCGGGGGTGAATTGAATTCGTTTGAATCCCAAGTGCAAAGCTTTTGCAAGAGTGGAAACCATCAGGGTTTTTGCCAAACCGGGCACGCCAACAAGCAGGGCATGACCTTTGGCAAGAATTGCGAGCAACAGTTGTTCAATAACTGCATCCTGCCCAACAACAATCTTGGCAACTTCTTTGCGAAGAGTCGTGCATTTGGCGCCAAAGCGTTCCAAGGCTGCAAAATCAACTTGATTATTCTGGCTCATTTCTCATCATCTCGGTTTGTGAATTTCAAAGTACACGCATGGAAGGGACACCCATTTCATGGCAGGAAAAACCATGGTAGCAATGGGATTTACAAGGTAAAGCTTAAAGTTGTTAAAGTTGTGTTTTTTTTGTGAAGCTTGATAGCCCAAGCTAATCTTATCTTGTTTACTTATGTTTAATAATGCTTTTTATTCAGCTTTTAATATTATTTGCCTGCATTACCAGTGAGGTGCCTAAGGGCATCGTAAATTTTTGGATAACGGAACTCGAAATGATGATCCAATAATTTCTTTGGATGAACCCTTGTGCTACTTAGCAATAAATCTTGAGCTTTCTGGCCCATGAATAATTTTAAAAGAGATGAAGGCACTGGTAGGAATGCTTTTTGATTGAATACTTTTTCAAGTGCGCAGATGAATTCGTGATTAGTTACGGGGTTGGGTGCGACAAAATTAACAGGCCCACACACTTTTTCGTTTTGCATACAAAATCGAATTGCCACCAATAGATCATCCATTGCGATCCAACTCATGTAAGCAGAAGAGGCTTTTCCCCAGTATGCCCCCATGCGCATTTTAAAAGGGATTAATAATTCTTTTAATGCTCCACCCGCAGGGCTTAAAACAATACCAAAGCGCATGTTGACAACTCTGATTCCTGATTTTGTTGCGCTTTCGGTTGCGCGTTCCCATTCTTCCGCAACTTCGGTGAGGAAGCCTTCGCCATGGGCGGAGTTTTCATCAAGGAGTTCATCTTTTCTGTTGCCATAGATGCCTGTTCCTGAGGCGCAGAGCAAAACTTTGGGCGGATTCTTCAAACCAGAAAGAACTTTGCTTAACGAAGTTGTGCTAAGAACCCTACTGTCGCGAATGCGCTTTTTTTTTGCCTTTGTCCACAATCCCTCTGCGATGCTTTCGCCTGCCAGATGAATTACAGCATCTGCATTTTCAAAGATTTCTGGATCAGGA
>DBCB01000316.1:14134-21083 GCA_002303765.1 Planctomycetaceae bacterium UBA969
GATCACTAATAGCTGGATCCCAGTAAGTGCTATTCTTTGTGTTATCTTTTTTTCGGCCTACTTTGATGACGGATAGTCCGATTGAATCAAGATAAGCGCAGAGATTGGTTCCAACGAATCCAGATGCGCCAATGACAACCACTTTTTTAATCTGACTTTCTTTTGCCAGAATGGAATCTTCAAGGTCTGCGTGCATAATTGCATGACGATAGCGGAACATTTTCTGAAGTTTTTGTTTGATCATAGCTCCACCAAAAATTTCCCCAAGTATTCCCATGGGTAGTTTGTATTCAATGTGGTCGGTGAGTGTTGATGTGTTCGGGGTCAGTGGTGAAACCCGATGTTCATGCTGCCAAAATGCAAAAGGGCCTGTAATCTGAAAGTCGGTGAACGATCTGCCTTCGATGTAATCCGTATGTTCAGCAATCCATCTTTTCCAGATGGGCCAGATTTTGACATCGATTATTGTTCGTGCGCCTTTTTCTATACCCTTGCTTCGCTCTATGATTCGAACTTCATCCCAAGGCGGTGATAGCCTTTGGAATGCAGATTCGTTCTTATGCCAGTCAAAAACTTCTTTTGAAGAGAAGGGGAACTCAGAACAAAACTCGAAAATATTTTTAGTCATTGTGTTATCTGCCTTTATGGAATTTAGAATCTAAGGCTTAATTGTAATTGGTTGATTTGGGTTAAGTTTGAACTTACCATATTGGCCTTATGGTTTTCTAAATCGCTTCCAAGATAATCCCGCATTATGAAAAGCTCTATAGGTTTTTTAAAAAAGTTCTCGCAATTATATTGCAGTAAATACCTGCAACAAGAAAAGATTGGGGTGTTGGGTTAATCATTAGGTTTCTGTTCAATGGCGTAAAAAACATCTCCTGGCATAACTATCAAGGGGCGATTGAAAGGTAACCATTGATCAGCATTGGTTTTGCCTGTGTGAATGATATCGTCCTGGTTTTTTTGGGGAGAGGGGTTTTTGCAAATGATAATGTGGGTATGGGGTTTCAATTCTGGTAGATGAATCTTTTCTATTTTTCGCTGCTCTGAAAAAGCGTATTTGAAGAATGGTTCGTGGTACAGTTTCAATTGTGCAATCTCTTTAGGGTTCAAAATTAATCAAATCTTAATTTTATTATAGTCGAAACAAATCTCATCAATCATTCATCTTTAAGGAAGTTTTTAAATTGCTTGTTAGGTGGCAATAATTGTTTCGTCAATGATTGCAGCACTCCTGATTTTTACTTCCTACTTCAGGGCTAATAAATTTTAATGCATCCACTTTTGTGGCTGCAAGATAGTCGTAAACCCATTTACCTTTTGGGAGGATGATCTCATGGCCTTTAATATCAAAAGTATTTTCAAGGTTCGTGATTCAAAGAGAAACCGTAAGCCTGTTTCTCCTTTTTTAGAATTACTTGAGGAAAGATTAGAGTGTGCAACTCGAGTGTGGGATGGAAGTGTAATCCCCAATGGCACTGATGGCCCTCCCCCTGCTTTTGGGGATCCTACTTTTAGCTCTTTTCTCAATACTTTGGCAAGCAACTGGGCTCCTTCAGGTGGGCAACCTGGACTGCCCCAAAATGGCGATAGCTTACTTTTTCCCAACCTTGTAAATAGTAATCCTTCAGTTCTGGCAACACCTTTTGCTGGTGTATTTGGAAATCTTTCCCGACCTGATCCTAATGGCGGTGCCTTGCCCATCCCTATTTCTGTTAATGTTATCAATGACCTTTCTCGTGATTCAAATGGTAACATGGCGTCCTACCTTCCCGGAGGTGTGCAGTCCCTTGATTTTGTAAACAGTATCGATTTGTTTGGGTCTGGTTATTATATCTTTGGAAGGGATTATCCTCAATTTGGCCCTACTACCGCAACGACTTCTCCCGGGCCAACTCTTGGGTTTTATCCAACCGGGGGCGCATCTGCTAATCCGTTGAATGTTCAAACTCAAATCAATGCAGTTTACTCAGGTTCATCTGCATTGTTCCCAGATAACACTAATTCCAACTGGGTTTATATGCCTGTTAAAATAGGTCAGAGCAATTCTGATTTTGTTTTTGATGTTGCTAACGAAGGGTCTTGGCTGGTTTTTTCGAATCGTATTAATGGCGAAATTGAAGCTAACTACACCAGTATTTCCGATTTGAATAATAATAAAATAATCAAGCGTGGTTCTGGTGTTCTTGTATTTGATGGCAAGAATTCCTACCAAGGTGTTACTTCTGTTGAAAATGGTGTTCTGGTTGTTTCCAACGATCAAGGTTTGGGTAGTTCAACGGTTAACGCCAATGTCGAGGTTAATGGCGGCACCTTGCGCTTGAGTTCTTCTGACTATTCACAAAATGCAATTGGGAATATTTACAATGGCGGTGCGCAAATTGCTAATCGCAATCTTATTCTTTTTGGCGGCGATGGTTTTGTTCCAACTCTTGGGACATCGGGAATCAATATTGGAATTCCCCAAGGTTCTTTAGATGGCATGACCGGGTTATCTACAGTTCCAAATCAGTGGAATGGTACTGTTACTTTGGTTGCAAATCCTTCTGCTACTCAGACCCCTGGTGCACCTAATCCCAACGGTGACGCAAGTGTTGGCCAGCAGTTTGGAAGCACGATGGAAATTAATGGCGCAATTGGGGGTTCTGCAGGGTTAAGAAAATGGGGATTGGGCACTGTAGAGCTTACTCAAGCGAATACCTTTACCGGTGATATCACCATTTTTAATGGTTTTTTAAATGCTCAAAATGATTTGGCATTGGGTACTCTGCCACAAAGTTCTTCCTTAAAACAAGTACTTGTCAGTCAGGTTCCTGCAAGCTTATTGGATCCTAATATTCCAACGCCCCAGTTTGGTGCTTTCACTATTGGTGATTCAAATGTAGGCGGGCAGTCTTATGTTTTTGGCACAGGTTACCAATTGGTGATTCAAGGGGGGAGTGGGCCTGATCAGAACCCCGGGTTTCCCTTTACCAACTCTCAAAGACTAGAAGGCCTTGGGGCTTTTCAGATTATATCGCCCTCCAGTAATCCAAACTCTGCGGATTGGCAGGGGAATGTGGTTATTCAGGATGATGCTTCAATAGGTGGTACACCTGGGGGGACGCTAAAAATATCTGGTGATGTCTCGCTTTCTGCCGCAGATACTTTAGAAAAAAGGGGATCGAATACTTTAACATTGTCCGCAACGAATTCTAATTTGCTTGGGAAAGTATTGGTAAGTTCCGGTAATTTGAAGCTCACCAATAGTGATTCTATTGTAAATGCCAGTTCAATTACTGTTACTCAAACTTCGGCCTCGCCTCCGGGGCTTTCTGGTGCGGGATCTCTTCAAATCGAAGGCACTGGCCTTAACTTTACAAATAATATCACAGTAGGAAGTACTGGTTTTACTGGTCTGGGGGGCTTGCAAAGCATCGGCGTTAATTCTTGGTCAGGTGCTATTACCATCGATCAAACTTCCTCTTTTGGGGCTGCAGCAGGCAGCGAGTTGCAGATATTAGGCAACATCACTCAGTCTGCGAACGCAACAACTTTGAATTCGCAGTTGATTAAAATAGGTGCTGGTACGGTTAAAATTAATGGCCCTACCACACTCACCCTTCCTGTTTCTGTGCAAGAAGGCACTTTGCTTTTGCAGAGTTCCAACTCGCTTGGCTCTACTTCAGCCGGCGCTATTACTGTCTCAACCTCGGGCGCTTCCGGCCCTGCTACTCTTGCCTTGCAGGGTAACATTGCAATCTCAAACAGATCTCTAAACCTTGATGGTAATGGTGTTGGTAATCAGGGTGCACTTCGTAGTGTCTCTGGTGATAACTCTTGGGCTGGAAACATTACTCTAGCTGGTACTTCGCTTAGTGCGGGCATTGGCGTTGATGTAGGTACACTTGCTGTTTCCGGAAAAATCGATGGTGGTTCAACTACTCTTCGAAAAGAAGGTGCTGGCACTCTTTTAATTACGGGATCGAATAATTCGCAATCCGCAACGGTTATTAATGGCGGTACCCTAATTCAGATTGGCTCTGACAATGTTCCAGTAACTGTTCAAAATTCTTCAACACTCATGGGGTCTGGTAAAACAGGTTCTCTTACAGTAAATACAGGCCAAACAGCCTTTTTGGCACCAGGGCTTGCTACTAATGCAACCTCGGTTCTATCCACTGGTTCTTTAAATATTCAAAGTAATGCAGCGATTCTTTCCATTGATTTAAACGGGTTGGGCGCATCTTCCCCCGTAGCTGGTTCAGACTATGATCAGTTTAAAGTTCAAGGGAATGTTTCTCTTTCAGGTAGCCCCGTACTTAATCTCTCACTCAACTTTTCCCCTAATGTTATCGGAACTAAATACACCATTATCAATAACGATGGTGCTGATGCTGTTGTAGGCACTTTCTCGGGCCTTGCTGAAGGGTCGCTCGTTACCTCCAATAATTTTTCCTACAGGATCTCATACGTAGGTGGCGATGGTAATGATGTTACTTTGACTGCTGTGGGGGTTGTTACCACCACCACGATTTCTTCTTCGGATATTGATAATGCTTCGATCTATGGCCAAGCCATCACCTACACCGCATCGGTAAATGGTTTGGGTGGCTCTATATCAGCAGGAACCGTTCAATTCTTTGATAATGGTTCTGCGCTTGGATCTTCGGTTGCTGTTGTGGGTGGAAGTGCAAGTGTCAATGTTTCAACTTTAAGTGTTGCTAATTCGCCTCATGTTATCACTGCCTCTTATACTGGCGTAGGGGTTATTGCTTCCAGTAATTCTACCAATTCGATTATTCATGCTGTCACTCGGGCCTCAACTTCAGTTACGGTTTCGAGCCCAGTGGCTGTTTACGGAACTGATTTGCCTTTGACTTTTACTGCGTTAGTAACTCCGCAGTTTTCAGGTGGTTCTCCAACAGGGCAGGTCTTATTTGAAATTGATGGTGTTCTTCAACCGCTGCAAACCATTAATACCGCATCCACAAATATTGCCACTGGCGCAAGGGTTGCAACTTATACAACATCGTTTTCTACCACAGGAACCCATCTCATTCGGGCTCAATTCATCGGAGATTTCAATTTCCTAGCATCTTCTTTTTCAACTGCGTATTCTCAGTCTATTCTTACCACGCATGCTACTTCTTCCCAGATTGTTTCTTCCCAAAATCCTGCCAGCAGGTTCTCGCCCATCACCTTCACCACCACGGTTGAATCAGTCAATCCTGCTGATGGAGTCCCCATCGGGAATGTGGTTTTCCTCGACAATGGTGTTGCTATTAGTGGTCAGATTCCCTTGGTCAACGGAGTGGCATCTTTTCAAACCAGCAATTTGCCAGGGGGTAGGAGGAATATCACTGCCCAATACTTGGGCGCCCCAGATGTTTCCAATACCTTCTTTTATTCCACTGCAACTTCAAGCCTTGTTCAATCGGTTGGGGCTTCTAATTATCTCATCATCGTGGGAACTAATGAGGGTGGTGGGCCCCAGGTTAATGTTTACGACAAGATTGCTAATACGCAGGTTAGCTTTTTTGCATTTGACACCGCGTTTCGTGGCGGAGTTCGTGTTGCAGGTGGCGATATCAATGCGGATGGTATTGAAGATATCGTTGTTGCAGCAGGCCCTGGTGGCGGCCCAAATGTTAAAGTTTATAGCGGCGTTGATTATTCTGAAATCCGCAACTTCTTTGCCTACGCTCCGCAGTTCTCCAGTGGTATTTTTGTCGCTTGTGGCGATGTAAATGGCGATGGCTATGCAGATATTATCACAGGCGCAGGGGCAGGGGGTGGGCCTCATGTTCAAGTATTTAGTGGCTTGGACAATTCAATTATTGCCAGTTATTTTGCTTACAGTACCGCTTTTACTGGTGGCATCTCGGTTGCTTCTGGTGATCTTAATGCCGATGGTTTTTCTGATGTCATTACCGGCGCTGGGGCAGGCGGCGGCCCTCATGTTTTAGGGCTTAGTGGTCAGGCCCTTATCGTAGGTCAGCAAGTTGCGTTGGCTAATTTCTTTGCTTTTGATCCAGGTGTTACCAGAGGTATTTTTGTTGCCTCCGGTGATTTTGATAACAATGGTTCTGCAGATATCATGGTTGCTGCTGGCCCAGGAGGCGGGCCTCATGTTAAAGTTTTTAATTCCTTTGGAACTGCAACTCTCGATTCTTTCTTTGCCTACCCTGTGGAATTTTCTGGTGGTGTTACCGTTGCCGCTGTTGATGTTAATGGTAATGGAACCATTGACGTTGTTACCGCGCCTTATACCGATGCTCCTTCGGAAATCAGGGTCTTTGACCACCTTTTTGGCGCAATTGACGATTTCTTTGCTTTCCCTGTTGGCTTTACCGGTGGCGCCTTTGTTGGTTAAAATCAATTTTCTTTTGATCTGATTCTCTTGATTCTTCAATCTCAATCCTTCATGATGTGAATGTTCACAACCATCATTCAGAAGGATTGAGCCATGAAGACTCGCTTGCTAATTTGCTTGGTAAATTTTGTTTGCTTTGGCGCTTCTTTTGCAATGGCAGAAGAATGGCCCCAGTGGCTTGGCCCTACCAGAAACTCTGTTTGGAATGAAAAAGGTATCCTCAGGCAGTTTCCCAAAGATGGGCCAAAAGTGCTTTGGAAGAGCAAAGTATCTGGCGGGTTTTCGGGCCCTGCTGTTGCTGGTAATAAAGTTTTTGTCCCAGACTTTGTCGTTAAATCTGGCGATAGCACCAACGATTTCAACAAGCGTGATGAACGCTCGGGCAACGAAAGGCTTCTTTGTTTTGATGCCAAATCCGGTGATCTTCTTTGGAAATATGAATACCCCGTTGTTTATAAAATCTCTTATGCATCTGGCCCACGGGTGACTCCTTCGGTTGTTGATGGCAAAGTTTATGGCTTGGGCGCTGAAGGCAATTTCTTCTGCCTAGATGTTAATACTGGTAAGCCTATTTGGACCAAAGATTTCAAA
>DBCB01000351.1 GCA_002303765.1 Planctomycetaceae bacterium UBA969
CCAGCACTGACCACTTCAAGGCTATCCGCGATAACCTCGCGTGAAACCAGACTGTATCGCATGCCTTGATGGCCCATCATAATGCCATCAGAAGCAGTGGGTGCGCCGTAAATTTGTGGCACGCCACCACCTGCCCGAACGCCTTCAATCCCTTTTCGTGCAAGCCTATCAAGGTGAGCATTGCAGGGTGTGATATCGCTGAAAAGTGAGGCTACACCAATCATGGGTCTTTCAAAATCGTCATCATGAAACCCAACAGCGCGAAGCATGGCCCGATTGGGCGCTCTTCCAATGCCTTCAGTTGTAGTTAAACTAGTTTTGTTGTCCTTAGGTGCCATGACAGAATCTCCGGCAAGGTAAAATAATGGTGCCCTGATTGAAACAGTATGAAAGAATCCACCAAGGTTAACCCCTAGAGGTTAACTCCACGAGATTCTCATGGGTATGTTTTATGAATAAAAGAAAGGAAGGGTTGAAGAATATTTTGAAGAACTATTTTTGAATTGGTTTGCTTGCTATAGCCAGCCATGGTTCCCATTCTTTGCGAACCGAATCGTCCATGTCATTTAATTGAGCTTTCAGTTCTGCCAACCTTTGGGAAACCAGGTCGAATTGGCCCAAAGCTGAATGGCATCGAACCATGCCACCCAAAGCGTGAAGCATTTCTTTTTTGCCTCGGGTTTTGGCTGCTAACCTAGCGTAAATTAGCATCGCAGCTTCATACTGGCCCATGTTGAATTTACATTCTGCAGCAAGCAATGGGATTAGTAGGCGTTCTTCCTCGGATAGTTGCGTGATTCCAAGTGGGGAGTCAGCAAGTTGTTCTAAATCCTGATAGGTTTCAGCAGATTTTTGCAACCATTTTCGATGTTCTGCTTGGTAATGAGTCTTGGTTTCATCCGTTGTTTTTTCTCCAAGGATGAAGTTTTGTTGTTCTTGATTTGCAAGTTGGCGGTATGCCTCTGCTAATTGCAGCCTCGCCCTTACCGCTTGATTGTTTTTGCCAAATCGTTCCAGGGCTTCTTCATAACGCCTGACAACCATGCGATAATTTTTTCGTTGGAAGAATATGGAACCAATTGCGAATAATGATTTTTCTTGAGCTTCGGTGTCAGGGTCAAATCGAAGAAGTTGCAGATTTTGTTCTAAAGTTTCTTCCGCTTGATCCAGTTCGTTTTTCTCGATGTGGATTAATGCGAGTTGGTACCTTGCATTATAAGTATGCGGCCCACGGTATTTTAATGATGTTAGATAAGAGTTTTTGGCTTCATCGATATTTCCTGATTCTTTTTGTACATCACCCAGTTGATAAAGGGCGTTTCCTAAACGATTGTCTGTGCCTGCTGAATTTATGAATTTTAGCAGACATTCCTGTGCTTTGGGCAGATCTTTGCCTTTGCGATATCTAGTGATCGCCTTCCATAATTCTTCTGAAGACCTCGACGCATTTTCGGCTTGATTCGATGATTTTACATTTAAATTTGCAGCATCAACCAGTAGTTCCGTACTGGCTTGTTTTAATGCTTTTATCTTGGCACTATCGGAAATCTCCGATAATTCTTTTAGCTTTACTTCCGCCCATGAATTGAAAATATCTGCTCTGAAACTTAATGCGATGTAAAGGGGGAATACTTTTTGGAGTGAATCATTGATTCTTAAAGATAGTTCAAAATTTGAAAGCTGGATAGATTCTATTTGTGCTTTTTCAAACATGTTTTGCACTTGTTTCGTGCTGAAATATTTGTTCTTCCATTCTCCTTCTGATTTGCAATTTCGAACCAACATTTCAAGGCTGTTGGTTAATTGAGGGAGATTTTTGTTTTCCAAATGAATTTGCGCTAGCTGGAATGAAGCTGCATAGCGCTCATCAGATTGGCTTTTTTCTTCGCATTCAACCCAGGCTTTTTCTGCTTCTTTTATAAGATCAATTTTTTTTAAGCATACACCAAGAAAATATAAAGGTTTTCCAGCATCAGTTAAGACTTCTTTAGGTGAATCTAATACTTGTTTCCAAATATTGACAGATTCAAGCCAAAGGCTTTCTTCCATGTAACTGAGTGCGAGTAGTTGTCTTGCTTTGATTTCTAGGCTCGGGTTCTTACGCGAATTGATGTTTTGAAGTACTTTTCTAGCTTCATCTGGTCGCTGCAATTTCATCAGTAATTCCCCACCTAATATTTGTGCAGGAATTCTCTTCTCTTCTGAAAGAAGTGGTATGTTTCTAAATTCTTCGTTGGCTTTGAGGGCTTTGATAAAATCTGGTTCTAATGATCTCATGTATCCAAGTGATAGCAAATTTAAGCACTCTGGATTTCTATCCGCTTCAAGATTTGCTTTTTCCAAGTGTTCTAACGCTTCTTTCATCTCCAACTTCAATAAAATGCAAGCCTTGGCATATAAGAACTTGTACTTTTGTTTCTCATCTTGTGAAAGATTCTCTTGCTGGATGCTTTTTAATGTTTTTAATGCTTCATCCCAATCAATAATAACGGTTTCGCTTTCATCTTTTAATAGGGAGATCTCAGCAAAATATATTTTGGCCTGACTTTGTAATATTGGATCAAAGTTGGTTTTTTCAATGATTTCTCTGCAAGCCGATTGTGCCCCATTAAAATCTGATGCTTTTACAAGTGCATTTAACTTTTCAAACACAATGCTGTTCTTATCAATTGGTTTGTTTTTTGTTGATGCTTTGTGGAAATTGGCCATCCCTAACGCAATTAAACTTAAAATAAATAACGGGATTTGCCACGCAGTTCGCCATTTGCTTTGGCGCTTTCTTAACGGATCAGCTTTATTCCAATCATTCATAACCATAAAATTTGAATTGATACCTAGAAATTAATGATTATCGCCTATAGAAGATGGCTATTTCACAATCCTAGTGTTTTGGTCAATAGCAGGTTTATAGTTACGCCTTATAATTAAAAAGATTATCATGTTTAAGATGAGATTCTTTATGTCCGATTTAAATTAGGGGGTATGTGATGAGTGGGAACCAATGCGCTTCGGTCTTTGAATTGGATTCACCTCAATTAATTATTGATCTGGATATTCTGGATAAGAATCTTGGAACCATGGTGAATGGGTTGAATGGGAAAAATCTTCGAATTCATTTTAAATCGCTTAAATGTGGGGGGCTGGTGAAATATCTAATGGGGAAGGGGCATAGTTCTTTTCTTTGCGCTAAACTTAATGAAGCTGAGGTTTTGGCAGATATAGGTGTGAAAAATATTCTGATCGCAAATCAAATCGTGGGTGATCTTAAAATTGCCCGTGTTGATTCTTTAAAAACAAAGGCCAATGTTAAAGTTTGCATCGATTGTGAGGAGCATCTATTCTCTTTAAGCAACTTTGCCCAAAAATTTAATACTTCCTTCGATGTTCTTGCCGAAGTTGATATTGGGATGAATCGGTGTGGCACTTTCCCGGGTATACCTACTTTGGATCTTGTGAAAAAAATCGTTGCAACTAAAAATATTCGATTCGCTGGCCTTCAGGGGTACGATGGCCATCTCCAACTTATGTTGGGTAGTCCTGAAAAAACAGCTAAGGCTTTTCAAGGACTTAAATCCTTGGTTGACACCAGAAGATTGATCGAAAAAGAAGGGATAGAAGTACCCTTGGTCACAACTGCGGGGACGGGTACTTGGGAATTTGCCGTTCAAACAGATGGGATTGACGAAATTCAACCAGGTTCATTCTTGCTTATGGATTGCATTTATCATCAGGCTCGTCCGGAGTTTCAGCCTTCACTTACGGTTCTTTCTACTGTGATTAGCAGGCGCCCAGGGCTTTATGTTCTCGATGCTGGTAGTAAAGCAATTTCAAAAGATTTTGGCATGCCAATTATTAAGGGCAAGCCCGACGAAAAGATTTTTAAATTGGCGGAAGAGCATACCCGGGTTGAATGTGTTGACTCTCCTTTGCCTGAAATAGGTGATAAACGCGAAGTGGTTACTGCTCATTGTTGTGCAACGATGAACTTGCACCGAAATGTTGTAGCATCCCGCAACGGTAAAGTGGTTGATGTTTGGCCAATAGAAGCAAGCGGCAGGTATGATTAAGTTTGGCAAAAAATCCATATTTCTTTTAAACATCGATTTTTCGTTTTGGGCTTGGCTGATCCCCGACCTTTTTGTGAATGCTTGACTTATTTTGTTTGCAAGATAATTCTGCTGCATTAATATGTAGTTCTGCGATTTTTCTTGTCGTCAAATTTTTGTTTTCTTACACATATTAGGATGTCTGCTATGTTTGAAATTCGTATTCAGAATATAAAACAAATA
>DBCB01000153.1 GCA_002303765.1 Planctomycetaceae bacterium UBA969
TTCTATCTTTCGCTTCAAGATGATCTCATGCGTATTTTCATGGGCGAATGGGTTGCAAATGTTCTAACAAGATTGGGTATGGAAGAGGGCCAGGCTATTGAAAGCCCGATGGTCAGCAGGCAGATACAAAAAGCTCAGAAAAAAGTTGAGGAAAGACATTTCGAAAGCAGAAAACATCTTCTCGAATACGATGAGGTTATGGACACCCAGAGGCGCAGGGTTTATGGGTATCGCCAAGAAATCTTAAACGACACCAATTGCAAGATTCGCATCCTTGAGATGATTGCGCATCAAATCAAAATGGCAATCGATCGTTTCCTAGATCGCAAATATGGTGCGGATAGTTTCGCGCAATATGCATCCGACAAACTTGGCGTGGAATTCAAAGGCTCGGACTTTGACCGCTCTACTTTTGAAGAAGCAGAACTTTACGCCAAGAATAAGGCACACTCGGTCACCCTCACCCAACTCCAGGATTTCATCGAAGAAAATCTTGGGTCGGATGATGAAAGTGAATGGAACTGGCAAGCTCTTACCAATCAGGTTAACAAGCGCTGGGAACTTGAAAACGCAGAGAAAACTCTTAAATCTGTGGGCAAAAGCGATCTCGTCGAATATCTTGCCAAGCAAACAGAAGACTCTGTTGAAAAAATAAGCCTTGAAGAAGGATCTATTTTACTGCAATCCAAATGGGGCCTTTCATCTTTGCTAAACTGGATGAAATTAAAGTTCCAGATCGAAGTTCCTGAAAGCAGCCTTACGAATCAAACTCCCACCGAAGTTGAAAAAATACTGGTTGGGAAAGCCAAGGAGCTTTATCGCCA
The DNA here is from genome assembly GCA_002303765.1 of Planctomycetaceae bacterium UBA969. Lineage (GTDB taxonomy): Bacteria > Planctomycetota > Planctomycetia > Gemmatales > Gemmataceae > UBA969. The sequence goes on from DBCB01000153.1 coordinate 825, forward strand.
AAAGGAAATTACATTCCCTGTTGCTGCGGGCATGGCTAAATTCATGAATGAGGGCCCCAGCTCGCAAGCTGTACCCGGAAGCCAAAAATACAATCGTGAAGGCTTATACAAATGGGCCCAATCTAGATTCCATCAGTTTGCTGACGAACTTTCTGAAGAAAGTTTCCGCACCCTTTCTCGTGCTGAAATCCAACAGATGCTTGTTCAGGTCAGCTTCAAAGCAATGCCCGAAATTGGTCAGGCTGATATCGACCTGAAACTCGCAGAAGCATTTCATGGCACACAGGTTTCCGAAGAGGGCGATGCCAAAGATCTTTGCGATTACATGCGCTCACAACTGCAAATCGAAATTCCTACAGAAAAGCTTACTGGCGTTTCGCAAGATGCTGCTAGGCAGATCATGTGGAACATCTTTGATGATCATTATCGCCCTGAAATGCGCATCATGGAACGGGGATTGGTTCTTGCCCAACTTGATAGCACTTGGAAAAATCATCTCTATGTGATGGATCATTTACGATCCACCGTAGGATTAAGAGGTTACGCCCAAGAAGACCCAAAGACTGTTTACAAACGCGAGGGTATGAAAGAATTTGAAGCTATGTGGGAAGGCGTTGAAGAAAGAGTCAGCGAAATTGTTTTCCGCATGGAAGATGCTGACGAAGTTCAAGATACCGTTTGGGTTATTGGTTCTGCAACTCATGAATCTGCACCCAGACTGCAAGCTCCCGAAGGTCAAGCAAGTGGCGCCCCCGAAGAAATCAAGCAAGAAAAAAAGGTTGAAACCATCAGGAACTTTGGCGAACGAATTGGCAGAAATGACCCCTGCTCTTGTGGTAGTGGCAAGAAGTTTAAAAACTGTTGTATGCGCACCAATGCGGTTTAAAACAGGTTCTCGTATGAAAGGAATTTAGGGAAGGAATCCCATGAGCCTCTTTTTAAATTCCTTTTATTTCCTGGCACTTATTCTCGCCTCGCCCTGGCTTGCATGGCGCTTCTGCAGGAAGGGCCGTTCTTTCAATAATTTTCGCACTCGGTTTACCGGTAATGTGCAAAGCCTTAGAGCTTCTTCCAATCAAAAAACCGTTTGGTTTCATGGCGTGAGTGTTGGAGAGATCCACCTCCTTCGCCAGGTGGTTTCTACCATTCAAACTTCCAAGCCTGATTGGTTTGTCGTGGTTTCTTCATCAACAGACAATGGGCTTTTGGAAGCACAGAAGTGCTTTAAAGGCATTCCTGTAGTTCTTTTCCCTTTAGATTTCTCTTGGGCTATCCACAAAGCAATTTCCCAAATCAAACCCGATCTTATTGTTTTGGCAGAAAGCGAACTTTGGCCCAATTTTCTTCATTGTTGTAAAGCTAAAGATATTCCTGTTTCAGTTATTAACGGCAGAATGAGCCCACGAACTCAGGCTCGCTATCTAAACTTCCCCTGGGTTGCCAAATCTTTCTTTTCAAAAATCAGCGCCTTTGCTCTTCAAAATATTGAAACCGAAAAGTTCCTACATCGTATCGGGGTTTCTCCAATTTCAACCAGAGTGACTGGGTCTATCAAATTTGATGGCGTAACTTTTTCTCGCAACGATCCTAACATCGAAAAATTTAAATCAATGTTTGGTATAAAACCTAATGAACTGGTCTGGGTTGCTGGCAGTACTCAAGCTCCTGAAGAGCAATATCTGCTTAACGCTTACATCGTATTAAAAAAAGAATTCCCGCTATTAAGACTGATTCTTGTTCCTAGGCAGCCCGACCTTTTTAACCAAGTTAGAAAGCAAATCGAACTTACTGGATTACCTTTTAAAAACAGATCTGATCTTGGCCCCGCAGTAGCTCCTGACGATTCCATTATTCTTGTCGACACTTTAGGTGAACTTCGCTTTGTCTGGGGCTTGGCCGATATTGCTTTTGTTGGCGGCAGCATGGACGGAAAAAGAGGCGGGCAGAATATGATAGAGCCTGCAGCTTACGGCAGCGCTGTTTTCTTCGGAGATAAAATTTGGAATTTCAAGCAAGTTGCCCAGCAACTTATTCAAGCAGGTGGAGCTTCCATGATTTCTTCCCCTACTATTCTTGAATCAACTGCTAGAACTTTGCTTGCCAATGAATCTTTAAGAATACAAATGGGCCGCAATGCCAAAGATTTTGTTATCTCTCAACAAGGCGCTACTTCTAAAACTATTCTTATGCTTGAAGACTTTCTTTGCCAAGATTTTCGCAATCTGGCAGCATAATCTCTATGATCAGGGTTATTCTTTGTGGACCATAATTCGAATCTAGCTTGGATCAATGGCAACTTTATCCCCCAATCTGAAGCGGCAATTACGCTTCATGATGCTGGGTTTGTTATGGGCGCCACCGTCACGGATATGAGCCGTTCTTTTGCGCACAAACCTTTTATGCTTAAGGAACATATCCAACGATTCATGGTTCATTGCGAAGCTTGTTTTATCAGCATTAAAAAAAGTGAAGTAGAATTCCTAAAAGCTGCTGAAGAATTGATTGAAAGAAACTGCCTGCTTCTAAAACCTAATGAAGATCTGGCCTTAGTGCTTTTTGCAACGCCCGGCCCGATTGGGTTTTATCTTGGTGAACCAGGCGGCGCAGGAGACAGTTTACCTACTTTGGGAATGCACACTTTCAAACTCCCTTTTCATCGATACCGCCCTTGGGTTGAACATGGTGTTGAATTACTCACCAGTTCAATTTTGCAGCCTTCACCTTTATCTATTAATCCTTGCATCAAACAGCGCAGTAGGATGCATTGGTGGATTGCTGAAAGAGAAGTTAAAAAACGATCCGCAACAGCAATGGCTTTATTGCTTGATGAAAATGGCTTTCTCACAGAAACTGCATCTTCAAATTTAATAATTCTTCAAGATGCTTCCAAAAGTGGTGCAGACATCAAGATTTTAACCCCGAAGCCTGAAAAAGTTTTGGATGGCATCGGGCTGCGCATAGTTAAATCGTTTGCCAAGGATTGTGGATTTTCTTGGATTGAAGCTGATATTTTGCCTGCAGATGTTAATTCTGCAGATGCAGCTCTGATTACCAGCAATTCTTTTTGTTTTGCCCCCGTAAAAAGCCTCAATGGAATCCAGCTTAATCGATTTAAATGGTTTAATGAAAAACTACTCGACTACTGGCAAAAACAAGTGCATTTAGATTTTCACGACCAGATTCTAAAAAACTTGTAGACATCGCCATTCCTTCCAATTACCTTACCTAAGTATTTTCTGATTGTTACAATGTGATGGCTGAAGTTTAAATTTCGGCTCGTTGCCGAGATACTTTTTTGAAATTCTTGTTTCTTTCGAGACAAGTTATTGACATGATGAGGCTCAAGTATCAATTGTTTAGAAACGATTTTGAGTGATTAGTAAGGAAATTATGATGATGAAGATTTTTTCAGGGAAGACAAAACCATTTGCTCCTAGAGGGCTTTGGATGATGGTTGGGTTTCTTGCTTTGGGCCTAATGGGCTCCAGTGGCATTGGCACCGGCGGAACTGGCGAAGGTGGCGATAATTGGCACCCCTTCAGCCTTTTCAGTAATGATTCAAACTTTACTACATTCGAAAAGATCGCACTTGTAATTAATTTATGCGTTGCCTTATCAGGGCTATTTTACGCTAAAACACTTGCAACCTATGTTAACAGCCAACCCAGTGGCACCCCTGTAATGCAAGAAATTGCAAAAGCTGTTCGCGAAGGCGCAAACGCTTATCTCTCAAGACAATTTAAAGTTATTATCTGGCTCATTTTAATTCTTGCTGCTGTTCTTACTGTTACCAAATGGCCTTGGCATGAACCCGATAACAATACCGAAAAGCAAATTGCAATCGGCCGTGGTATCGCCTTCCTTATGGGTTCTATTTTTAGTGCAATGGTTGGTTATTTCGGTATGAGCATGGCAACCATTGGAAATCTTAAAGTTGCAACTGCAGCACGATCTAGGGGTAACGGCTTTGGGATGGCCTTGCAGATTGGTTATCGTTCCGGAACCGTAACGGGCATGTTAACCGATGGCCTTGGTCTTCTTGGTGGTACGCTTATTTTCCTTTACTATGGTGAAAAAGCATTCGAAGTTCTTTTAGGCTTCGGATTTGGTGGTACCTTGCTTGCCTTGTTCATGCGTGTTGGTGGTGGTATTTACACCAAAGCTGCTGATGTTGGCGCCGATCTTGTTGGTAAAATCGAAGCAGGTATCCCAGAAGATGATCCAAGAAATGCTGCGACCATTGCTGATAATGTTGGCGATAACGTTGGCGATTGCGCGGGTATGGCTGC
>DBCB01000287.1 GCA_002303765.1 Planctomycetaceae bacterium UBA969
GGAATCCGAAATGGCTTTTGTGCCTAGCTTGATTATGTTTCTACCTCTATTTTATGCCTTCCTTTGGATTTCGTATGTAAGCAAGGGGCGTAGAATTTTAGCGACCTCGGTCTCTAATTTCTTGGGCGTTCTTATTTCCGTGCTGGGCTGTTTTTGGGTTTTTTCCAAGATCTATAAAGATGTAGGCTCTCCGCAATCGTTGCCTATGCCTACTGCTCTGGTTCCTTTCGTTGGCCCTATTCTTGCTTTTTTAGTTATGCTTAGGCTTTTCGGACCCAAGGGCAGAAGAGATTTTTGGATTCTTCAGGGTATGGGTATGTTGCAAGTCAGCCTCGCTTGTGTTCTAACTACGGGCACTATTTTTGCGTTTCTTTTTTCCTCTTATCTTTTCTCACTGGTCTGGATACTAAAGCGCTATCAAGCAACTCGGGGCGAGGTGGAACTTTCCACCAACCCATTGGAATCTCGGCCTTCGCTTCGAAGCATGGGATTGTTTCCAAGCATTGGTTGGACTTTGGTGCTTGGTGTTTTTAGTATTGGAATTTTTCTCGTCACCCCTAGAACCGATTCATCCTCTTGGAACCCGTTGCTTAGGTTTGGCCAAATCCGGAGTACAGGGGGCGCAGGGCTTACTGGTTTTGCAGAGCAAATGAATTTAAATAAAACGGGCGAAATCGAACTTAATGAAGATATTGCAATGACGGTTTCGGTAACCGATATGGATGATAAACCCTATCTAGGATTGGCCATTGATCAGCGCTGGCGCGGTGCGGTGCTTGAGCATTATGAAAATGGTGTTTGGAATCGAAGGGTCTTGCGAAAACCCTCTCCAAAAGCAGCTCAGAAAAAGCTACCTTATTTTGGCCCTGAACAACTGATCTTCCATTATGAACTAACCCCCAGAAAAGTCGGTGGCTTGTTTCTTGCTGACCCTATTCGTTTTAATTACAGTGATCCTGATACAAGGCTACCCGTGCTTCTTGACCCTCCCTATCAAGATATGTCTTTTTTTTACGAGCAAGGCAGTACTGTTCAATATTCCATGGCTGTTTCTAAAATCAGGCAACCCATGAGCTACAAGCAGGTTGTCCCTTCCAAAAACCAAGGCGAACGAACCGTTGCTACCCTCGATAACGAATTTCTCGGAGACCTTATCACCCCCAGGATTGGATCACTTGAAGAGTGGACTCTCGGTGTTCTCGAATCCATCAAGGAAAATCCCCGGTATGGTTTGCAAAAGGTTACTTTCCCCAAGGGATCTGTTCGTGAGCAGGGCAGGCCTTCGATTGAAAGTACTTATCGCGAAGTAGTTGCACGAGCCCTTTCCAGCTACCTTTCTCAAAGTGGTGATTTTACTTATACCCTCGAGATTAAACGTGTTAATCCCAATGTTGATCCCGTCGTCGATTTTCTTCTAAATGTTAAAAAAGGGCATTGCGAACGCTATGCGTCCGGCTTGGTTTTGATGCTTCGTTCTCTTGGAATTCCTTCACGGGTTATCAAAGGGTTTCGTGGTTGTAATTATTCCGACAATGGTTCTTATGTTATTCGTAATAATCAGGCGCATAGCTGGGTCGAAGTTCTTGTCCCGCAACTTTCCGCTGATGGTACTTTTAGACAAGATATAGTTTCTGGCAGGCCGATTTTTGACTGGCTCACTCTCGATCCCACCCCTGATACCGAACTCCTTGAGAATCAGAAATTTTCCTTTTTACGCATGATTGCCGAAGCGATCGACCGAGCTAAGGCTTTCTGGCGTGATATGATCGTTGATTACAATGCCGACCAACAATCCGAGTTCTGGTACAGGCTTTTTCCTGAAATGAGCAACACCAATCTGCAAAAGTTGATCGCGTCCCTTCCTAAAATTTTTCTCGGGATCGGGTTTACCCTTCTTGCTGGCGTGGGATTGGTTTTGGGGCTTCCCAAGCTTATTGCTGGAATTGGATCGTTAAGATATGTAGGCCAAAACCCTATCAGAATTAACTATGATAAGCTGAAAGTTTTCGCTTTGATACATCTGCGTATGTCTCCAGCCCCCGGCGAGACCCCACTCGAGTTTGCAGCTAAGTTGAAAATAGAATTGCTCCATTTGCAATTGGAACCTCGGTTATTGATGATTCCGGAAAAAATTGCCCGCACGCTTTATGAAGTCCGATTCGGACAAGCCGACTTTTCCAAAAATGATTCCAATCTGTTGGCCGCAGATCTCCAAGAACTCCAGTCGCAATTCATTGCCAAAAAAAGAAGCTATTCTTCTGGTAACAGAACCTTGGTTGTTGCAGAATAACATGTTTCCTTGTTTATCATTTGCTTCTCTGGTGCGAACTCCTTGATCTATCAATCAAGATCGATTAATTTTAAAGAAGTTGGCCATTTGATAACCGGCTTTTTGTTGATTGGAAGGTGATGCCATATGATTCATGTTAAAAATCTCACCAAGTACTACGGCGATTTCCTCGCAGTGGGGGGTGTTTCCTTCGATGTTCTGAAAGGTCAGGTCGTCGGATTCCTTGGCCCCAATGGTGCAGGTAAATCCACCACCATGCGTATCCTTGCTGGCTTTCTTACCGCTACCTCGGGTCAGGTTACTATCGATGGTATTGATGTTTTTTGGGATCCCGTTGCAGTCCGTAAACGCATTGGCTATATGCCCGAAAGTTGCCCGCTCTACCCTGAAATGCGCGTTGTTGAATACCTTACCTTCAGGGCAGGTATCAAAGGTATCCATGGTAGTATCCGAGCCAAGCGCGTTGATGAATGCTTGAATCGTTGTTGGCTTGGTGAAGTTCGGAGCCAAATTATTGGCACTCTTTCCAAAGGGTATAGGCAGCGTGTTGGGTTGGCTGATTCTTTACTTGCAGACCCCGCAGTGCTAATTCTGGATGAACCCACTGCAGGGTTGGACCCCACTCAGATTCGCGAAACCCGTAAACTTATTCGTGAACTTGGTTCTAGGCATACCATTCTGCTTTCCACCCATATCCTTTCCGAAGTGGAGATGACTTGCGATCAGGCCATTATTATCAATCGTGGTAAAGTTGCCCTAGCAGGCCCCCTCGAAGACTTGCGCTCCAAGAATCAAACTTTGGAAGAAATGTTCATTAAACTTGTTGATAGGGAAGAATCCGCCTTGGCAGGTGGATGATTGTCCCTCTTGGAGATTTTATCATGCAGGAAATTACTTTAATAGAATCAACACAACCCACTGTACTTGCAATAATAATTGCGATTGCGCTTGGTGCTGTTATCTTTTTCATTGCAAGCTATCTTGTTCGAGGCCTTTATAGTGCCAGAACTCTTCTACGCAGAGAATTCAGCGCTTACTTTCTTTCCCCCATCGCCTATGTCTTGTTTGTTGTTTTCCTTGCAGTCACGGGCTACCTTTTTCATCGAACCTTCGATCTTTTAACAACCGCTGGCCCCAAGGGAACAGAATTTCCCATGCAAGCCATGTTTGCTGATGAACGTTTCTGGCTCGTGTTTCTCTTCATTCCACCAATTCTTACCATGAGGCTTTTTGCTGAAGAACGCAGTGCAGGTACCTTGGAAATGCTGATGACCGCACCACTCCTTGATTGGCAGGTTGTTTTATGCAAATACCTTGGATGCCTTGCTTTTTATGTTGTACTTTGGCTTCCCACTCTCTGTTATCTTCCCGCTCTTCTAGGTTGGCATGCTTTCGAATTACATGCTCCTTCAGGCCTTGCTTCTTTTGTTTTTATTCTGGGATTAATCATCTTTCTTGCTGGGATTGTGCTTCAGTTTCCAATTAATCTTGAACCGTTTTGGAGGCTTTCAGGCCTGCTCATGATTGTTTCAGGTTTGGTGATTGGCATTCTTGGTGGCATGAATCATTTTCAATCTGAGGGGCCACACCTCATTGATTTTCAATCAGAAATTGATCCCTTCCCTGTGCTCTCCACCTATCTCGGAATGTTCTTGGCGGGTGCGATGTTTCTTTCCATCGGCATTCTGGTCAGTAGCCTGGTAAAAGACCAAATGGTTTCTGCTCTTATTGCAATGGGGTTAAGTTTGTTATTTTTAGTCGCGGGGTTTTGGCGCCCAGAACAAGATGGCGGGTTGTTTTATCGTACCCTTTATTTCTTTAGTGTGCCTTTGCATTTCGAACGGTCTTTCACCCGCGGTATTTTCGATACCAGACCCATTATCCTCTATGTCAGCACTGCGTTTTTCTGTCTGTTCCTTACTGTTCGAAGCCTTGAAAGCAGGCGCTGGCGCTAGGAAAATATTACCATGAAAACACAAATAGAAAAAAAAACCGGATTGTTCACCAGGTTTCATGCCTCGGTTCGACTTCTTGGCTTAACTGGCTTTCTCCTTGGTTTTGCAACTATCATACTTGCAAACCCTGCTGATCTTGCCACCTCCGTAAAAGATATTATTGCCCAGATTCGTTCCTACGAATTTGCAATCATTCCCCTGCTTGCCCTTGCGGGTTTTTTCATTGGCTTCGCTGCTATTGCGATTGAACTCTTTATTGCATTAAGTTTCGCAGCAGGAAGAAAAAACGCAATGGGCGTTGGCGCCACCGCTCAAATAGCCCTTGCAACCATTCTGGTTTTAGGCGTTAACTTTTCCAGCTTCTATAACTATTCCTTGTTTGATTTTACCCGCTCACATCTTTTCACTTTGCCCAAAGATCTTAAAGATAGGCTTCAAAACCTTAAAGAAGAAACCACCATCGTTGTCTGCCAACTTCATAAAACCTATGGCAACTTTACCGACAAACCCGATCGTTATGACTATGCCGCTGAACGCCTGGTGGTGGGCAAGGTGAAGGATCTAGTAGATCAATTAAGGGAGTTTGGCCCACGCTTTAAAGTGGTTGTCCTTGATGTCGAAGAAGAAAGCTATGAGCGAAAATTAAACCAACTGACCCAAAGCGCACCTGAGCTTAGAAAGGCGATTGAAACCGCCCCGGAGAATAGCATCTTCTTCTGGGCTAAAAAAGCGCCTCTTGCTTCCGCTGCTCCCACCGAAATCCTACAGCGAATCAGTTTCAACGAATTCTATAGACTTGATAAAACTTCTTCCCAACTTGCAAACGAAGGGCGCGGCAATCTCGTCTTATTGCCCCAAGGCTCTGAAGGATTGGGCGCTGCAGAACCTTTTGTTCGTAGAATCCTTAGCCTTGATGCCCCCAAACCTAAAGTCGCAATCGCAGTCGTCGATGAATGGCTTACCTCGAAAGGTACCGATTCTTTCGGGCTCGCTGGGCTACGAAAATCGCTCGAAAGTCAGGGATTCGATGTCAAGGATCTTATCCTCCGTAAACTGCGACAACGACCTTCCTCTTCCGTTGCTTATACCTTCGATGAAAGCAAATTAGATCGACTTGATCAAAGGCTTCGTAATCTTAATTTGAATCTCGAAAGGTTTGATAAAGGAATTGAGTCCCTTGGGAAAATGGTCACCCAGTGGAAATCAACCCCCATCCCTGAACTTGAAAAAACTTACGCTGAACTCCTTCGAGGTGGGCGACTGTCTGAAAACGCACGAAGGGATCAGGTGGAATATTTTGAAAGCGAACTGCGCAACATTCAAGATGCAAAAGAGCGCTTCAAAAAACAAAAAGATGAAGCTCTCAAAGAACGCAACATCCTTGATGTTGATTCCCTAGTTGAACAACAGCGTATGACCGATCTTGAAGCCAAAATGAATATCCTGCTCGCAGATTGCGACCTCTTGATTGTTCCAAGGCCCACACTTCATGATGTAATTACTGATGATCGTAATCTTCCATTTTGGTTGCATGGACTCGAAAAAGCACAGATCAATGCAATGCAGAGTTTCATCAAGAAAGGTAAACCTGTGTTTGCACTTCTTGGCCCTGTTTCTGAACCCTCTGATCAGGGCCCTGTACCCCCAGGCTTTATTGCTAACGATGGCTTCGAAGATATGCTC
>DBCB01000156.1:0-186 GCA_002303765.1 Planctomycetaceae bacterium UBA969
GTGGATGATATGCTGGGTGCGATGGTGGCTTCAATTCAAGAGAAGTATGGCGAGGAAGATTTTAGCATCATAATAACATCAGATAGAGGAAGTGCGACTTCGCAGCATGGGATTTTTGGCACCAAACCAGAATGGCTTTACAGTGAATTTGCACACCTACCATTTTTGATTTATCAGCCTAAGTCT
>DBCB01000156.1:214-21228 GCA_002303765.1 Planctomycetaceae bacterium UBA969
GGGCAAAGGCGAATGGGGTATTTTCAGGATGTTGATTTAGCGCCAACCTTGGCGGATATCTGCGGTATTTCCTTTGATGGATACAAAGGGAAATCAATCATGCAAACAAAGTTTGTGGAAGAGGGGGGCAGGAAATTTGCTTACACGCATGATTCGCAAACGGGTTCAAAAGTTATGAGAACACATTCAAGGGCTTATTTTCTTAAGCCCTCCGAACTTGATAAATCAGATACTTTGATTAAGTATTTTGTTTTGCCAGATGATATTTTAGAGATTAATGACATTTCTAAAACAGAACTTGCATATCAGGAAAAAATTGGTGAATCAGCTTTGCTATTGGAGAAGGATGGCCTTTTAGCACAGGAAAAAATCGAAGCTTTATTGGCGAATTAACCTGGCGGCCAACTTAGATTTCTGCCACCTAGCAAATGCATATGAATGTGGGGTACAGTCTGCCCGCCGGTTTCGTTGCAATTAATAACCAACCTATAGCCTTTTTCCAACCCAAGATCTTTTGCAATCTTGGTTGCAATCAGATGAAGATGCCCCATGAGTTGGGCATCTTCTGGCATTAAATCAGCGTGCGTTTTTATTTCTTTTTTTGGAATTATAAGAATATGAACAGGCGCCTGCGGATTTATATCGTTAAATGCAATGCATTCGCTATCTTCATGAATTATGGTTACTGGAATTGCTTTCGAGATGATTTTTAAGAATATGTTTTCACTAAGCATTGTTGGTCTCCTTGTGTTATAGAATAAACTACAAAATTTTAGAAAGACTTCGAGAACTTTATGAGCCAATTTCAGGGTGCGACGCCGACATGGGTGGTAGGAATGGATGAGGCCGGCTATGGTCCAAATCTAGGCCCGTTTGTGATGGCAGGAGTAACGGCGAAGTGGAAGGGAGAGGGGGATTGGGTAGAAGCTTTTAAAACCCTTTCTCGATCTGCCAAGAAAAAACAGGACTCTAAGCCCTTGGTGGATGATTCGAAAAAGGCCTATGCAAAAGAAGGTCTCGAAGGGTTGGAAAAAACTGTCGCTTCATTCTTTAATACCAAGGAAACAATTGGGGCCTGGCTTAATGAAAAGTCTGTTTTTGGGATAACTGATCTAGCCCAAGAATCTTGGTTTAAACCCGAAGAAAATACATTCCTACCAGGCATAGATTCGGATTCTCTTCATTCCATTAACAGTTTGAATTTTGCTGAGGCCGGGTTCGAGTCCTTTGATTGTAGATTTTTTATCCTTCCTTCACTGGCATTCAACGAAGTGGTTGAAAAGGAGGACAACAAAGGAGCCGTTCTTTCCAAAGGGATGATAAATATCTTCAAGCATTTTGAATCAAACTTTTCGCAGAATGATTCTATTTACGGATATGTGGACAAGCATGGCGGGAAAAACAATTATTCAGCCACATTGCAAAACATTTTGAACAAAGGATTGATTCTAGCGGGGCAGGAGGGCTTAAGTGAAAGTAATTACAAATCATTGGGTGCGGATCAAAACTGGAATTTCAAGATTCTTCCGAAGGCGGATGTTAATTACCCCATGGTGGGCCTTGCGAGTATGCTCGCAAAATGGATGCGTGAAAGGTTAATGAAGCAGTTTAATATCTACTGGTCAGAGCAGGTTCCTGGAATAATACCAACTGCAGGTTACCCCGGTGATGCGCCACGATTTTACGAATTAATCAAAGAAAAAGCCGCAGCATTGGGCCTTAGCAAAGAAAAAGTCTGGCGAAGCAGATAGATTAAAGCTTTTCTATTTTTGTGTGATCGTCTACGGTGAAACTACTTAGTTCGCCGTTGTCTTTGGTGAAATGAACACAAACAACAACGATATCGTCTTCAGGAATACGATCGGTTGCTATTCCGGTTGAGAGGAAATTAAAATGCCTAAAGGTGCCTTCAACAGGTGCCATCCAAGTTGCAGTGCTCCCAACTCGCAGTTTGAGAGTAACCCTGATTCTTTGCCCTTTGGTAAGGGAATTTAAAATATTAGAAATTTCGGGATTAAGGTTCCGTGTGGAAGATTGAATCAGTTCTTGATTGCTCATTAATTTCGAACCTCTTTGCTGCCTTTGCCACGAACCAACGCAATTCTGCCAGTTCGGGCCAGTTCAATAATGCCATAGGGTCGCATGAGATCAATGAAAGCAACAACTTTAGTTTCTTGTCCGCTGATTTCAATAACCAAAGTTTCTGTGCCTATATCAACAACTTTACCTCGAAACATTTCAACGAGCAAAGATATTTCAACTCTTTGCGTTGGCATAGCCTGAACTTTAATAAGCATTAGGTCGCGTTCGATGAAGTTTTCAGAGCTAATATCGTCCACACGAACAGCCGTTACGACTTTATCTAATTGCTTTCGAACTTGTTCAAGTTCAGCATTAGTACCATGAACGACAAAAGTCATTCTGGAAAGATTCTTGTCTTCGGTCTCGCCTACAGCGAGGCTTTCGATGTTAAAACCACGAGAAGCAAGCATGCCAGAGATATGTGCAAGCACGCCTGGTTGATTTTGAACTAAAGCCGAAAGTACATGACGCATAAATTATCTCCCAAGGTAATAGGGTAGGTATATTGGGAATTTGAGAATTTAGCAATAAGTCTGAGTATTTTTCTTGCGAAATAATGGTTTAAATGTTGTAACATCTATCAATGCCTATTTAACAATAAATCATTAATAAATAAGATTTGGGTGCAGAAATGAATGTTGACCAAGTAATTCAAACGATTATAGAAAAGAAGTTGCTTACCTCCCGGGATGTTGAGGGCGCAAAGCAACGGTGGTTTGTAGCGAATCGGACCGAATCTGCTGATGTTAAAATGTTTCTGAAATGGATGGTTTTGAACAAGTTTTTGAGTGAATTTCAAGCGATGGTGTTGGTGTCTGGGAAAGTATCTGCCCTTAAAATTGCAAATTATAAAGTGATCGAAATAATAAAAACGGGAGCCTATGCGGGTGGGGTGAAAGTACAAAATCCGCTAGGTGAACAGTTTGCCTTGCAGTTTGTCAAAGATGAAGTGATAAAAGACCCTGCGTTAAATAATAAGTTTCAGGGTCAATTGCAAATAGGTCTGGAAATAAAGCACCCGCATCTTGCAGGTTTGGTCGATAATGGAGAATCAAACGGGCACAGTTTTATCGTTCGAGAATTTTTGGAGGGCGAAAGCCTTGAAATGATTCTCTCGCGTAGGGGTAAAATACCGCACCAAAATGCTGCAAAAATCATGGCGATTGTGATGGTTGCCGTGGCCCATGCCCAAGAAAAATCTGTACCTTGTGGCAACCTTTCGAATTCGGATATATTCCTTGCAACGAACAAGAACCAGCCCAAGGGGCCAAAAACAGTCAAGGTTGCCAACGCCTTTATTTCTACTGGCATGATTGCTACCGAAGTTAAGGTTTCTCCAGAAGGGAATATAATTCCCGTAACTAGTGGAGGAAGCTTTACTGGTGTAAAAGATTTGACCTTGGCAGAAGAGAATTTTCGGGTTGGTAAATTGCTATATAGCTCTTTAGCAGGGAAATTGTCTGCTGAGGTGGAAGGATCAGGGATTTTTCCCGCACTTAGTTCCATTACGCCTGAAGCTCCTGAAGAGTTGGCAGCATTAGCCGATCAGATGGTTTCTTCTAATGTTTCAGACAGGCCTGCAAAAATTGCTCATGCCGCAAAAGCTCTTCGTGTTTCTTTGGCAGCGGAGGAAGAAGCGGTTGCACGCCGTAACGAAGAATATATTGCGGTTCCTTATGTGCCTACCATGCCTAATTTTGAAACGACTCAACCCTCAACCCCGAAGCTTAAAAAAGTTTCAAATGTGCGCCCTGATGTTTCTGAAGATGATGAAGAATTTTCAATTAAGAAGCTTATTGCAGAATTTAATCCCGATGTAAGGGATTTGACATTTTTAGGATTGGGATCGGTGCTTAGCCTTTTAATTGTCGCTTTTTTGCATCTGATCACAGGCTGGCATTTTATGAGCTTAGTTTGTCTTATTATGGGCGGAGTAATTTCCTACAGTGTTGAATCTTTTTGCAATTGGCGCAATTCTCAGAATAATGATGCCCAATCGGCAGAGGATTATTAAGCAAGTGTTTCAATGCGCAGAACGTCAAGCCATTGATCACCCGTGATTGCGATATTTCGGACGAGGTTTGGCTCATCTGCAAAAAAGGCGATGCCCAGATAGATTTTATCTCGCCCCATTTTCACTGTGCCGTTGGCTAATATCCAATTAGATTTGGTGCCCTTGGGTTCAGGCACCCTGATATTTTGATTGAAGATTTGGGTGAATCCTTCTGGGCTATATTGCGGTTCCCATATCTTTACTCGTGGATAGTCCCTACTCGAAACTTCGCCTAGTCCTGATAGTACATAATCAAGTATGGCTTCGGATTGGCTTTCGCTTAAATCAGGGCCCGAACCGCCTGCCTTTGCCATAATTATAAGGTATATTCTTGCAGGTATACCTTTTACGGTCACACGATCTTTACCTGGCCTGTTGATCGGGGGAGTCATTTTTGATAAATCTTCGAATAGCTCTCCTGCCGCCCATTTTTCAGATGATAGTAGCAGTTTTTTCTTGTTCGCGTTACCTTTCCTGAATGATCGTTTGATCTTGTACCAAAGCGATCTTGCCCAAAAGAAAAAGATCATACTTAACAACCCAATTACCAACCACCAGCCTCCAGAATCCAAAAAATGATTTATAGTTGCGGGTAACCTATCAGTTATTGGCTTAAGGTTTTCCTTTAACTCCTTGAGTATTGGGTCAGCTCTCTCATGCACTGCATGAAGGCCAGTTTTTACGGTTTCATTGGTCTCACTTATCGCCTCTTTTGCTTTATCATTGGATACCACTGCTTCGTATTTATCATGAAGCGTTTGCATATCAATATGCAGTCCGGAAGAATGGCCCATAAGCCCTGAAGAAAAATGCAATACATTACTGATGATAAAGTAAGCAAATAAGTTGGCGGCCCATTGAGCTGCAAAGATGAATAACGCTTTTCGAAATGGAATCGTTAGAAAGAAAACTTGCAATATTCCTGCAATCGCTATCACGATAAATACAAGGGTGTATCGAATTAGCGGAATGAAAGAAACAACGGACCATTTAATTGGTAGTGCGGTAAATAGCCATTGCGAAAAGCCGAACCCAGGTTGCCCATAGGGAGTCCGCTGAATTACTTTGCTATCTCTGATAGCTAACAACACAAGGTAAGAAAGTACATCAAAGGCAAGATAAGCTCCCAAGGCTACAGCAGGAACAATAAACATTGCTCTTCCGTAGGAAGGCATTTCCTCATTAAATAAGCTCAGGCATGTTCTTAAAATATATGCAGCAACAGGAAGCCCGATTACCAAAAGGGTAATAAATGAAACCCATTGTGCTTGGGTTAGATTGTGGTGCAAAAGGCTATCCATGGCGATTCCTAGATGAGTAACCAACAATGTGGTTGACCATTAACATAGACCACGATTAGCTTACCAAATTGTAATCGATTAAAAAATGAATTATTCGTCCCGGTGGACTGATTCCGGGGTAAAAGCTGGAATACAAATGGCAATGTATTCGGCCCCACCTTTTTCCGGGGTGCTGTAGCGAATCCATTCTCCTGCAAAAGTTTGGATTGCCTGCCCCGCCTTTATAATGTTTAGGCCAGTTTTTGTTTCAATGTGCATGCAGCCTTTTAATACAAGGGTGTATTCATCGAATTCAGGAGTCTGGCCCGGTTCTGACCATCCTTCAGGGCTTATCATTTTGGCAATACTGATGTCGGAATCTGAAGAGGTAATTTTGCCAAAGAATTCTTGAATGATTTTATTGCCTGTACCAGCAGCCTCGATTTGAATGGGATTAGAGATGATTTTTGGCATTTTACCCTGCTTTACTTTGGAGGTCAGTGCTCAAATCCTTGGTATCAAGAGTCATTTTTTTTGCAGCATAGCGACTTTGAACAAATTCGTAGACCAATGGTAAAATTGAAATAAAGATGACTCCAAGAATTACCACTTCAAAATTCTTTTTAACCCATGGTATTTGCCCAAACATAACGCCTGCACCCATGCAAAGTCCTACCCACGCAATGGCACCAATCACATTGTAAGCTAAAAATGTAGGGTAAGTCATTTTGCCTATGCCTGCGACAAAAGGGGCAAAGGTGCGAATAATTGGGACAAATCTTGCTAAAATAATCATTTTCTTTCCATACTTTTCGTAGAAGCCCTGCGCCTTCAATAGATGATCTTTGTTTAGCAAAAAGGATTTTTCAAATTTGAATACTCTGGGCCCTGTCCAATATCCTAAAGAATAATTTACAGCGTCCCCTAAAACTGCTGCGACTAAAAGAGTAAGGGCCATTGCTGGGAGATTTAATTCGCTATTGATCGACATACACATTGCGCCCAGAGTAAAAAGCAATGAGTCGCCTGGAAGAAATGGGGTAACGAGCAAGCCTGTTTCGCAAAAAATGATTGCAAACATGGCTAGATAAAACCACGGACCCATTGTCCCAACTAGATCATTAAGGTGAACATCTAAATGCCTGATAAGATCAACGAAATATAAAATCCAATCCATGGAATCCTGCCTTTTATCTGGAGCTAAAGTTTCAGCTTTAGGCAGTAGCGTAACGCTTTTGTAAATCTGGGCAAGGCCAATCAGAAAATTGGCTAATCCTTAGGTTTTTTTGGCTAACCCCATCGAGATCCAAGATCGGCCATTCTTGGCAAGCAGTGAGTCTGCCCCGGTGGTCCCCATGGTGCCAATATGGTAGTCTTCGGGGGTTTTTGCATGGGAATCTTCAGTTGCGAGGAGAAAAGGCTCGATTAATTCCCAAGATCTTTCAATTTCATCGCTCCGCATAAATAGCGAGGCATCGCCATTCAGGGCGTCTTGCAGCAATCTTTCGTATGCCTCTGGAAGTTTGACGTTGGCATAAGCGTTTCGATAGTGAAATTCCATATCAGAGGGCATTAGAACGGTTCCATCACGGTCGGGTTCTTTGGTGATGAAGTTAAGATGAATGCCCTCATCAGGTTGAATACAAATTGCCAGCCTGTTGCATTGGATCGAGCTTCCCGGGGGCATAGGGAACATTAAGTGTGGGGGGCAACGGAATTGGATAACAACTTCGCTAGAGCGGAGTGCAAGGCCTTTACCAGAGCGCAAGTAGAAGGGTACACCTCTCCAGCGCCAGTTATCGATTGCAAATTCAACTGCAGCAAAGGTCGGTGTTTGGGAATTCGGTTTAACACCTCGTTCATTCAAATATCCTTGATACCGACCCGTTGCAATTCTCTGCCTTGCTTCTTCGACAGAAAAAACAGGCATGGCATCAAGCACCTTGGTTTTTTCATTTCGAAGTGGATCTGCTGCGTATCGCGCAGGGGCTTCCATTGCAACTAAGCAAAGTAGTTGCAAAAGATGATTTTGAAACATGTCGCGTAAAATGCCAGCGTTATCGTAGTAATCTGCGCGGTTGCCGATGGTCACTGTTTCAGCAACGGTGATTTGCACATGGTCGATATAATTACTGTTCCACAGAGGTTCAAAAAGAGTGTTTGCAAAACGGAAAACCAAAAGGTTTTGCACAGTTTCTTTGCCGAGATAATGGTCGATTCGGTAGATTTGGTCTTCGTGAAAATGAGTTCGAATAACTCTATTGAGGCTTTTTGCAGTAGAGAGGTCATGACCAAAGGGTTTTTCGATGATAAGTCTGCGCCAACCTGGATTGGAAGCGCTTCCATCGACGGAGCTTGCCATGCCAAGTTTACCAAGGTTTTTTGTGATTTCAGGGTATAGCTGCGGGGCAACGGAAAGATAATAAAGCCTGTTACCAGGTAATCCATTTTCGATGGTTTCGAGTTGGGTTTGAAGATTTTCTAAGCCGCCATCCATCGATGCATCGCCTCGGGCGTATCCTAGACGGGGTGCAAATTTATTCCAAGCTTCTTCATTCCAGTCGTCTGCGGATAAAGATTTGATGGCATCTGCCATTTTTAAGCGAAACGAGTTGTCATCGAAGGGTGATCTTGCAACGCCAATTATCCTGATGTTTTCAGGGAGTCTTCCTTTGCGATCCATTCGATAAAGCGAAGGGATAAGCTTTCGTGAGGTTAAATCGCCGGAAGCACCAAAAATAACAATTGTAGTCGGGCTGATAGCCATAAAAAACCTTATTGAAACTAGATAAGAAGATATCTTGGAAAGAACGCTACAATACTCCCGAAGGTCTTTCCAAATAATCCTTGTATACAATTTATGAATTATGACAGACATTTGAAATTTTAGGAAGGTAAAATAAATGTTGTAGCGGGTAGCACTAAATACTTTTTTTTACTGGAATGAGGAATCTCTTGCGTAAGGTGTTTTTGTTTAGTTTTGTATTGGTGTTGTTTCTACTTTTTTTGTGGAACCCTTACCTGTTCAGGCAGAAAGAAGAGGAATTAGAACCCAATCAAAAAGAGATCGCTTGGGTTTATCCTGCAAGTTACTCATCCGCTTGGGAAAGGCTTGTATCTTCGGGCAAATTGTTGGCAAATCATCCGGATCCTTTTCTTGCCAAGGTTAAGTTTGAATTAGGAAGTCAGACTTTTCCAGAACTTACCGCTAGCGTTCCTTTTTTCAAAATATCGCACCCCGATTCGAAACTGACAATTGTTGTGAAGTGGTATAAAATTTCAAGTGGCATGAAGTACGAAGACTGGGTGGGAAAATTATTCTCCAGAAGCATAATTCCTTCTGCAATTGTTGCGGGGCCAACTACAGACGATGCAATGGCAATAGTTCAAGCCGTTTCCAAGGTTGCTGCAAAAGTAAATCTTGCAAAAGCGCCTCCGCTTATTCTTACTACCGCTTCGTCTAATACACTTGCAAAAGATTTTAACGGAACTTTTGGGCCCAACTCTACAGATGACATTGGATTAATGGGGATTTACCCTGAAAAAACTTTTCGATTTGGTTTTGATAATCGAATCATGTCTGATGCCATAATCCGTTTGCTTTGGTCTAACCCAGATTTGAAACCCGATTCAGACCCGGTTCACATTGTGTTATGGGAAGATGACTCTTATGCACGGGATTTTGTCGCAACCTTTTGGGCATCTCTCAATAAACAAACGGTCGCAGATGGTTTGGCCGCGTATGGTTGGGTTTGTTCCACTGTGCTTGCTCAGCAAAATACAAACTTTGCTTTTCTTTTAGCCCCGCCTTTGCAAATGCTAGGGATAAAAGCATCTTCTTTTTCAATGAATATGCATCCTATCCCCCAGATTATTGACTCCAGCATCGGGGTTCGTTACGACGCAAATCGTTTTGAAAAAGAAGCGTTGAGATTTTTGCTTTTAGACATCAAACTGAAACCGGAACAAACGCAACCTTTGATGGTTGTCGGTTCGCAGGCGTTGCAAGCAAGAAGATTTTTACGGGAACTTTCTCTTTCAGATCCAAAACTTGCGCAAAAAATGGTGGTGGTAACAGGCGATACTCTTTCCTTGAATACCGTTTACCGTGATCGTGAAGTTGCATGGCCGGTTTCTGAACTGCCTTCCAAGGTTGTTTTTTTTAGCCATGCAAATCCTGTTTCCCACGAAGCGGGATTCAGGCCCATTAACGATTGGGCGGATACGGGGCATTTGGCAAAAGCTACGAGTACGGAAGAGCTGATTTTTTCGAGTCAGATTCTCGAGGGCCTTCTTCCAGGGCTTTTTATTGATACTGGCGATTTATCTTTGTACCTTAAAAAACTTACTTGGGATGGAGATCGGGTTACTGTTGAAAAAGGAACGCCCTTGTTTGATGCAGCAGGAAATCGCAATGCAGGTACAGGCGAGTTCATTGGCGTTCTTAAGCCCTTATTGGATCCGAGCGATCGTACTTCAGCAAAACTAGAAATATGGTCATTACTTTCGCAAGGTAAAAACCAACTTCCATTGCCTACCCTCCGTTCAGAATTGTTGTTTTCTTCGGGGGCGAATAGGTGAATACCCCCAGCCTTTTAAACCAAGAAAAAAGCAAAACACAACCACTTGGTTTGTATCTGTTCCTTGTGCCTTTATTCTTTTGGGCCATTGCCTTGTTTGCTGTTTCCGATGCACTATTGTTTTGGATCAAGGGTGAAGCGAAGTATGAACAAAACATCTTGAAAGAATGGCTTGAAGAAGCCAGGGTTTTTCGAAAATCATTACCAGAGTTGATTGATAATTATCGGAAGCTCGCAAATGCTGAAAACACCAGGATGGAACCATTGCAGGATGGATTGAATCAATTGGTGTTGGTTCGCAGGGAAGAAATATTTCAACATCTTCGCGCTCTTGGAGAGCCCCCGACAAAAATTCACCCTGGTATTCTTCCTTTGTTTCCAACTTTTTATGAAATCGAAATTACAATTGCAGAAGAGTCTGACCGCCCGATTCGTTGGGCTTCAGGGTTTCCTTTTCAGCCTGAACAATCCCAGATTCTTGAATACACTATCGCAGATAATGCCAAGGTAAAGCTTTACTACCAGCTTCATGCGTACGATCGCAGAAGATCTATCGAGCAGGAAAAACTTTCCCGCGGGCGCTGGCTTTTTCTTGTCGGTGCTGGCCTTGCCCTAGCAGTCACTATCCAGTCTTTTTACAGCTATTTTAGGGAGCGAGCTCGATTCCTTCAGTCCCAAAAGGTGGCGCAAGCTGCAGCGTTGGCAGAAAAAGAACTGCTTGCACAACAACTAGTTGCAAAGGCCGCAGAAAAAGATTCGGTGGAACTAAGGTCTCAAATGTATGCAGGTGTCGGAATCATGGCAGGTTCTTACGCCCACAATATTAAAAATCTTTTGGTTCGGCCTCTTGATCTACTTCGAAGATGCACATCAAACAAGGCGCTTGATCAAAATACATCATCCATGCTGGGAGAGGTGGAAAATACCCTTGGTGCAGTTGCAGATAGGTTGGAACAAATCCTCCGTGCGGTTCGCAGGCAGGATGATAAATTTGAACCCGTAAGGTTTGATTTAAATGAGTTGGTTAATCGAACTGTTTCTAATTGGAAAGCCCTGGCTAATGATAAGTGGAAAATAGATCTTGAAATTACTGGGCAAACCGAAGACGAAATCTTTATCAAAGCCGATCCCTCTCATTTGCAACAGATCCTTGAAAATCTTGTTTTTAACGCTCGTGATGCCATTTTTGAACAGCGTCTTGCCTTGCGAGAACAAGCTAGAAGCCAGCAGATTAATGATATTCAAAAATCAAAAGCAACGATTATCGAGGCTGCGGCGTGGCGTGGAAGAATTTCATTCAACCTTTCTTCCCTGTCAAATAATGTTATTTTGGAAGTGCAAGATAATGGTGCAGGAATGAATCCTGAGGTTGTTGCGAGGTGTACCGAAGCTTATTTTTCCACGCGCAGAGAAAGTGCAATCTTTGAGGGTCTTGGTTCGGGCATGGGATTGGGGCTTTCCTTTGTGCAATCGGTGCTAGATAAGTCGGGCGGGAAAATGACTGTTTCTTCGCAAAAAGGTTTTGGTGCAACTTTTAAAATTCAGTATGTGGTGGCTTTGTGAGGTGCTTTTATGTCAGTTAGAATACAAAGTGTGAGTGTTTTTTGTGGCTCTCGATCCGGAAATAATCCCATCTTTGCCAGCGCTGCATTCCATTTGGGAACTTTGCTCGCAAAAGAAAAAATTAAGCTCATCTATGGCGCAGGTAATATTGGCCTCATGGGGGTTATTGCGGATGCTTGTCTCGCTGCAAATGGCCATGTCATAGGTGTTATCCCAACTAAATTAGTTGAAAAAGAAGTTGCACACAAAGGCCTTTCCGAATTGTTTGTTGTTGATTCCATGCATGAAAGAAAAGCTTTGATGGCTTCGAAATCGGAAGCTTTTATTGCATTGCCTGGTGGTTTTGGAACCTGCGATGAATTGTTCGAAATACTCACCTGGGCACAGCTTGGTATTCATCATAATCCAATCGGAATTCTAAATACCGAAGGTTTTTTTGATCCGTTGCTTGCATGGATAGATCAAATGATTGAGCAGGGGTTTGTAAAGCCAAAGTTCAGGCAACTTTTGTTGGTTGCAACAAAACCGGAGGAACTTTTGGAATTGATTTTGCAGGGCGCTAAACTCCGAGAGCTTGATATCGACCTGGCTCCTTAGAGAAATATAGGAGGTGCTTGAACACATTGTGGGGGTACTGGGCTAAACCCTCTAAGCCTCCTTGTTTGCCCTAATTGGTAAGACGGTTTTCTACTCCAAAGCTTTACATGTAAGGTCCCTTTGTGATCTTGCCTTTCTTATTGATAAAAAGTTATGCTACGCACGGATTATGGCCTGATTGCGTTACTTCATGGAAGAAGTGACTAATAAACTAGCGATTTAAAGACCCAAGGAGGGGGCGTGGCGGATCAACAAATCATCATATTGCATGCCTTAAGCTTTGCCTTGGAATCTGCTGGCGTTTGCTCTTTGTTTAACAAAAAGGGTGTGCAGGGGTTGTTTCCGCTATCTGCATCTGGAAAGCTTGCAGCGAAATATTGTTTTGAGATGCGATTATTAAAAGTGGTTGAACAATCCACTAAGCCCTTTACCGAAATGGTCAAGATTACTCGTTTGGGAATTCGTGCGGTGTTGGAAGGAATTAAGATTGATAGGTTGTTGGAAAATGCATCCGCAATTATCGAATCCCCGGCTGAAAAGAGCGTTATTAATCCCGCAAATGATGATGTCGCTTTCTATCAATCTTTGGAAAAAGTTGCGGGTTCGATCGCCCTGAAATTAGGCGCACCTTTGAAATTGGGCGCAACTTTGTCTGAAGATGTCAGTTCCCCAGCGAAACATATTTTCATTCTTTTGAAGGAATGGAGTGATTCGGGCAGAGCAGGGGATTGTCAGCTTTATTATCTTTATCAACAGTTATCGCCTTTATGCCCCGGGATTACACCGGGAGCGTTTCATGATGCGCTGCGTAATTTAAGGCAGAAGAAACTCATTGAGTTGCATCCGTGGACCGGCCCACTTTATGAAATTCCTAAGCCTGAGTTAGCCTTGATGGCTGGCCATGAAATTGCCTGTTATGCAAGTTTAGGGCCCGCTTCTGCTGTATTTAATCCGGATGACAGTTCAATTGCCTTGTGCAGTGCTGGCTGATTTACCAAATGGAGTTACTATGTCCCAGCTTTTAATTAACGAACCGAATCATCAGAATGCAATCGATTGGCTCAAGCGCCAAGGTAACCCATTCCGGAATTATTTTGCCCGCAATCCGGATGATGAAGTTTGTTCGATTTATCATGTTCCCGAGCTTTATTCGCGCGAACGAGAACAACTACTCCGTGTTGTAGATCAATACAGATACACCCCGAATACGCATTCTGAAGTGGTTCCAATTCTTGGAAATAAGGGCGCAGGTAAAACCCACCTTTTGCATTCCATCAAACATGGCATGGAAGGTAATTGGCAATTACTTGTCACCCCCGGTTCTTATCAACGCGACACCGATTTTTTAGAGTACCTTTTGTTTCAGTTGCTTGACACCTTGCTTGGGGGCGGTAAACAACGCAACAGCAGGCCTCTCGAATACGTGGGCGAGCAATTGATTCGTATGCTTTTAACCCGTACCCTTGCAGATCTTTCCTCCGAAGAAAGACTCGATCTTTTCCCACCGCCTGGCTTGGGATGGATTGCGAAAACTTTTGGCCTAGGTAGTACCCAAGCCCTTGAAAGAACCCAATGGCTCATCGATGCGTTGTCTCGACCAAGCCAGGATGCAAAGTCGCCCGGTATGGTGCGTAAGCTTTGTGATGAAGCTGGATTAACTTGCTATCGGGCTTTTGAACTTGTTTGCGAATATGTAGATCGTACTTCCGGTCACGATGCTGCAGCCATGATGCGACATGCTATTTTACAGGGTTTTGCTAGATCGGTTTTGCTTCAGGATGAAACCGAATTGGCAAGCTTTCTTACTTATGGCTTTGCAGAACTCGATTTTAAAATGCATCCAGGCAGGCAAGACCTTGTGCTTGCGCTTTTCAAGGCCATGATGGGTGTGATGCAGGAACTCCGTATTCCCGTGGTTATCGCATTTGATCAGTTGGAAGATCTTTTGCTTGCCCGAAGAAATGATGATGCCCACAAAACTGCTGAAACCTTTTTCGCAGGTATTGTTAAAGCGATGCACCAGCTTGATGGCATCAGCTTTCTCGTTTTTGCAGAGCGCGGATTATGGAACAGATTCATTCCCTCGCTTGATGGTTATATTCAAGACAGGCTTAATAATCCGGTTCATGTTCCCGGGTACGGCACAATTAAATGCATGAAGCTTGATGCGCCCCCATTTGAACTGGTTCGGAAAGTTGTGATGGCTAGGCTCGAGCCTGCACTTCGTGGCTTGCCGAATTTCAAAAGCCTTCCAGAGTTTTACCCTTTTACCTTGGAACAAATCGATCGTATCGCAAGAACTGAACCGACTCTTCGAGATATGCTTCAACAATTCAGGCATTTCTTTGACAAAATTGTTTATGGGGCAGAAAGCGAATCAATCAACGAGGTTCCAACTTCATCTTCTAGCCAAACTTCATCCGTGGGCTACCATGTTGATTCCGTTGAGTTGGAAGTTCCGCAGGACCAATTGCCTGAAGGTGTCCGATCAATGGTTATTCTGGATACGACCCCCGAAGCGCATATGGGAAAAGAAGCGCAGATTGAAAAAGCCGAACAGAGAAATAGCTTGGCAATCAGTGGTGAGTTTAAAAACGAATCTGGCGCAGAACTGAAAGAAGAAAAAAGAATACAGGAACTTCAGCCTGAGGCATTGAGCCAGCTATGGGCGCAAGAATTTTCGCTTGCCAAGGAACAGTTGTCTCCTGAGGGTGCACTTGCTGGTGCGACAAAAGAATTGCAGGCCGGTTTAGGTAGTCTTCTGCATCTTTGCCATGATCAAGGAATTAAGGTTGGGCCATGGCGTTTACAGCATGTGGTATCGGAATGGACCTTCGGTGATCACCCCACTTATGGTGCGATTACACTTGCTCATTGGGTTTGCAGAGATGGTCAGCCATGGAAAGTAGGGATTGGGCTATTCTTGGCTAATGGTCAGGGGAAATCCCGAGATCTCGCAGTTAAACTTTCTGCATGGGATTTGGAACCCGCAGTAATCGATCATTTGATTCTTCTGAGGCCCGAGGCCGACATGATGCTTGTTGGGAAGGGAAAACAGGCCTGGCAAGACATGGAGAAAAAGGGCAGACATAGCAGAATGGAGCCCCTTACCCTTGATGGTTGTGCATCTCTTTATGCGTTCCCACGGATTTTAGCAAGCTTGGCGGAGGGGTTGGTTGAAGGCCAGCCACTGCCTAATCTTGCCAATCTGGTTCAAGAAAAATGTGAAAAGTTGCTCGAGCAGATTTGCATGCCTGTCCAAGGTGACTAAGCTATAGGTAGGCGTTTTGCCTGTGTTAAACCTTAGCCATCTTGGGATGGGCCGGTATTTATGCTTTCTTCGAAACACTTAGATGATTCACCCCGGGGGTTCTGGTACGGCTTGATTAATTTTGAGCATCGCCTTCCCACACCCGATGATTTTAAAATCGATCGCATGCGCAAGGTTTTAGATCTTCTAGGCAACCCAGAAAAAAAAATCAAATTTGTTCATGTGGCGGGTAGCAAGGGCAAGGGTTCGACTTCTGCCATGCTTGCTGCAATTCTTTCACAGCAGGGATTTTGCACAGGGCTTTATACTTCCCCTCATTTGTTTTTTGTCGAAGAGCGGTTTAGCATCAATGGCCAGAACATTTCTGCGGATGCGCTCGATTTAATTCTTACTAAGATCAAAACAGCTATTGGGTTTCCGCAGTGCGAGCCACTTGGGTTTATGCCCACTTTTTTTGAAGTTGCAACCGTTGTTGCATTCATTTATTTTTTTGAAAACAAAGTTGATTTTGCGATTCTCGAAGTTGGCTTGGGCGGTCGGTTAGATTCCACCAATGTTTGCAATCCTTTGCTTTCTATCATTACCAGCATTAGCTTGGATCATGAAAAGCAGCTTGGGCCCACTCTTTTACATATTGCTAGGGAAAAAGCTGGAATCATTAAACCTGGTGTTCCGGTAATTAGCGGAGTTTGCAACTCAGGGCCTAGGCAGGTAATTGAAGATATTGCATCCACGATGGGTTCTAAGTTGGTTCAAGCCAATGTAGATTTTAGTTGGGATTATCAGCCGGGGGTTTTTAAAGATAGTTTGATTGTTCCGCCCTCAGTGCAGATTAAAACTCAAAAAAAACAATGGCCATGGATGGAAATGATTTTGCTGGGTGAGCACCAGGCTGCAAATGCTGCGATAGTTGTAAGCGCAGTAGAAGAATTGCGTTTATTGGGGTTTGTGATTTCGGATGAAGCTGTGCAATGGGGGTTGGGAAACACAAAATGGCCTGCCCGTATGCAAGTTATATGTAAAAGCCCATGGGTTGTTATTGATTGCGCTCATAATGGTGCATCAGCAGCGGCGTTGGTGCGAACTATTAAAGAAAGTTTTCCAAAAGTTCCAAGGGTATTACTCTTTGGCGCTAGTGCGGACAAAGACATTTCTGGCATGTTTCAAGAATTCTCAGGAATATTTACAAAGGTTATCTTTGCGCAATCGATAAACAGCCCAAGAGCAGCAAAGCCGGAAGAATTGTTAGACATTTGGGCCCAAAACAGCACTGGTGAAGCTTTTCTTGGTGAAACTTTAGAAGAAGCTGGAAGAAAAGCTATTTTTGCAACACCAAACCCCGGTATTCTGTGCATCACCGGTTCGGTCTTTCTCGCTGGAGAAATCTCCCCGATCCTTTCAAAGCTAATATCTGGCGATTGATCTGCTTTAAGCAAATTTGATTTTTTAAAGTTTTTGTTTCGAGATACCATTACTCACAAATTAATTATTGGTTTTAGTTTTGTGGTCTTTTTTGGTAGTATAATAACGTTAGGAATTTAACAACCAGTTTTTTGGTTCGGGAGGATCTCGGACATGTTTATAGCGTACCGTAAAAATCTACTTACAATCGCAACCGCTTTTATGGTGATAGCATCAATCAATAACTCTACTGCTATTGCAGAAGATGAGTTAGTGACGCGTGCTCGCCAACTCCGGGAAGTTGCAATACAAAAAAGAGAGAACGAAGCAAAGCAAGCCTTGACTGAAGCTTTGAGGTTGTCAAAATTTTCTCTCACAAGAGCAGCAGAATATTTGAAACCGATTCTCGAAAGCATCGAAAGCGATGAATTGCTTCCTGCAGAAAAGCGTGATTCTCTTGCTCGCAGTATCCGGTCCCAAATCAAGGTTTATGAAAAGAATATTGGTGTATCCGCTTCCAGAAATCTGGATGCAGTTCAATCTCAGGCTCAAGCGAATGAGCGCATGGCTGATATCGACCGCACTTCACGAGAAAATGAAAAGCTTTCTAGAAATATCGACTCAATTAAAAATCTTCGTAAAGATGGCCAAACTGCTGAAGCTAACCGTAGCTTTGATGAGCTTGCAAAAAAGTATCCAAATAATCTCGAGGTTCAAGCACTTGGAAGACTTAGCAAGTTTCAAGATAACATCGGTGCTGAATCCAAGCTACGTGCCACCCGCTCCGAAATGATGCTCGCGCTTCAAAGAGATATTCTCAAAGCATCAATTCCCGTCAGTGGTGATATATCATTCCCTGACGATTGGGTTGAGAAATCTAAACGCCGTACTGCGGGCGCTAAAGTTAGTGAAGAAGATCGAAAAATCATGAATACGATGTCTTCCCCTTTAACCTTTAGCCTTAAGAATGAACCCTTCCAATCATTCCTTGATATCATGGAAAAACAATTTGGCAGCCCCTTGGTGATTGACCAACAAGCATTGCAATTGATGAATATCACCACAGAAACGCCGATTACTGTTAACTCCCGGGGTTGGAGTACTCGTACAATCCTTCGGAAAGTGCTTTCCGATCTTGGACTTTCTTATGTGATCAAAGAGAAAACAATCCACATTACAAGCCCTGATCGGGCCAAAGAAACCATGACCACTAGGGCCTACCCGATTGGTGATATCATTGGCAATATGAACATGAATATGCCAGGGAATTATAATCAAGCTGTGTTCATTCAAAATGTACAAAACATCATGAATAGTATCATGGCGCTTGATCCAAAAAGCTGGCAGCCTGAAGGTGCTGGATCGATTGTTTTTGAACCAAGCACCATGTCACTCATCATTAGGCAAACAGCAGAGTTTCATTTTTTGGTTGGATCCAAGTAACGGTTTGATTTATTCGGATAAAAATATATGAGTGAGTTTTTTCCTCTTCCTAATGAATTGGCAAAGCACAACATCTTTCCAGGGGTTAGTATCACCACCTGTGCTGCTTCCCAGATGATGATGTCGCTAGTTAAGATGGAGCCTAATTCGGAAGTTAAAAGCCACTCCCATCCCCATGAGCAAATTGGAATTGTGCTCAAGGGTAGGGCGGTTTTTAAAATAGGAGATGAAAAGAAAGCACTTGCTGTAGGCGACTTTTATCGCATTCCTTCAAATGTGGTTCATCAGGTTTGGTCGTTTGAAGAAGGTGCTGAAGCCCTTGATATTTTTAGTCCCATTCGTGAAGATTATCTCTAAGCTGCCAGTCTAATTTTCTCTATCTTCATCAATGGTTTATTATCCATGTATAACTCCATACGCCTTAAGGCTTCGATTGATCTTCCTTCATCAACCCCAAAACTAACTCTGGCATAGCCTGCTCCCGATGGACCAAAGAGAGTGCCTGGCTTAATTAAAACCTTGTAATTTAATTCCAGTTCCTGACAGAAGTGAACCGAATTGATTTCTTTACGCCAAATGGGAATCCAGATATATGGGCCACCGGCAGGCCAAAAAGGATCCAATCCCATCCCTGCAAGTTTTTGAAAATTGTGTTTTCTGTTTTCCGTAAGACGATGCAGAAACTCATACCATTCGTTTGATTGTGCTTTTTGGATTGCATCAACAAGAATTTGCTGGCTTAATACGCTTGTGGTTGCATTGCGCATTTTTAACAATAATTTGCATGGGGCAATTAAATTCTCGTTACCGGTTAACCATCCCACATTAGCGGCAGATATGCCGTGGCTTATGCTTAAACTGCCAGCATTAAGTGATAATTTTCGCGTTTCATTTGAGTTGCCTGGGTGGAAAGGGCTTCCATCCAGTTGTAATCCCATCAAAGAATGATCCCAAATCAACAGGCAATTGTTTTTTGAAGCGCAGTCTCCAATTCTTAGAAAATCTTCCTCATGGAAAACTCCACCTGTAGGAATTGATGGATTTGATAAAATTGCGACCCTGCTTTTTCGCATCTGCCTCTTTAATTCTGTTTCGGAAAAATGCAATTTGCCATCTTCATGTCGTAAAGTGATCCAGACTGGATTAGAGCCATGATTGCGAACAAGCTGTTCATGATTCGCTGGGCATGGATCTGGTAAAAGTACATTATCTCCAGGGTTTACAAAGGTTTCTAGCGCGGTTTGAATTGCGTGAGTTATCCCATTAGTAATTAACACTTCCTTGACTGGATTAAAAGGAACACCGTATTCCAGGTCGAGGTAATTTGAAACTGCATCCCGGGTTTCAGAAAATCCTTCTTGTGGAGATAAATCTTTAACAACCAAGGTTCTAGGAAGAACCTGGACCGGAATTCCCAACCCTTGGATGTGATCGCAAGAAAGGTCAAGATAATCAGGCGAGGGTGTGTCTATCAAAGTATCGGCGTTTGCTAACGATTCAAAATCGCCCTGCAAAATTGTATCACTACAGCTTGCAAGAATATTGTTAGGTGCGGAAAATAAATTTGATGCACCGGGAATCCAATTGCCTAAGCCTGCTTCTGCCAGTGTTTTTTTAAGCCAGAAAGGGTATTTCACAGTTGTATCTTCCAAAAAATTAAGGGAACTATCTGCCTTTATCCTCAATATTAATTTGTGGAAAGACCAGTTTTATTAGGTGATGGAGATTTTCTTTTTAATAGCGAAATGCTGGTAAAATAGGCGGTATTGATGAGGTGTTGTAATTAAGCTGAAGGCGCATCTTTTTTCTCGTCAGCAGGCCAATCTTGAAATCGGATTGCCATTCTTCTTGATATGCCCGACTCCTGCATCGTAATTCCATAAAGAACATCAGCACACGCCATTGTTCGTTTGGAATGGGTAATAAGGATAAACTGGCTCTTATCCATGAAATCGCGCAATACATTAGTAAATCGATTTACATTCGCCTCATCAAGTGCGGCGTCAACTTCATCGAGTAGGCAAAAAGGGCTTGGTTTGTTGCGGAAAATTGCCAGAAGTAATGCTACCGCAGTCATTGTTTTTTCCCCACCACTCATCAAAGAGATGCTGCGTAATTCTTTCCCAGGTGGCTTTGCTTTAATCTCAATACCGCATTCCAAAACATCCTGTTCATCTTCAAGTATTACATCAGCCATACCGCCGCCGAATAGTTTGCGGAATAAATCTTGGAAGTGAGTTCTTACATTCTGGAAGGTTTCGATGAACAATGATCTGCTATCTGCATTAATTTTGCTGATAATCTCTTCGAGGGCTTTTTTTCCTGAAACGAGGTCGTCGTATTGTATTTTGAGGCTTGAATGTCTGAATTCTAAGTTTGTCAATTCTTCGAGCGATTCGATATTAACATTACCTAACCTATGGATCTTATTGCGGAGTTCTGTGATTTCATCTGCAATGACTGTCGTTTCGATTGGAGGCATCGAATTAATTTGTTCAGTACCTTCTGCTGGGGTTTCCCTTTGCAGGTAAAGTTCGTCAAGATTAATTTCGTAATCATCTTTCATTCGAGTACACAAAGAGTCGCGTCGGATTTGAAGATCGTTAACTGCCAATTCGCGGCCATGTACTAATTCTTGTTTGTTTCTCCAAGCAGTTCTGTCGGAATAAGCCTTTGATACAAAAGTTTCTTTTTCTTTAACTGCTTTGGCTTTTTCCAATAAAAGAAATCGGGCCTTTTCTTCG
>DBCB01000372.1 GCA_002303765.1 Planctomycetaceae bacterium UBA969
GAATTGGGGATACATCAGTTTTTGGTTAGATCTTTAGAAACTGCGGGATCTTGCCAGATTCGCTTTGAACCTGATTTTAATGTTCCTGCATATGAAATTGTTTGTTTGAAAAGCCGGTCGGTTCAGGTCTGGAAAGCTTTGATTGCTCACCATGCAATACCTGGGGGAACAGAAGCGCTGGATATTTTGCGTGTGGAGGCAGGGTACCCTGAAGCAGGAAAAGAAATAGAAGATACCACCTTTATTCCTGAGTTAAATCGGGCCGCGCAGGCTATTTGTTCTACAAAAGGTTGTTATCTCGGGCAGGAACCCATTGTTATGGCTCGTGATCGTGGTCAAGTGAACCGAATATTATTTGGCTTGTTGCTGGAAAAAAATATCGTCAAACATGGCTCATTGGTTTTTCGCGAAGGCAACGAAGTTGGCCGGGTAACCTCTTCTGTTTATTCACCTAGGTTGAAACAGATTATCGCTCTGGGCTATTTGCGCAGAGGTAATCATGAATTAGGCACCAGTTTTGAAGTTGAGTGCGAGGGAACAAAGCAAACGGCTGTTTCTTGTTCACTACCGTTTATGCCTTAGTGTTTTGAAGCAACAGCATTCCAAACGCTAGGCAATTAAAACCCATGTGTATAAATATTGGTGTAACGATATTTCCGGTTTTTGCGTAAGCAATTCCCAAGCCAATGCCAAGTAAAGTTAAGCCCACAGGTGATGGCCATGCGAAAGCGTGAATCATACCAAAAAGCAGCGCCGTTGCGCCAATTGCAGCATTGAGCCTGTTTTTCTTATTGATAATAATAATTACAATCGAAACTAAAAGGCTGAAAAGTAAGGGTGCTAAAGCCTTGGTTATATGTATTTGCAATTGTGAATCGTTTTCTAATGACCTATCGCCCCAAGCGAGTGAAAAAGCCTTTAACCAATCATCGCTAAATTGAATGACTCCTAGAAAAATTGCACAGGAGATCGTAATCAGTACCCCGTTCTTTTTTGCAAAGATCCACGGTTGAATAACCCCTCTGAAGATTTGCTCTTCAAGGAGTGGTGCGCCAATTACTGCGGAAAAGAAAATCATCACCCATTCCAAACCCATCAACTTTTCTCCTCCCAATTGAGCTAGAGGGTGATCTGCAACATGCTGGCCTGGAAGAAAAAGCTGAATTTTAATCATAATAAGTTGAAGAAGATATACCGCTGGGATCAAAGTGATAACACCCAGAATTGCTTGTCGGATTGAAAATAGAAGGTTAGAGTTATTCCAGCCTAGTTGGTTTTTGTTCAATCCTGTGTAGTTGATGATTAAAAAGGGGAACAGTAGTGCAAGAAGAGGCAATGTCAGGCCGGATGTCCATAAACCCATTCGGGTTCGAAGTAATTTGAATTCTTCCGGGTTGGTGTAATCTTTTGACTTGGCAACCATTTCTAGCCCGTATTGATTTTCTAGCAGATTGCTTTTCTGAATTACAAACGGGACAAAAGAAGCTGCCATTAAAAGTAATAAAAGGCAAAGTGTAACCTTGGCAGGGGAAAGGTTTTCAAAACCAGTTTTTCCTGTGTGGTTTGAATTCGTAAGATGATCTAAGGAATCATTCATTGGGTTATGTAAGTAATTGCGAAACAATCAGGTTAAATGAAAGCCAATTTGGAAAGTACCATGGAAACAATTCTAGACAAAATAGTAGCAAGGAAGAAGGAAGAAGTTTTTCTGGGTAAGAAAAACATTCCGGAAGCCGAGCTTTTAAAGCGTTTGGGCAATGTGCCTCAACCCCGTTCTTTTTATGATGCGCTTGCCAATGCTAAGGGGATTGGGGTTATTGCTGAGATAAAAAAAGCTTCACCCTCGGCAGGTGTTTTGCGGGAAAGTTTCTGCCCTGCAAGTATTGCCAAAGAATACGAATCAAGTGGGGTCGATTGTATCAGTGTGCTTACAGATGAACATTTTTTTCAAGGAAGCTTGAACGATCTTCAAATCGTTTCTGAAACTGTTAAAACCCCTCTTTTGCGGAAAGAATTTGTTATCGATTATTATCAACTTCTGGAAGCGAAGATTCATGGCGCAAGTGCTATTTTGTTTATCGCAGAGGTTCTTCTAGGGGATGATTTGAAACATTTGGTGGGGGAAGCAATCAAGCTTGGCCTTGAGCCATTGGTTGAGCTTTATGATGCGTGCCATTTAACTCGTGTTCTTGATAGTGGTACCCGGTTGGTTGGTATTAATAATCGGGATTTGCGTACTTTTGTAACAAGTTTGGATCATACGCTTGATTTGCTGCCTAAGATTCCCAAGAGTTTTTTTGTGGTCAGTGAGAGTGGGATTCAGACTAACAAGGATGTTGAAAAGTTGAAGAGCGCTGGGGCGAAAGCAATTCTTGTTGGTGAAACTTTCATGCGATCTGGAGATATTACATCGACATTAAAAACACTCAAGGGGCTTGATTAAAAGCATGAAGCCCCGCAGTGCAAATTCCCCTGTTANNGCTTGAGGTAAAGAATTTTCTTACGAGTTGTAAGAATGTGAAGTCAGGGATCATTGTGGGGGTATCAGGTGGAGTTGATAGCATTGGTCTGGCCCACGCCCTTGCTTGCCAGATAAAAAAAGAGACGGTTTCGAAGTTGATTGTTGCGCATGTTAATCATGCAACAAGGGGTGCAGAAAACGATGCAGATGAGGCATTTGTTCGCTTATTGATCGAGAAACTTCAGGAAGCAACCGATACTCCGGTTGAATTTAAAACGATTAAGCTGAATTCTGATGCATTGAATGTTGGTGCTAGTTGGGAAAAAAACGCTAGGCTCGCCCGATATAATTGGTTCTCAGATCTTGCGCTCGAAAGTAAGGTTAACTGGGTGTTTACCGCGCATACCTCGAATGATCAGGCTGAAACCGTTCTGATGCGCATTTTGCGTGGTTCCGGAGTTCAAGGGTTAGCAGGCATCAAACCAAAACGCTCTTTAATTCGGGGAGTGGGATTAGGCAGGCCTTTGCTTTTTTGTTCCAAAGAACAGATTTGTGCATACTTGCGAGATAATAACATCGTTTGGCGCGAAGATCCGAGTAATCAGCAAACGCGATTCCTAAGAAATAAAATCCGCCTCGATTTACTGCCTCTTTTGAAAAAGGAATATCAGCCTGCGATTGAGGGCATTCTTTCAGGTCTTGCTGGGCATATTCATGCGTATTCTTCTTTGGAAAAACGCTTGGCACGAAAAATCGGGCTTAAACTTGAAAAGCCCCGGGTTGTTGATCAGGTTGTGCTTGATAGGCTTGCGTTATCTAAGTTTCCTACTTGGAAATTATCTCTTTTTCTTAGAAGTCTTTTTGCCCGGGAATTATGGCCCACCGATGCTATTCATCATAAACAATGGAAAAAAATCGCTCATAATATGGCTGCTGATGGCTTTGAAGTGCATCTTTCGGGCGGTATCCGGATTCAATCCAACAGGTATACCGTGGTGCTGGGGCCAACCTAATTAATACGATCCTTTAGGAATATTACTGAAACTTCTTTCAGCATTGATAGAATTTGGTTTATTGGAATTAACTTTATTTTTCGGGGGATTTGCCGTGGATGGTCGCTTGGTTCCTATTCATCGTGTGTTGTTAAGTGTAAGCGATAAAACTGGCCTGATCGAATTGGCAAAGGAACTTGTGAATAACAAGGCAATGCTGATTTCGACTGGTGGAACAAAAAAGGCGCTTCTTGATGCAGGCCTTCCTGCTGTTGATATTTCTGAAGTCACTGGATTTCCCGAAATGCTAGACGGCAGGGTTAAAACCTTGCATCCCAAAATCCACGGGGGCATTCTTGCGATCCGTGATAATGCTGAGCATGTGAAAACCATTAAAGAGCATGACATTCATCCAATTGACATGGTTATTTGTAATCTTTATCCGTTTGCAAAAGTTGCATCGAATCCGGAGAGTACCTACGAGGAAGTGGTTGAGAACATCGATATTGGCGGCCCTTCGATGGTTCGGTCGGCTGCGAAAAATCACCATGATGTCGCCGTTATAACAAGCCCTGAGCAATACGCTGCTATCATCGAAGAGCTTAAAAGCACCGGAGGGAAGATTAGTCTTGCGACCAGGAAAAAGCTCGCTTGTGAGGCTTTTACTCATACTGCGCAATACGATCTTGCAATCAGTCAATATTTCAAG
>DBCB01000332.1:0-17182 GCA_002303765.1 Planctomycetaceae bacterium UBA969
CTGGAATAAAGGCAAAGAAAACAAATGAAAACAGGTAGGCGGGAATTTTTGCGCGCAGGGTCTCTTCCCCTTTTGGGGTTGGGGTTGCCCCAATTGCTTCAAGCACAAGAAAGCTCTACCGCCCGAAAAGGCAAAGCCAAGGCTTGTATCGTCCTCTTCATGTGGGGCGGCCCCGCACAACAAGATACCTGGGATATGAAGCCCGATTCGCCCGTGGAATATCGGGGCGAGTTTAAACCCATCGCTACCAAAGTGCCCGGCATCCAAGTTTGCGAACATCTGCCCAAGCTTGCTATGCGCATGGATAAACTGGCGCAAATTCGATCAATGACTCATAACGATGTTGATCATACTTCTGCAACCCATTTCATGCTAACCGGAAGAGACAGGCCAACCCGCACTGCGCCCATCAATGAAGATTGGCCCAACTATGGTGCAATGCTTTCGTATTTGGGAAGGGGCAAGGGGCCTTTGCCGCCGTATGTCTCGATGATGCCTGTGGTGCCTAATGGTGCGCCCCGATTTGTAGAGTCTTCGCATGGGCAGGGTGCGGGCTGGCTTGGCCCCCGGTTTAACCCGATGCGGATTGATGCAGATGCCTCGAAGCCTGATTACAAAGTGGGCGAGTTTGATCTCAGCCTTGATATTCCTGCTTCGCGCATGGAAGATAGGCGGGGCCTGCAAAAGTCGATTGAAAGCCAATTCCTTAAACTTGAAACCTTGCAAACTACTCAGACTTTGGGCAGCCATTACCAGCGGGCTTATGATCTTCTTGCTTCACCCAAGGCGAAGCAGGCGTTTGATCTTTCCAGAGAACCCATGGCACTAAGAGAACGGTATGGCATGAACCTGCATGGGCAGAGTGTATTACAAGCGCGCAGATTGATCGAGGCGGGCGTCCCACTGGTAACTGTATTCTGGCCCAACGATGGTATTACCAATGTGAGTGTTTATTGGGATACCCATCAGCGCAACTTTATTGATCTAAAGGAACGCTTATGCCCCGTGACCGACATTGCATTTTCTGCATTACTTGATGATCTTGAACAGCGGGGAATGTTGGATGATACCTTGATATTGTGGACGGGTGAAATGGGGCGTACACCCAGAGTTGGGCAATCGGTTGTGGGCGGTGCGGGTGCGGGGAAAGATGGCAGGGATCATTGGGCCAACTGCTTTACCTCGGTTCTTGCGGGTGGCGGCATTAAGGGTGGCATAGTTCATGGCAGCAGTGATCGCTATGCAGCCTATCCATCGCTTAATCCAACGAAGCCTGCGGATCTTGCAGCCACGGTTTACCATAGCTTGGGGATCGATCCACATCATCAGATCATTGATAAATTTAATCGGCCGGTATCCTTGACCGAGGGCGAAATCATCTCGCAATTGTTATAAAGTGAATAAATCCGATTAACTCGGCTGGAAACCTAAGAATTAATATGGGCAATTTGATTGTTAATAGGTGGTTACAGCCTATAATTATGTAGGTTTTAGAATGTAACTCGGTTTTAATTAAGAATGCTAGCCATGAAAAAATCAGCAAAGATTGGATTTACGTTGATTGAATTATTGGTGGTGATAGCGATTATTGCCATTTTGATAGGGTTACTTTTGCCTGCGGTGCAAAAGGTGAGGGAAGCTGCGGCCAAATTGCAAAGCCAGAATAATTTGAAGCAAATTGGGCTTGCGATGCATGGCGCCCACGATGCGATGCGGGTTTTTCCTCCGGTTTCAGTAAATCAATGGGCCTCATTTCCTGCAAATTCAACAACAAGCGTGGTCTACAGGGGGCCCTATCTTCCTTATGATGCTGCGACTGCGGGTGGTGACAAAACCACCTTCTTCTACTGTTTGCTTCCTTATTTGGAACAACAGGCCCTGCATAAGTCGATCCCCCGATATAACATCATGGCTGCCAGGACGGATGATAACACGAAGATGGTTGGGTCGACTCCATTGAAGGTGTTGCAATCTCCAACGGATGCAAGCCCCTACAAGGAAATTGATTGGTCTTGGAGTTGGACAGTACATCCTGCAGGTATTCCTTACAAGCAAAGTTTGACAAGTTATGCTCCTAATGTAAGAGTGTTTGGCAAAGATTATCAAGGGCAGTGGACTGGATCGAAAGTAGCGTGGGAAAATGTTGGTGGTGGCCAAAGGGATTTAGCAAGTATAAAGGATGGGAGTTCGAACACGCTTGGAGTTGTTGAAAAACCAATGGTGACGGGTGCGGGGAAACTTTCTTGGGCCAATTATACTCTTTCAGGAACAGTAGGTACCAATGATGGTGCCCAAGTATGGTGTACCACGGATATCTCGGACGCCTTGGTGCCGTTTTTTGGCACCACTTGTAATGATCCCAATTCCGCAGCCGATGATGTTTATGGAGTATACAATAGAACCAATTGCAAATTTGGCACAACTGATCCTAACGAGTATTTTCATCCTCCTTCCCGGCTGCTTATTCCTAGCCAACAGCGACATTACAATATTTATCCTTTAAGCTCTGGCGTAGTTCAAAGCTTGATGATGGATGGTGCTGTAAGATCTATTACCACATCGATTTCGGTTCCCTCGTGGAGTGCTGCGGTTACTCCAGAAGGTGGCGAAGTTGGCGGATTGTAAATAACTTTGATCAAACATAAAGGTTTGTTATTTTAATGCGAATTTTACTTTTGCTAAGTATTTTAGTTGCTGTAGGTTGCGGCCAGGTTGCTTATGAAATCCCAGATACAGGTGCCACCCTTGAGGGAGCAATCACTTTAAACGGAACCCCCATTCCCCTCGCTTTGATAATTGTTCGCAGTCAAACAGCAACTGCTGATTTTGTTGTTCGCGAAGAAGGAAAATACAAAGTTCCTAGTGTGCCCCTTGGCTTGGTAAAGATTGGTGTTGATACCGAAGCAATGAGAGGCGAGGTAATCAGTAGAGGCATGGCAAGTGCCTACAAAGGCCCGGATGGGAAGGTGAAAGAAGATCAGGCTAAAAAGTTAAAATTTGTACCGGTTCCTGCCAGATACGCAGACCCAGAAACTTCCGGCCTCGAATTTGAAATCAAAAAGGGTTCCAATACCTTTGATATAATCTTGACGAAGTAGTGTTTCGCTTTGTTTTTTGAAGCATTTTAACTTGAAATCATTCCTTTCAGAGCATTTTATCCATAGAACTGGCCCAAAACCTCAAGTAACACAACTTAAATAGGTGTTTCTTTTCGACTTTTTTCAAAAATCTTCATTAAAATGGTTTTTTTGGCAAGATGAATCGTCTGTATGGGTATAAGTGATACCCTTTGACCGGAGCTTTTTATGCGAAGTACTATTTCCCTGGCTGCATTTGTATTGATCCAAGCTTTTTCCCAAGCAGGGGAAATCGGCTTCATCGAAGACTTCAGCTTCTCTAAAGATAGAACCGAAGCCTTGAAAAAGTTGATCCCGGGCACCGAGGATTATTACTACTACAATGCGCTTCATTATTTAAATACGAGCCAGTTCGAAAAAATCGAACCATTGATCAAGCCTTGGCTCGAACGCTTTGGCCAAACACCTAGGCTGAATGAAATTCAAACCCGCAAGGCACTGCTTTCGTATGATGCCGATGCCCGCAAAAGCCTGGACTACCTTCGCAATCATCTTGGTTTAAATTTCAATCATCAAAAAGAAACCGTGGGCGCAATTCCAAATCTGCCTACCTTGTTGGATCAAAAACGAATATCGCGAGAAACTCTCTTGGCAGAATCGCTGGCCCGTTGGCAGAACCTTGAAAACTTTGAAGATGGATCATTCGATTGGCTGGATGCCTCCAAGCTTGATGCGCAGAAGTTGCGCAATTATTTGCAACGGCTAAGAAGGCCCGATGTTGCCAACCTGCCAGCTCTTATCGAACAAGATTTCAAGAACCCCAATCCAGTTCCCTTTGGCCCTTACCCAATTCATCAGATGCTGACGATGGATCAACTATCAGAGTTGCAGAAAATTCGCCCAGCACTTTTAAATCAGTCTGCGTTTGTGAATGCAAAGATCATGAGATTGCAGCCTGATGCAGATTCCGATTGGCGCAAAAACCCCAAGGAAGCAGAAAAGTATTTTGATCGACTTTGGCAGTTTGTTGCAACGCTTGCACCTGTGCATAATGCCTTGAAGGCGCATGTGCTTTATCATCGCCTAGCCCATGATCGTGCGCAGGGGATCTATAACCAAGAACGGTTCATGATTTATTTGAATCTTCCGCGCCAACAGCCTTACATGGCTTTAAAGTTGTTGGAACAAGATGATTCTCGAAAATTCCCCGCAACACTAGGCCTTGATTTTTCCAATGTTACACTTCTACCTCAGGTTGGATTTGATGAGCCTTTGGTACGAAGCTTTCTGAAACATTTTTTCTTGGAAGTGAACTCCCCCAAGGAATTTGAGCCTTATATCAATGATGTTTACCTAAGGCATTTGTTTGCTGAAACCAAAATTGAAAACAGCCTGGGCGATGTGGAGGCATGGGCTAACCAACTGCCTCCTGAAAAATTCAAAGAGTTACGCGAACGCATCGATATTGATTTTGGCTATGCCAACAAGACGCAATTTGCTTCTGCAGACCCTGTGGTGTTGGAGTTGAACATTAAGAATGTACCTTCTCTTTTGGTGAAGGTTTTTGAAATCAACACCTTCAATTTTTACAAAACCCAGTTTAGTGAGATAGAGACCAACATCAATCTGGATGGGTTGGTTGCGAATTCTGAAAAAACTTACACCTTCAACGATGGACCC
The DNA here is from genome assembly GCA_002303765.1 of Planctomycetaceae bacterium UBA969. Classification (GTDB taxonomy): domain Bacteria; phylum Planctomycetota; class Planctomycetia; order Gemmatales; family Gemmataceae; genus UBA969. The sequence goes on from DBCB01000332.1 coordinate 4,758, forward strand.
TTCCGCAGAATTTCTAAGCGCTTTGAATTTAACGAGATGAATAAAAACGGGGTATATGTAGTTGATTTCATTGGTTCGGGAAAAAGCAGCAGAGCGCTTGTTCACAAGGGTAAGCTCCGTGCTCTTAGCACTGCAGGGCCCGATGGTCAAATTATTAACATCATTGATGAAGCTAAAAAAGGTATCAAGGATGCAACCGTTTGGCTCGGTGGTCAGGAATACAAAGCGGATAAGGATGGCTCGATAATTATCCCCTTTACAGCGTCCCCAGGCCAAAGACCAATCGTGATTTCTAGCCAAGGATTTTCTTCCCTCGATACCATCAACCATTTGCCCGAAGCGTATCAATTGCAGGCGGGGATTCATGTTGATCGGGAATCCATGCTTTCGTTGAAAACTGCGCAGGTAGTAATTCGGCCTTCATTAAAGTTAAATGGGGTTCCTGTTTCCATAAAAATGTTGGAAGAAGTTCGTTTGCTGATTACCTCGACCGATCTTTCTGGTATTGCAAGCACGGTTGAAGTGCCTGACTTTAAATTGTTTGAAGACCGTGAATCCGTGCATGAAATTCGTGTGCCTGCAAGGTTGTCGAATTTGAATATCACCCTTGCTGCAAAAGTTAAGAATCTTAGTCAAGCAAAGTCGGTAGATCTTTCTGCTTCGCATTCGGTGATTATCAATCAGATTGAACGAACTGAAAAGATCGAGGATTTGCACTTCGCAAAGTTTGGTAATGATTATGTGATAGAACTTTTAGGGCGCACTGGTGAACCCAAGAAGGATCGTTCAGTTTCATTGGGCATCAAGCACCGCGATTTTAAAAATACAATCCAATTGGCTCTGAAAACAGACAATCTGGGCAGGATCAACCTTGGCCCCCTTGTTGATATCCAATATATTTCTGCAACCGGCCCCGAAGGCACTTCGCATAACTGGGCACTTAATTCGGATAAACATACCTACAAGCAACTCATCCATGCGCGCCTAGGCGAAACGGTTACCCTTCCTCATATGGGAACAGGGGTTACGGTTCTGCGTAGCGATTACGCACTGTTTGCAATGGTGGGTGGCGTTATCCGAACCGATGCGTTTGCTGCGCTTTCGATCAAGGATGGAATGTTGGAAATCAAGGGTGCAGAAGCTGGCGATTACGATTTGTATGTTAAAAGAACAGGCGAAAAAATTCGCATCAGAATCGTTGCGGGTGTTTTGGAATCAGGCTTTGTACTGGGCAACATCAGATACATGCGTCTTCCCTTGCTTAAACCCGTTCAAATCAAAAGTGTTACCACCGATGAAAAAGAATTGGTAATCCGCTTGAAGGATTCATCTGCAGTTGCAAGGGTGCACATTTATGCAACGCGCTATAATCCTGAGTTTTCCGCTTATAACGATTTCGGAAAAATCCGCGATGCAGAACTTGATGGCATCATTCCGGGTTACTCCGAGTCGGTCTATCTTTCAGGTCGAAACATTGGAGATGAATACCGCTATGTGCTTGATCGCAAGGGGCAGAAAAAATACCCAGGCAACATGCTTGAAAGGCCCATGCTTCTATTGAACCCTTGGGTTATTCGCTCTACCCAGACGGGTGAACAGGCCGCGGTTGGTGGTGAAGAATTTCAGCGCAAAAGTATCGGTGAGGCAGGAAAAGCAATGCCTCCCCCGAATGCCGCTCCTTTGATGGATGGTAAACCAGGCGGTTCCACAGGTGGGTTTGCTAACTTAGATTTCTTGGCTGATTCCTCTGCAGTTCTTTTGAATCTTGTTCCAGATAAAGATGGCGTGATCAAAATCCCAAGGAAAGATCTTGGTAAACACGCCATGATTCATGTGGTTGCAATCGACCCTGTAAGCACCACATCCCGCAATGTTTCACTTCCCGAGCAGGCTGCAAGCTTTCTTGATCTTAGCTTTAACAAGGGCCTCGACCCAGTAAAACATTTCACCCAGCAAAAGCAGGTGTCAGTTCTTGATGCTAACACCAACTTCAAAATTGAAGACCTTTCAGGTAGCAGGTTTGAAGCTTATGATACCCTAGGCAAAGTTTATGGCTTATATGCAACTCTTTCGAAAAACGAAAACCTTAAAGAATTCTCTTTTGTAACAACTTGGCCCAAGCTCAAGATGGAAGAAAAGAGAAAGCTTTATTCCAAACATTCGAGCCATGAACTGAATTTCTTCATTTACAAGAAAGATGCAGCCTTCTTCAAGGAAGTGGTTCAACCTTATCTTGCCAACAAAAAAGATAAGACATTCATGGATCATTGGCTTTTGGCGTCGCCCTTGGATTCATTCCTTGATCCATGGCATTACGATCGACTTAATGTGGTCGAAAGAGTTTTGTTAGCTCAAAGGATCAAGGAGCAGGGTACAAAAACCCAGCGCCATCTTGATGATATGCTGAAACTAATTCCGCCAAACCTCGAGCAGTTGGTAATGCTTTTTGACACTTCCATTAAGGTGGATGATATGTCGGGCCGTGATCAATTTGGAGTACTCGCGCAGAAAGAAAAGCAAGATGCAAGGCGAGAGCTAAAACGAGCAGAGCAGGGAGAAGCCAAAGGCGGCGACTTTAAAGGTGCCGGCGCCCCTGACCCTGGTTTTACTGGAGGCGGTGGTATGCTAGGTGGCATTGGTGGTTCCAACGGTATGAAAGCTACCCCTTCCGCAGCCGCTGCTCCCATGGATGCAGCAGCCAAGAAACAATCGCTGCAAAACCTGCGAGGCAAGGATGGAAGAAGCGCCGCAGCCAAGGAAAACGAATCTTTAAGGGAGAGGGATGGCGAAGGCTCAGACAAAGATATGTTGATGGATAAGCTTGCAAAAAATAAGGACGAAAGTTCTCTGTATCGCAATCGTGCCCTTGCTTCGAATTTAAAGCAGCTTTATCTGAAAATCGATCCCACGATGGAGTGGGCAGAAAATAATTACTATCACCTTCCTATTCAATCTCAGATTTCGAGCTTGGTAGGTGTTACCTCTTTCTGGAAGGATTACGCTTCCCTTGATGCAGCAAAACCTTTCCTTAGTAAACACTTTCCCGAAGCTTCACGCAATTTCACTGAAATGATGTTTGCGCTTTCCGTACTTGATCTTCCTTTTGAATCGAAGAAAGCCGAAGTTAAATTTGCAGCCGGTAGCATGGAATTCAAACCTGCAGGCCCGACTATCGTTTTCCATGAAGAAGTTCGACCCGCAGAACCTCTCAAAGATCAGATCAACATTCTTGTAAGTCAGAACTTTTACAAGCAAGGCGATCGTTTCCGCGAAGAGAATGGCGAAAAACTCGATAAGTTCATCTCGGGTGAATTTGTGGTTCATACTGTTTATGGCTGCCAGGTGGTGGTAACGAATCCCACTTCCTCCAGGCAAAAACTTACCGTGTTACTGCAGTTGCCCGTTGGATCGATTGCATTAAACAATGGTCAGTTCACCAATTCGATACTAGTGAATTTGGAGCCGTATCGCACCCAGACGATTGATTACTTCTTTTATTTCCCGATGCCTGGGAAGTTCAAGCATTTCCCTGTTCATGTTGCCAAGAATGAAAAGTATGTCGCATCTTCCAAGCCTTTTGAATTTAACGTTTTTGCTAAACCCAGCAAACTTGATATCTCTTCTTGGGATTATGTTTCCCAGCAGGGTACTAATCAAGAAGTGCTTGATTTTCTTGAACGGGAAAATGTTCGCTCGCTTAATCTTTTAAAGATCGCTTTCAGAATGAAGGATAAAGCCTTTTTCGCAAGCGTCATCAAGCTTTTACAAGATAGGCATTTGTTTAACAATGAGCTTTGGGCCTATGGTGTATTGCATGACGATGTGAATGCGATCAGGCAGTATCTTTTAAATTCCGGAAGAATCATCGCTGAATGCGCTGGCCCCATCGATTGCAAGATGCTTTCCTACAACCCAGTCGCTTCAGGCCAGTATGAACATCTTGAATACAAACCGTTGGTAAACGCCCGTGCTCATTCCCTAGGCCAAGCTAGGCAGATCGTAAATGATAGGTTGTTGGAGCAATACCAGCGCTTCCTCAAAACACTTTCATATCGCACGAAGCTCAACGATGCAGACTTGTTGACTTCAACTTATTACCTATTGCTTCAAGACAGAGTTGAAGAGGCTTTGGCTTATTTCAGCCAAGTTGATCCTGCGAAAATTGCAACCGCAATGCAATACGATTACTGCAGGGCTTACCTCGATTTTTACACCCAGGAATACCCAAGAGCCCGAACTGTAGCACTTAAGTACGTCAATCATCCTGTGGATCGTTGGAAAAACACCTTCAGCACTATTATCAACCAGCTTGATGAAGCAGAAGGCAAAGATGCCAAGGTTGTTGATCCTGAAAGCAAAGAACAAAAACAGGCCCAGCTAGCTGCAAGTGAATCTAGCTTCGATTTCAACATTGATGCTAAGAAAATTAATGTTAACTATCAGAATCTTGCTTCAGTAAAAGTGAACTACTACCTCATGGATGTAGAGCTTTTGTTCAGCAGAAATCCTTTTGTGGCACAATCAGGGAATCAGTTTGCATTCATCAAGCCAAACGCTTCTCAAACTTTAGAATTGATCAAAGGCCAGGCTAAAGCTTCATTTGATTTGCCTAAAGAATTTGCTAGCAAGAATGTTCTTGTTGAAATTTCTGCAGGTGCGAAAACCATCGCACTTCCTTATTACGCAAACGCTATGTCTGTTCAGGTGATCGAAACCTATGGCCAAGTAAAAGTGGTGGACAGCGTTACTTCCAAACCACTTGCGAAAGTCTATGTGAAAGTTTATTCCAAGACTGCACAAGGGGTGAAATTCCATAAGGATGGTTACACCGATGTGCGTGGCAGATTTGATTACGCAACTGTTAGTACACCCGAGAAATCACCGATCGAGAAGTTTTCAATCTTGATTCTGAGTGAACAAAGTGGCGCGATGATCAAAGAAGCGAACCCACCACAGCAGTAAAAATCTGTAGGGCTTTTGCTGCACTTACTTAGTGGGAAGCTTGAGTGGTAATTGAACTTCGTAGTAGCGAAGTTTTTCGGGCATGAAAGGGCTGTTGTACCCCATTACCTTTAATTCCCCTGCTATTTCGTAAGCTTCTGGGGCATTCTTTATTTTCTCGATTAGCCATCGTCTTGCAGATTCAATGTTTTCAGAACTTGGTGAACCACGCATTCCGATACTAGCAACCATGCATTCTTTGGTATCAAGCACAGCAATATTACCCTGCGGCCCAACTTTTCCCAAAGTTGTTTCCTGATAAAGAAAAGCCATCGATGACTCGGTATACTTTCCATTTTTCTCAGCCATCGTCATTTCAACAGGCGCAGTCATCTCAATTTTGTTTTTCTTGATGTGATTAAAGAGGGTGAAGAAGTTGTTTCCACCCAGACCGGAGTTAGCGACTTTTGCCATTCTGTAAACAGGGAGCTTTTTAATTTCAACAACACCAACGGGAGTAGGGGCAGGAAATCCAGCGGGCACGGGGGCTTCAACTTTGGGTTTGAAAGTAAGAATCACGAGGGTTTCAAGGAGTGCTGCACGAAGGGTGTCAGCCTGTTTTGTAACGTCTTGCAATTTGGAGGAGGCTTGCACAGCTTTCGAAAGAATATCCCTCACCATGAAGTTTTCATTGCAAGATGCGAGGGTTTTGTCAGACGCTGCTTTAAGTAAATCGAGCCTTTGCTTTGGGTCTTTGATTTTGTTGGCTTCATCGATTGCGATGCGAAGGTTTGCAGCTTCAAGCGATTGTGATTGATTTTCAAAAGCATAGGTAGGTTGACTGATGAACATATGAATAAACATGAAGATGCAAAGATAAAGAAAACCAAAAAGTCGCTTCATAAGAAACCTCGAATAAGCATTAAATAAATAACTATGCATATTATATGTGAAGATTTCTTTTAAAAGCAAAAGGGTTATTTTAGTGGGGCTGTTGTGGCCCTGTTTTTTCAAGGTTGTGATGGGTGGTTGCGATATCTGTAAGAGGTAGGAATCGGAATCCGAAAATCAGAAAAATGATAATCCAAAGTGCGATCATTTCCCTTAACCGAACTTTGAAAATATCAGACCATTCCACTTTCTTGCCACAGAATAATTTGAAGTAAACCATCAGCAAGCTTATAGATATCAGTGCTTCAGAAAAGACGATGACGATGCCGAAAAAAGGCGATGATGGGATGATTTCATCCGCTAGCATTTCAAAACTGATGAAGGCCGAAGTTCCAGGAAACCCAACACAGCCAAGACCGCATACCAAGAATGCAATTCCCAACATGGGGGTGGATTCATAAAACCCATGGTTTTGAAAGAGGGATAATCTGCCATGCCTTGCTTCGAGTGCCCGAACCACAATCGCCATGCCAATGAGTGCAACCCATAGTGAATTGCGAAGAGAGAAGGCTGCGGTAAGCTCTAGGGTTTCGTGAGAGCAAACTCCAAGTATGACCATTGCGCAAAGTGCTAGGCATAGGTAAGTGAAAAAGTTGCGAAGTGATCGTTGAACTAAAGTTAAACCTGCGAAATAAAAGATGCTTGCGATAGCAAACCAAGAAAGGTAAAGGCTTGCGTGGGATTCATGAAGGAGTTGATTATTTTTAAGAAGAATAAGAACGGGGGCCATTGGGATGATGAACAATAGTGCAATGGAGAAGCTGCATTTTTCGGTTAAATAAACAATCCAAGTGTGACCTGGGAATATCCCCATGCGAATGATAACTAAAATGGTGATAAGGCAGCCTGTTATTTCATTAGGCATATTGTTAGCAAATGCGAGGGGTATTGCAATCAGCCATGCTGGGATCCAATGGATGAGGAAAATCCGGATGCGTTCGCCTCGTCGAATAAGGTCAATCAAAGGAATAAGCGGTTCCAAAGCGAGTAAAAGAAATAAAGTTGTATTGCTGGATGATGAGCAGATTAAAAGAGAAAGTGCCTGTGAAAGAAGAAGTAGATTAGATGGGAAGGGTTTATCTGCGCCGATGAATTTAGTACGCGGTGTGCATAAAAGCACTACAAAATAAAGCGTGGATGAAAGTGCGGGTAAGGGTGCGTTAAATTCCGAAAGGATGACAAAACCTTGGCACCCAAAATAAAACCCTAAGTAGGAAGCAATAGCACAGAGTGTGGAAAAAAAAGAGGAATAGATAGTTATGAATCGTATTTTTTCCTGTGACTTGGCTAAGGATGAGAATAATGCACCCAAAACACAAATGAGTATGCTTGCTTCCAGGAAGAAGAAATAATTCATGCTCTTTCCTCCGGAGTTTTAAGCTTTGATGGTTCGGTGCCTGCAAGTATTGAACCCCATTTCTTTTCAAAAATATCTGCTAGTTTGAACATCTGCACAAATGGCTTGGTGATGAATTTTTCAAGCATGGAATCCATCCCGCCCCGGTTCAGCGCGAAACTATAAATCGCAAGCGAAAGTGGCCCTGTTTGCGCAACCCTGCCTTTGGGGGCGTATTTGTTTAGATCCGTTCTTCCCAATGATTCTTCCAAGCTTTTATAATAAGCAAACGAAGATGGCGCCCTTAAGAACTGGTAGGTTCGTAAACTTGCATGCCCAATAATGTGGATGAGTGGTAGCAGTTCAAGTCCGAATCCAATTTCAGCAATAATGATTCCCACCTGAGTGAGTGTTGCGTATGCCAGAATGCTTTTAATATCAGCCTGAGCATTGGCAATGATGCCTGAAACCAAAGCTGTCAAGAGTCCAAAAAAGACAACAGTCCACGCTAAAATGGGAGAAAGTTGCACGATGGGGTTTAATCGCAGTAGGAGGAAAGCCCCTAGGTGGATTGATAATGCGCCATAAAAGATAGCACTTGTAGGTGTAGGGCCTTCCATAGCTCTGGGGAGCCAGCCTGAAAACGGAAATAATGCAGATTTACATGCTGATGCGAGGAAAATAAGCACCCCCGCTCCGATTAAAACCGGAGATGAAACTTCATGTGCAAGCCCTTCCGATCCTTGTTCCAAAATTGCCTGGAAGAACCCTTGGCCCAATGCATGATGAAGCAGATAACTTGCAAGGAATAATGCAGCATCAGATATACGGTAGACAATCCAGAGATGTAACCCATTGCGAGTGGGCATGACTCTTTCGTGGAAGAATGCCACTAGAAGGGCGGAAGATAGCCCCACCATTTCCCAACCTACAAAAAGTGACTCAATCGTGCCAGAAAGCGAAGCAATAACAATGCCAGATACAAAGATGGAATACAGTACGAAGAAGCGTTGATACCCCGGTTCGCGGTGCATGTAACGTTGCGAGAAAAAAGCGATTACAAAACAAAGAAGCAACGCAAGTGTTGCAAAGGATAACGAAAGCCAATCGAAGTAAAACTGAAAATCAAAGTGGAAAGATTCTAGATGAAAAGTGGGGAATGGTTCGTATCCCCATTTCTTTACGCCATTTGAGAGAAACAGGAAAACAATTCCAAGGATTCCTGCAAGTGCAAAAAATACGCTGAGTTCAACCACAAGTGCGATGATTTTTTCGGGCAACTTGATTTGAAATACAAATGCAAGAAGCATGAATAACGCAAGTGCCAGAGGTGAGAAAATCGCCATGGATGCGAAAAAATCCAAGGCTGGTTCGATGCCGTTCATACATTCACCCCAGCATTCATCGCATTTGAAATATGGGGGTAGCCAAGATGGTTTCTCTTACCACGATACCAATCGATGGAAGATTTAGCTTTAGGGGCAGGCGTTCCCGAGAATTCGTAGGGAACGAATTCTTTGCCTGTAAGAATACTCGCCTGAGATGATTCGGGGTCAAGCAACACCAGATTGATCCAGTGGTTGTAGCAGAGATTTGCAAGGGGCGGGCATCGCTCCAGTATTTTTCGCATGATCTCTGGCGTGGATTCAATAATGAAAAGAAGCCTTACTGCTTCATGAATTTCGACCACCTGCCAAGGAAGCCCTGTTCGTAAATCGCTTGCTGCGCCATCCATCACACCTAGATAAGAAGTAGGGTTATGGGGCAACTTGGTGCCACAACCCCAACCAGTTGGGTCGACCTGCGAAAAAAAGAATTCGAGATTGATGCCCGAACAAACAGGCATAGCCGCATTAAGAATACGGTTAAGAATATCGTTGTTTTGGTTGTCTTGCGTAGGATCGTATGAAACCAGAAAAGCCCTTCGATCCATATATATTCCCCGGGTGCGTTCTCGTCTACCCACAATACAAATGGCATTAGTCGCATGGCCAAGTTCGGGCCTGGGTTGTGCCAGATCTTCAGCGCGGCCCTCAACATGGCGTTGGGCTTCTTCCAAAGAAATGTCAAGCGATGCAGATTGAAACCTCCTGCATCGTTCGTGGGCATTTCGCATGCAGGCTTCGCGCAGAGAAATCTTTGCTTTTTCAAAATCGTGGTGGTGAATGCTAGGCATCAGATCTTTGTCGAAAAAACTAACATGATTTATACTGGTGTTGCTTAGCCCACCCACGAAATAAGTATCTTCGGGGATATCGATACCATTATTTTGCAGAATGGATCGCACTCTTTTATCGTTGAGGATTTGGGCAAGTGCCCTAGCATTTGCACCACCTGGCGAACCGCCACAAGCCCCGCAATCGTAGGCTGATTGGTGTGGGTTGTTAATGCTGGTCGAGCCATGCCCGAAAATAAAAACAAGCCTGCAGAAACTTCTGGTCAGCCCTATGTCGCGTAGGAATCGTTCACCCATGGCTGCCATTTCCTGCAGTGAAAATCCCACTTGATTTCCGGTGGGGCCTGCTTTTTCACTAAAGCGTTCAAGCTTGAGCTTGGTTTCAACTTTCTTACGAAGGAAAGGCGTGAGATACCTTCGTATCTTTGCGGTAAGGCGTGGAAATAAAACCGTCATTGCTAAGGGGATTGCAACAAGAGTTCCAAAGGTTGCGGAAAGCAAGGCACCAAGCGCGCCACCTCGTGATCCCAAATGCAACTGATGACTTGCCATTTGAATGGTCTTCATGCCACTTGCACGGGTTTTGTACGCTTTTAAAAATTCTTCCTCAGGTAATTCTTCTACCCAATTTGATGGCGTGATGATGATGGGGCAAAGAGGTGTATAGAACGAATCAAGGGTTGCCTTGAAATACATGGGGACATTAAAAAAGCCTGCAGCGCCGTAGGTTTCAAACGAAGGGTCAACTTCTTCTAAATGCCTACGGAATGATTCTTCTCTTTCGTCAATGCAAAACACCGCCTGAAACATGAAAGGCTTGGTTTCCTTTTTTTGTTCCAAGGTGATGATGCTGTCTAAAACCTGCCTGTATAAATGCTTTTCATATGCAAGGTGGAAGATTTTTCGTTGATCTAATTGGGAGAAGGTCTCGATTTCGAATAAGACCTTTGCCCAATCATCGGGGGTGAAGTCTGGGATCTGTTTTTCCCAACCTAGATCCATTGCGACGCAGAAAACCTCGAGTCCCAAAGCTGTGTGATCTTGCTTTACCTCAGAATGATTTTTTAAGCTGGCAAGTTCATGTTTAAGATCATTTGAACTTGTTTTCCGGAAGGAGAATTCTTTGATAATTTTCTTCATTGCCAGGCGATCTAGCAATAATCGGATTGCAAGAAATTGGGTAAGTGTGCCGGGTGAGACGGGTAGAGGGACTTTATCTGGCCTGACTTCGATCTGCCAAATCATTCCTGCCCAGCCCCGGATTGCAAGTAGGCTTTGAATCAGAAACGGTTCCCAATTTTCCTGAGGCACGCCCAAAATTTCGAGAGATTCAAGAATCAGTTCAAGAGCAGAGTTTTTTTCTTGGTGCAGGTTTTTAAAATAATCGGGCAGTGTTCTGGCCCAACTTCCCATAAGTGAGGGATTGGATTGACAGAAACTTTTGAACGCAGCAATAAAGCCCGCATCCCGGTTTGGCAAACCCCAGATTGCAAAACCCTGATCCAAAAAAGAGCTGCTGAACCGTACCAGAAGTTCATTCACCAATAAGTCTGGATCCTGCCCTGTTACTTCCAAGAGTAATTCTCGAAACCGTGCAGGGGCATGGTGCTCGGTTTTTAAGGCTACATTTTCAGTGTTCTTCAAACAGTATTCCAGAATTTGATTCAGATTCTTTTTATCGGCAGAACTTTCTGGATGGATGATCTTATACAGTCTCTTCGAGTTGGCGATAAACCATTGCGCCTCTTTTTCTGTTGCAGCAAAGGGCAGATTGCGCAACATGCTTGACTGAATTTCAAACCGGGTACTTTTTCCAATTATTATTTCATTCGCTTTTGAACCAAGCTCCGATTTAAGTATTTCCTCTATGTCCGAGAATAAAATTCTCCCCTTTTCCAACTCTTCATGATATCTCTCTTCGGAAAGATACATCTGCGAACCGAAGATCCTATCTGCTTCCAATAGCGACTCATGGAATGGCTTTGATTCAAAAAGATGCAATGGATTATGATGCACGAAAGTGGTGATTGGCCCCTGTGCGGGTAACAGATGTGCAGCGTGGCTTATAATCTCAGCCAAATGCTCTAATTTATTTTCAGGGTGGTGGCTTGAATTTGTATGTGAATGGAAGGTCATAAACTTTGATCTTAAGTAAAAACAAGATTTCGATCAAGCCAGTAAGTGAATCTGGTATTATTTGAAATTTTGCTTGTAAATTGGGCTGGTCATCACCATGCTTTTTCTCGCAGCATGTGGGTGCTTGGAAACAGGCTTGAGTTCATCCAACCCAGTGACTTCAATCCTGCCATTTTCTCCATGCGGTTCATGAATTAATTCTTCAAGGCTTTCCATAACCGTGTGATCAATGAGGTTGGAACACCCCAGATCAATCCTAATTTCCCGGTAGCTCGTGACTTTTCTCAAACTGCCTTTGAAAGATAGCCAATTGGTAAAAATCATCGCACCTTGCACCTTTAAAACAACATGATCTTCATCCACCACATCAATGGTTAGATCTGGCTGGAATAAGTTCTTTAGCTTTGCACCATTCCAAAGATGAATAAAAACCTTTACCAGCATACCGATTGCAATACCAATTAAGAGGTCGGTTGCCAAAACCGCAAAGGTGGTGGCAGTGAAAACAACAATCTGTTCAGGTCCAATTTTGTAGGTTTTAATAAATTCGCCAGGCGATGCCAACCGGTAGCCTGTATAAACCAGAAGTGCAGCAAGCGATGCCATGGGAATGCTATGAATCAACCATGGTACAAGCGCAATAAATAACAAAAGAAACATACCATGAAAAAAATTTGCAAACCTGCTTTTGGCACCGTTATCGATGTTCGCCTTGCTGCGAAGGATTTCAGAAATCATAGGTAAGCCACCAATCAAGGAGGCAGCAGTGTTAGCAATGCCAACGCCCAGCATATCCCCATCTAGATTCGTTTTTCGTTTTTCGGGGTCGAGCATGTCAACAGCCTTGGCGCTGATTAAGGATTCCAAGGTTCCAATCATGGAGAA
>DBCB01000332.1:17268-20768 GCA_002303765.1 Planctomycetaceae bacterium UBA969
AGCCCTTCAAGAATGTTATCGGGGATGGTTACAAGAAATTTAGGCCCAAGCATGTATTCATGGCTGTCTAAAAAAAGGTACATGTGTTCATGTTCAAGGTCGAAAACATATCCCAAGGTGATCCCTAAGATTAATACGATCATCGGGGCGGGTAAAACTTTTCTAGCTTTTTCTGGCAGCATGGGTAATCCAAATAGCAACGCCAGGCTTACTGCGCCAATGCAAAATACTTCAGGGTTACATTGCATCAAGCTTGCGGGGATTTCACCTAAAAGATCGAAAGGGGTTTTCGAAAGGGGTGTGACGCCAAAAAGCACATGAATTTGTTTGGAAAAAATAATGATACCGATTGCTGCAAGCATTCCGTGCACAGCAGCTTTAGGGAAGAAATCTGCAAACTTTCCTGCTTTGATCAATCCAAAAAATATTTGTAACACGCCTGCAGCAACTCCGATTCCCAATGTTAACTTGTAGGCTAGCATCGGATCATCACTGTTATGGCCATAGATTTCGGTGAATTCCTGCACTGCGCCAGCAACAATTGCAATAAGTCCAGCTGCAGGGCCTTTGATGGTTAATTCCGAATTGCTGAAAAAGAGGGGGATGATGCCCCCGATAACTGCGCTGAATATTCCAGCAATAGGGGGAAATCCACTTGCTGACGCAATCCCCAAGCATAGAGGCAATGCTATTAAAAAGACAAAAAATCCAGCCCATGCATCACTAAATAGCGTTTGTTTTAAAGATAGTTTCATAATTATGATTTAAACGACCTCGATAATTTTTGCTGAAGCTTTTTTAATTGATTTCATTTTTTTAATTTTCCAACATAAATCGAATTTTACAACCTTTCTATGATTACAAATCCGTAAGGTTAAATCTTAAGTAGGTAAAAGCCCTTAAACTAACTACGGCTGGAGTTTGATTTCTAACCTTTTGACCAAGACAACTGGCTGAATATGAAAATACTATTAGTGGAAGACGACCTCGCTATTGGCAAAACCGTTAAGAAGGCTTTTGCTGAGAATTTAGATGAATGTATTTGGGAAAAAGACGGGCAAACGGGCTTTGATCAGGCCAAAACCCATCAGTTCGATGCTATTATTCTTGATTTGATGCTGCCAAAACTAAGTGGGCTGGAGGTTCTTAAATCCATTCGCCTTTCGGGGGATAAAACCCCGGTTATCCTTCTTACTGCGTTGGGATCGGTTGAGGAAAAAGTCGCAGGCCTGAAAGCTGGCGCGGATGATTATGTGGTAAAACCCTTCGCCTTCCCAGAATTGCTGGCCCGCATCGATGCTGTTTGCAGAAGGGCCATTTTAAAGCCTTCCCCAACATTGGAAGCAGGTGGGTTGGTGCTGGATCTTACCACCCGAAGGGTTCTTGCAGGAAAAACCGAAATCATTCTTTCCCCTACAGAATTCTCAATCCTTGAGCTTCTTATTCGAAATTCAGGCCAAGTATTGCCTAAACGCATGCTTTGCGAACACCTTTGGGAATCAGATTGGGAGGGAACAACCAACGTTATTGAAGTGCATATCAACCGTTTGCGTAATAAACTAAGGAAGTGTACTGGTGTTGCGCCGATCGAAACAGTTAGAGGCCGTGGATATGTTCTTATTTCGAATTAATTCTTTATTTAAAACTCTTCGCTTTCGTCTGATGCTTTGGAATATCTCTGTCGTTTTAATTTCCGTAGTTCTTACCCTCATTGCTTTACGCACCTCTTTCCGGGTGACACTCCTCCGAGAGACTGACCAACTACTGCGAGAAGATGCAATCGAAATTGAACTTGCGGCAAATGCAATGCATCCGGATCTAAATGACATCCGTGCAGAAATCGAAAGGCATACCGCCAGCCACAAGCATCGTGGCCTATTCGTTCAGTTGTATGACAAAAACAAAAAGCCCGTCTTCAGTAGTTTGGATCTTGAGGGAATACCGCTGCCTAAAAATCCCGTCAGAATTTCTAACACACTTCTGACTTCTGAAGGCTTTCGCTTTCTCGACAAAGGCCTTCAAGGGAATGTCGCAAAAGACTTCTCGGGATTCAGGGTGGGTTCCCGCATGGATCTCGTTGAAGAAGATGTCGAAAGCCTAAGCTGGCTAATGCTTGCTTCAATGGGTTTTGTGGTACTCATAGCGCCGGTTGGTGGTTACATTCTTGCGGTTCAAGCTACAAAGCCTATTGCAGATATTATTAATACTACTTCAAGGCTTAGGCCTCAGAATCTGACTGAAAGATTTATTATCAAAGGTACGGGGGATGAGCTCGACAGGCTTACATTCACTATCAATGGTTTTCTTGATCGCATCGCAGCTTTTATTCAAAAAAAGAGAGAGTTTGTTGCCAATGCAGCCCACGAACTCCGTTCCCCACTTGCAGCCATTGGCGCAGCTTCAGAATTGGCGCTTTCCCGAGAGCGAACGCCGGAAGAATACCGCGAAACCCTTGGTGAAATTTCCGACAAATGCGACCACTTCAGGTTACTCATCAACCAACTTTTATTGCTTGCTGAAACCGAAGCGGGGGCTAATATTCCGCATCATGTTATCCAGATGGATCGCATCATCGAAAAATCGTACGACATGTTTAAAGATGTTGCTTCACAACAACATATCCATTTCAAACTTGATTCTACAAGCCCTGCTCTCGTACTTGGCGAAGCTAGGCAGATTCAGCAGGTGGTCAACAATCTTATCGATAACGCGCTCAAGTTTACTCCCGAAGGCGGAACCATCGTTGTTGAGCTTTATAAAGAAGCCAGCAAGATTGTTTTAAATGTATCTGATACCGGGGTGGGGATTTCCAAAGAAGACCAGAGCAAGGTTTTCGATAGATTTTTTCAAGCGGATAGATCGCACACGAAAAATGCGGAAGCTTTGGGTGGCAATGGCTTGGGCCTTAGCATTTGCAAAGCGATTGTAGAATCCATGGGCGGCACCATTTCTGTTACTTCAACCCTAGAAAAAGGCTCCACCTTTACTATTACCCTGCCACTGATCGGCCCCGTGTGATGGTTGCCCCGATCTTCAACTGTCGAGATCACTCATCATCTGCCTCTTTCCGATCCCAAATTTTTAGCCGTTCGGCAATCGCTTCGGGGCTAGGCAGTTCGGCCCGGTACGCTTCGGGTAGTTCTGCGCTCACGGTGTAAGTAGCCACACCAATGGGGCGGCGAGCAGTGCGCAGTCCGTATTCGACTACTGTTTTATTTTTATCACGACAGATGATGATGCCAATGGAGGGGCTTTCGTCCGCAAGGCGTTCCTGCGTGTCGAGCGCTTCGAGGTAGAACTCCATCTTGCCTTTATGCTCGGGTTGGAAAGAACGCACTTTGAGTTCAATCGCCACCAAGGCTCGCAAGCGGCGGTGAAAAAGCAGCAGATCGATGAAGTATTCCTGCCCACCCACTTCAACGCGGTGTTGCGTACCGACAAAGGTGAACAGGCCGCCCATTTCGGAAAGGAAGCTCCGGAGGTTGTGCACCAAGGCGAGT
>DBCB01000192.1:0-5249 GCA_002303765.1 Planctomycetaceae bacterium UBA969
TTCGTTTACGATGAACTTGTCTTGCTTATGGGGCCTGTGGATACCGCAATTCCTTTCGCCAAGGATCGGCCCACGATTATCATGCTTTGTGGCCTTCAAGGGCAGGGGAAAACTACCACTGCTGGCAAACTGGCTCTGACACTTAAAGGTAAAGGGCGCAAGCCATTATTGGTTGCAGCAGATCTGCAAAGGCCTGCCGCTGTCGAGCAATTACGCGTTTTAGGCGAGCAGATTCAGGTTCCTGTTTATTCCGAAGTTGCAGAACCGGGCAAGCCTGTTCCTTCTCCTGTCGAAGTTTGCGTTAATGCAATCGCTTACGCAAAACGAACTCTCATAGATACGGTAATTCTCGATACTGCAGGCCGATTGCATATCGCTGAAATGCCAATGGATGAACTTAAGCAGATCGATAAACTCGCTAAACCAGATCAAGTTTATCTTGTATGCGACGCTATGACTGGTCAAGATGCAGTCAATAGCGCAGCAGCATTCAACGAGGCTTTGGAATTAAATGGCGTGATCCTTACCAAGCTGGATGGCGATGCCCGGGGCGGGGCAGCTTTATCCATCAAGGAGGTTGCCAAGGTACCGATCAAGTTTATCGGAGTTGGTGAAAAGCTTGATAAGTTGGAAGAGTTTCGGCCTGAAGGCATGGCGCAGAGGATATTGGGCCAAGGCGACATCATGTCTTTGGTTGAAAAAGTCAGCAAAGTTCAGTCGGATATTTCCAAGGAAGAATTGGAAGAGCAACAGAAGAAATTGCGCGAAGGCGACTTCAATCTTAACGATTTTAGAAAACAATTTGAACAAATTGCGAAAATGGGGTCGATGAAGGACCTGATCGGTTCCATGCCAGGCATGGCGGATATGGTTCCTGCGGGGGAAGACCCTGAGGCGGCGTTCCGAAGAATCAAAGGAATGTTGGATTCTATGACCCGGGAAGAACGGGCCAATCCGGATGTTTTAGACCAAAATCGAAGGCGTAGGGTAGCTGCGGGTAGTGGGACGCAACCCCATGATGTGAAACAGTTTCTGAATCAATTCGAACAAGTTCGCAACTTAATGCGGGCTATGTCGAAGATGAGTGTTTGGGAAAGAATTAAGATGGTTTCGGGGATGGGTAAGATGGGTGCTTTTCAGCCCGGCGCAAAACTTAAGACAAAGGGCGATACAGGTCATAGAAAAACACCTAAGGAACGGGCCAAAGAAAGAAAAAATAATAAAAAACGCTAGTTTCTTAAAATGAATGAGGAAAGGTAGTGGGTTTCTGCCTCAATCTTTCATAAAATAAAAAATTGGCATACCTTTGGAAAGGAAGAAGCATGGCAGTTAGCATTAGAATGAAACAGTTTGGCAGACATGGCAGGCATTTTTACCGCATTGTTGCCATTGATAAACGCAGGGCACGCGATGGCGATGTTCTGGAAATTTTAGGCACCTACGATCCTTCCGTCAAAATCAAGGAATCGCGGGTTATCCTTAAACCTACAAGAATCAAGTATTGGTTGAGCGTTGGCGCACAACCCTCTGATCATGTTGCAATCTTTCTCGAAAAGTACATGGAAAAATTCGAGAAGGCTGAGGCAGCAGCAAGTTCTGGTTCCTAATATCCATGCGGTTTGATGTGCTGACCTTGTTTCCTGATTTATTTCAAGGATATCTGTCTCAGAGCCTTTTGAAATTGGCGATCCAGACGGAAAAGGTTTCCATCAACCTTTGGAATATTAGAAATTGGGCCAAGGGCAAACATTCAAAGGTGGATGACAGGCCATTTGGTGGCGGACCCGGAATGGTCATGATGCCCGAGCCGATTTTTGATTGTGTCGAAGAGGTGCGCTCGAAGGTCGTTGATGATTCTGGTTTATTGGTGATGCTTACTCCTGCTGGAGAAAAGCTTAACCAAAAACTTGTGGAAGAGCTTTCTGGACATAGCAGGATTTTGCTGTTATGTGGCAGATACGAAGGTTTCGATGAAAGAATCAGGATTGGCCTGAAGCCTCGCGAAATTTCGATAGGCGACTTCATATGCAATGGCGGTGAAGTCCCCGCAATGGTTTTGATCGATAGTGTGATTCGTCTGGTGCCTGGCGTTTTAGGTGATCCTGAAAGCCTTACCGAAGAAACTCATAACGATCCAGGTGTAGTCGAATACCCCCAGTATACCCGCCCTCGGGTTTTCAGGGGGGCTGAAGTGCCAGAAGTTTTATTGGGTGGCAACCATGCCGCAATTGCTTCCTGGCGCGCAGAACAGTCTAAGTTACGAAGTCAGGGTTTGATTCAATAAAACTTTGTTTGCGAAGGAATTTTATCATGAAAAACCGCCTCCTCCAGATCGTCGAAGACATGGCAAAAAAGCATGTTGCAGATCTTTCTGAAAAATCAGATTTCAAACGATCTATCCCAGCTTTTGAAGTCGGTGATACCGTTGATGTTCACTTCCGGATTTTGGAAGGTCAAAAAGAACGCATTCAAATTTTCAGCGGTCTTGTCATCAGCCAGCGAGGCCATGGCATGGGTGAAATGTTCACCGTTCGCAGAATTGTTCAAGGCGAAGGTGTTGAACGAACCTTCCCAGTAGTTTCCCCACGAGTTGCCAAGGTTGAAGTTAAGAAAACCGGCAAGGTTCGCAGGGCGAAACTTTACTACATGCGCGATAGGGTTGGTAAGGCTACCCGCCTTAAAGAACGCAAGGCCCATGTTCCCAAAGCTAAAACCAAGTAATTTGGATTCATGGTAATTCGCATGCCCATGCGATTTCTAGAATGGATACTACCTTGGCGGAAATGGCTCGGCAATAAGTCCGAGGGTATTGCTGCCAAGGTTCTTGCTTCAAAGGGATACATTATCCTAGCAAGAAACTGGAGTTGCAAGTTAGGCGAACTCGATATTGTTGCCCGGTACAAAGATACCGTAGTTTTTGTTGAAGTTCGATCCAAATCTTGCGATCATACTATGGTTGCTGCAGAGTCGGTGGGCCGGGATAAGCAAATCAAGCTTTCGAGAGCAGCAGCGGCTTTTATTCGGTCTTATAAGCTTCAGGGTAATTCTTTCAGGTTTGATGTTATTGCAGTCGCTTGGAAAAAAAACTCTTCAACTCCTGATTTAGCCCACCATGAAAATGCCTTCGAGTTTATTTCCTGAATCCTTGTCTATTTAACTTAAGAGGCCTTTTTGAAATCCTCTGCACAACAACTTGAATTGATCAAAAACGGCACCGACCAAATTACTCCAGCGGATGAGTTCCTGCGCAAACTTGATCGCTCTGTCTCACTTAATAAGCCTCTTCGTGTTAAGTATGGCATTGATCCTACTGGAATTGATGTTCACCTCGGCCATACTGTTCCGCTTCGAAAATTAAAACTCTTCCAAGATCTTGGACACCAAGCCGTTCTTATCATTGGAAATTACACTGCATTAGTTGGCGACCCCAGCGGCAGGGATCAGGCCAGACAACGGCTTACCGAAGAGCAGGTTGCTAAAAATGCCCTCGATTATCTCGTTCAAGTAGGGAAGGTAATTGATCTTTCCAAAACTGAAGTTCGTTATAATGGCGAATGGTTTTCGAAATATCGGTTCCTAGATGTTCTTTCTCTTGCGGGCACTACCACGATTCAACGAATGCTTGAGCGCGACGACTTCACTAAGCGCTATAAAGCAGGCACCCCTATTTATCTTCATGAATGCCTTTATCCCCTCATGCAAGGCCACGATAGTGTTGAGGTTCGAGCTGATGTTGAGTTGGGAGGCAGCGAACAACTTTTCAGCTTGATGGCTGCACGCGATCTTCAAAAAAATGCGGGGCAAGAACCTCAGGTTTGTATTACTCTTCCCATCCTTCGCGGTTTGGATGGCACCAAACGCATGGGCAAAAGCCTAGGTAATTATGTTGGTGTTGGCGATTCTTCCTACGATCAATTTGCCAAGATCATGAGCATCCCTGATGAACTTATGAAGGAATGGTTTGCACTGCTTACTAACCTTTCTTCTCTTCAAATTAACGATCTTCTTGATGCTTCAAAAACTCATCCGCTTGAAGCCAAGAAAACCTTGGGCAAGAATATTGTTGGCTTTTATCATGGCGAAAGTGTTGCTAACGAAGCTGCAGAGGAATGGGTTAAACGCTTTTCTCAACGGCAGGACCCTACCGATATCCCAGTGGTTGTTTTGAATGCTACACAGCTTGCAGGGTGCACCGTAACCAAGTTGCTTGTGTTCCTTGATTTTGCCAAAAGCAATAATGATGCACGAAGATTAATCCAAGGCGGTGGCGTTACGATTGGCCCTGATAAAACTAAAATTATTGATCCAAATCAGGTCATCACTATTGAGGGTGAACTTATCGTTCGAGTTGGCGCACGCAGGGTTGTTCGGGCAAAGGCTGAATGATTTAATAGGGGCTTACTATGGCTAATCCCGTTAAGCCTACTTGGCCTATCAGCAATAATTTGACACCCCTTGAGCCGGGCACCGTGCATATTTGGTCTTTTCATACCTCCAGACCTTCTAAAGAAGTCGGATTATTATCAAAGTTATTGCATAAAGACGAAATAAATCGTGCCATGCGTATGCGTTCACTCGAAGTTCGCGAGCAGTCGATTGTTGGCAGGGCGGTGCTTCGAATTTTTCTTGCAGGGTATTTGGGTTGCGAGCCCCAAGCCATCATTTTTGCAAGTACTGGCATGGGTAAGCCTATTCTTGCAAGCCATCAGGGCCTTTATTTTAATCTTTCTCATTCCCATGGCTTAGGGTTGATCGCCCTTTCGAATTCTGTGGAAATTGGCGTGGATGTCGAAAAAGTCAGGTTGATCGAAAATAGCTTATTCCTTGCTGAACGGTTCTTTTCGCCTTGGGAATCCCATACCCTTTCTCAACAACCAGGCCCCGAGATGCAATCCATCTTTTTTCAGGCTTGGACTCGAAAAGAAGCCTTTTTAAAGGCTAATGGTCATGGTCTGGGCTTTGGGCTAGATCGCGTTGAAGTCTCTTTGGGGCGTAATGAGACCCCAAGAATTAGATTAGTGGATGGCTGCCCCAACGAGGCTGGCCGTTGGACTGTTTTACATCTTGAACCGAGCATGGGATTCATGGGGGCTGCTGCTTTTTTGGCTACTCAGAATATCCAATCCCTTACTTGGCATTGGGACGGTAAAGAGAATCTTAAAATGATCTAAAGTAACACCTTGGGCAACTGCCGATTATTGAATATAATGAATTTTCATTGCCCTTGTAGCTCAGTTGGATAGAGCAAC
>DBCB01000192.1:5293-5693 GCA_002303765.1 Planctomycetaceae bacterium UBA969
CTGGTTCGAATCCAGTCAGGGGCATTATTTTTCTTGAATATTCCAGAATTCATCCCATCTTAATGCTCTCTTAACCTTACTTCGATTATATTGGTAACTATAAATGGATTATTTCTTTAATTTTAGAGGCCTTTCATGCAGAAATATCTTGCTGGAATCGCAACCCTTGGATTGATTTGTTTCATGGGATTAAGTGTTTGGTCGCAACCACAAGATGGCAAGGGTGGGCCAGGAAAAGACGGTGGCAAAGATTTTAAAAAAGGGCCTGGTGGTGATAAAAAAGGGCCGCCCATGGGCTTTGAACTAGGCAAAGTTCTACCACCCCATATCGCAGACACTCTTGAACTTTCAGAAGAGCAGTTAAAACAAATTGCTGCCCTTGAAAAAGATGTCAAAGTTA
>DBCB01000033.1 GCA_002303765.1 Planctomycetaceae bacterium UBA969
AACTTGTTTACCAGCTCTGTCGCCTTCAAGCCCAAAAAGTCTGAGTTGTTTGTCATCTCCTGCGGAATAGCAATTCTTACCATCCGCCTTGAAAAATACACCATAAACAGAATTTTGATGGTCAGGGAAAGTCGCCAATGATTCTTTAGATGCAAGGTTCCAAACCTTAGCAGTTTTATCTCTGCTGGAACTGGCAAGAAACTTACCATCTGGTGAAAAAGCTGCTGAAAAAACCCAATCAGCATGATTTTCTATGGATTGTTCTAGTTTTGCATTTTCAATACCTGAACCAATATCCCAAACATGTAGAAGACGGTCGCAGCCACCTGCTGCAAGTTTTTTACCATCGCTACTTAAGGCCAGACAAAGTACCTCATCATCGGTATCCAAAAGCTGTTTGAGCATGACTTTTTTATCATTGACCCCGTCTAAAAATGAAACGCCATCGGTCATTTTACCCGATCCAGAGATATCATAAGCCCTTACATCGCCTTCTTCACCTGGTCGGCCACCTGCTACAACAAGTTTGCCATCGGGAAGGAAAAGGAAAGCCATGGATCGACGGGCCCGGGTATTAATCCTTTTCTCTAATTTAGCGGTCTCAAGATCCCAAACTGTGATTTCATGATGACCACCAACAACAATCTTTTTGCCATCTGGGGAAAAGGCAATAGCTGTAGCAGCAACAGGGAAAGAGTACTTAGCAGAAGGAACTGGGGCCTTCCATCGGAGGCGTAATTCTTTCAATAAATCTGCTTTTGCATCAACTTCCTTGTCAATTTTTGCACCTTGCGCTACCCATTGTTCCAGAATCTTAATTTTTTCAGGGGAAAGGGCATCACCACTTTCTTTTGGGGGCATTCTTGATTTGTCGGTGGCTTTTAAAACATCTATAAAATAACTTTCATCTGGTTTACCAACAACAATCGGGTCATCTTTGGTCCCACCATGCCTTAATGCCTCGTATTTGGTCATATCAAGCTTACCTTTAGGGTTTTTGGAACCATGGCAAGCAAAGCAGTTTTCTTTCAAAATAGGGGCAACATCCTTGATGAAGCTGATATTTTGCGCATTTGCAACGCTAGAAATCAAAAAAGCACAAGCAACAAGTATCGATTTTGCAATTTTCATATTGGGTTCCCCACAGTCATAAAACGAATAAAAATCATCTTAAAGCCTTAATCAGCTTTATTAGCAGGTTTGAATTTGAAGAATCATCCCCAAAATCAAGGCAGGCGTATTATTGTAACAATTTTTTATGGAACAATACAACATATATGGCAAAGTTCTTTTAAACAATGTTATTGTGCCAATGTTATTGCACCAATGTTTCGAAACTCTGGTGGTTTTCTGAAGGATTCAGATTGTGCCTCAAAGTTTTAGGAGTTGCACCAGATGCAAAGTTTTTTCGCTGCTATCATAATTTCAAGCACTACTTCGCTGTTAACTGCTTTCAGCATTTTGCTGCTACTATTTATACCAATTTTTTTCCTAGTAAAAAAAGGCTCCGGCTCTCCGAAAATCACCATCCACGGAATAGATAATATTCCAACTAACAGTGGTACAATATTCGTGGCGTCCCAAATCCGATTTGATGAACAATTCTGCCTTCTAAATTTACCCGTAAAAAAAATGCTAGCCCTCGATATGTCCGCACTGGATGGTCATCCACCTCAGAACACAATTTTACACAAACAGATCATTTATATTCAGCCAATGCTTGGCCTTAGAGGTGTTGTAAAAGCATTAAAGGAAGCTAGGGGTATTCTTAAAAACAATGAAAATATAGCCGTTGTAACGGAATGGTTTAAAACCCCAGGCGGGTTTGAAATCGATTCCTACCGAATTATCCGAGCAATACTTAAACAAACAAAAGCTTTGGTTGTCCCCGTTCATCTTGAGCAACTAAAGGGAAGCAATTTCACCATCAGGAAAAAAGGTGTTTTCAATCGAAATATCATTACCAACGAAACTCATTGGCATATTTTCGCAGGCAAAGCATTCTCCGCATTAGAAGAAGCTAAAAACCTAAAATTTTTGATTCAGGATCTTTCCGTACAAGCTGCAAAAGTAGCTCATAACAATCTGCCTTTTGTTCATATTGGTTTTGCACAACAAGCATTAAAAACCCCGGAAAAGCTATGCTTCCCCGATAACACCAATCCGAAATTAAACCTTAACTATGGCAAGGCATTAGTTGGAGTCAGTTGCTTAGGAAATCAACTCAGGCGCGAACTTAAAGGTGAAACAACCATAGGTATTTGGCTTCCAAACAGCACCGGAAGCGCCCTTACCAACATTGCTCTTGCAACCATCGGAAAGATTTCCGTCAACCTAAATTACACAGCATCACTAGGGATTTTAGAGCATTGCATAAAAAAATCTGGAGTAAAGACAGTTATCACAGCCAAACGGTTCACGAGTAAAGTAAGTTGGCCCGATATCCAAGGTATCCGATTGCTTTATCTTGAAGATATAATGCAAAGCATAAGTCCAACTCAAAAAGCTTTCACTTTTATAGCCAGCAAAATTCTACCGCCTGCATTGTTTATTAAATTCATTTTGAAAGCTCATCAACCAAACCCCGAAGATACTTTAACACTTATTTTTTCTAGCGGGAGTACAGGAAACCCCAAAGGCGTAATGCTGACCTACAACAATATAACTTCCAATGCTTGGTCAACCATTAAAGGTGCAGATGTAGATTTCACCGATTGCCTTTTGGGAGCACTACCTTTTTTTCATAGTTTCGGGTACACCGTTTCCATGTGGACACCGATTCAA
>DBCB01000163.1:0-4142 GCA_002303765.1 Planctomycetaceae bacterium UBA969
TGCATCTTTGGCAAATGCGATTGGGTCGTGCTTAACTGCCTGCCTGAAAGTACTACTGGTTAAAATCAGCCGATGAAGATTTTTAAAAGATCCACCTGTATTAATAAAATCTGCAGCCAGCCAATCGAGAAGTTCAGGATGAGAAGGAATGCCCCCCATTTTTCCAAAATCATTAGGAGTATCAACGATGCCTTTGCCAAAATGGTAATGCCAGATGCGATTAACAATAACGCGCCAAGTAAGCATATTTGCAGGATTAGCGAGCCAATCCGCAAGGGCAATTCTGCGCTGGCCTTCATCATTTAGATCACGGATTTGAAAATCCGCCTTCAACCCTGGTACAGCCATAACCGCACCGGGTGCAACAAGTGCGCCTGGCTTTGAAATCTCACCACGGGCAAGAACATGAATTGGGCGTGGGGTAAGGGCGGGCCGAAAACTTCCCTCCGGTATGTACTGATTGGTTCCACAGTAGACCATTGATTGAGGGGGCAACATTGCCAACTCTTTTCCAATTCGATTTTCCCAAAGCCATTGCGCAACTTCAGCCCGCTGGGGATCAGTTCGTTTTTCTTGGGGTGTTTCCAAAATCGTAGAGATATTAGCAGGAATGATTTTGTTGGCATCGTTTACAGAAACGGCGGTGGTCAACGCCAGCCGAAATCTGCCTATCAAGTGCATACGGCCATGCAACTGATCAAGTTCAACATTAACGACAGATCCCTCTTCAAACCCAACAGGTTTTTCAAATTCAAAAACCGCTTGGTGAGGTTTACCTTCTTCAGGATGTATTCCCCATGCTGTTTCAGGGTTGCCATCGATGGTTCGACTAATCCCCCAACCTTCCTGATTAAAATCAGCAGTTGCAGACTTTAACTTTACTAAAATTGATTTGTCTGGTTTACCCTTGGGATGGATACGAACTCTAACTTCAGAAAGATGCAAGTTGCCATTGATGGCACGCCCGGGGCCTTTAAAAGGCAAGTTTGCATCAGTTAAAACTTCAAGCCTTAAACCAGTAAGGGAAATTTTCGGAGTTGAAACAGTTAGCGAGTAGGTGTCTTTTTCGGGCGAAACACCAGAAGCAACAATCGAGTTATCTGGTAAAAGCTGTAAAGATGAACCGTTTTTAGAAACAAACAATTCTGGTTTCAAAATGGACCAAGAACCTGATCCATTGCGCCAATCTTTTTCAAAGTTTGTAACCTCGTTTTGTATTTCCTTAGAAAGAAGGCGGGAATCCACCTTGCCCTTTAATCCTCGAACAATTTGTAAGTTCGATTGCAAAGATGAACGCTTTTTTGCAACAACAGTATCGGCGTCATAAGCTCTTTGCGCTTTATCAATTCCTGCAAAAACCGCTTGAAGGGAATAATAATCGGCCTGGGTTATTGGGTCGAATTTATGATCATGACAACGGGCGCAGTGAACAGTTAGCCCTGCGAATGTAGTCATGGTCGAAGCGACAATATCATCTCGATCAAGATTTCTTGCGATCTGGCGGTCAATGGAATTCTCGTTTATGTCTCGAAGTCCGCTTTCATCCCAGGGGCCTGCTGCAAGAAATCCGGTTGCAACCACTGCCATGGGGTCTTCAGGATATAAAACATCGCCTGCAATTTGTTCCTTAAGAAAACGGCCATACGGTTTATCATCATTAAATGATCGAATCAGATAATCCCTATAAGGCCAGGCATTAGGCCGAAAACGATCCTGATCTTGGCCGTGAGAATCTGCGTAGTGAGCAACATCAAGCCAATGCCTGGCCCAGCGTTCTCCATATCGGGTGGATGCAAGCAATCGATCAACCAACTTTTCATATGCATTAGGATCAGCGTCATGAAGAAACGAAAGTAGTTCGGAAGGAGTTGGAGGAAGGCCAGTAAGGTTAATAAAAAGCCTTCGGGCAAGGATTCGTTTATCAGCCTCTGGGGATGGCTTTAAACCATTCGCTCGAAGTTTATTAAGAATAAAGGAATCAATTGGATTTCGAACCCATGGCATAGTTTCTTTTGGTTGCAGAGGAATTGAAGGACTTTTAATTGGAACAAAAGCCCATCCTCCAAGACTCTCGGAAACCGATTTAGAATCAACTATTTCTGAAGGTATAACCGCGCCTTGAATGATCCATGAAAGTAGTTTTTGAATTTGAATCGCAGTCAACGCATCGCCTTTAGGCGGCATTCGATCAAAATCTTTAGCACCCTTGGTATGAAGGATAATCGAGCTTTCTTCAGGTGTTTTCAGATTAATAATCGGCCCGGAAAACCCGCCCTTTTTAATCCCCATAGGTGTATCCAACCTAAGGCTACCACGCTGTTTCGCAGAATCGTGACACTCAAAGCATCGCGCCTTAAGAATGGGTTGCACATCGAGGGGGAAATTAATTTTCGGCAGATTCGCAACAGGTTTATCAAAAGAAAAAACTGCAGAGGAGAAGAAAAAGTTCAGGAGAAAAACAATCGCACCGGCAAAAAAAGACCGACTAATGAAACAGAAGTCGGAATTGCAATAACTCATAGTGTTCCTTAAAACCAACTAAAAAACCTGAACTTAGAAACGGCTATTTAAAGAACAAAAAATGCAACCCTAGGCAGAGATCTCTTAATTTGCAAATAATTACTGGGCAAAAAATCATCAATCCAAAAGCAAATCTCAAGAACTTAAGTTTACCTTTGGGAAGGGTCGTGTCAAGGATGGAATCATTGAAAGTGCATTGGGACGAATAGGTATCAAAAAAAACGCCAACAATCGTAATGACTGTTGGCGCAATATTTAAACTATGCTGCTTCCACTAGGGAAGCAGAAAGTTCTAGCGATTCCTAAGATTAGCAAGGAAACCGCTGGTGGTGCGGTTGCCAAGCTTTTCGCTGATGCGATCGGAAAGCTTAGGGGAATCAGAATCACGGCGAAAACGGCCAAGAGCACGCTTTTCTTCAACAACAGTTGTGGTGGTCTTAGCTTCGGGAACAACTTTAGCTGCGGGTGCAGCCTTTTCTTGTGCGAAAGCTGGCAGGGTCATAGCTGCAAAGGTAAAAGCCAAAACATAAAACTTCTTCATATCTGCTCCTTGAAAATAAAATCCTTAGATCCCTACTGCGTAATATGAACGACTCTAAAACAAGAATCAGAAAATACCACACAGAAGAAAAACCGGGTAAACTTAGATCGAAGTATCATTCGTGAAAACTTCAAAACAATCTATACTTCCCGACTCTAACAGTTGATGAGTTTAACAGGTAAATCAAGAAATTAAACAATAAAATAATAATTTTTTTCGCCCCCCGAGAACAAGCTAGATACCTGAGTTCGGGCAGGTTATTTATGATTTTCAACAAATTATCTAACCTTGCGCTTAGGGGTAAACTTTTCCTCATTGCCAGCAGCATCAATCGCCTTAGCTTCAACCATTACCCCAGAAGCTAGATCATCAAGTAAGATTTTCCAGTTTGCGAAACCGGGAGTCAGCATGGTTGCTTCCTTGCCATTGACCAAAACTTTTACGACCGTGCCATTATCCGAGGCAATACCTTCCACCAAAACTTTACCCCCCTCTTTTTGAATTCGGGTAATGACCGAAAATGGTGGCAGATCATCAACAAGCTTGGGGAAGTTCGGAAATGGCACATTCGTGACTTCTTTAGCCTGGGATTCATCCCCCGTGAAGAAGCTTACCTTTTTAAAATCTTTCTCATTCGATTTATAATCCTGAGTACGAGTGCTGGCTACTAATGCAGTCTTGCCCACACCAAACCAATCATGAACATAAACATCAACGCCATGGGGGAACTCGGGTTTTAATCTGGGTCCACCGCCAAGATTAACAACAGCTCTAGCGCCACTTTTATCATTCCAATTCACCACCTTCAGATTTTTGAAGTGCGATTGCGCTTTTCCAGTTGGGTTTTGCTCAGAAATCTGAATTAACGGCATGCCCCCGGATCTGCAATCATCAAAGGTAAGCCCATCCACTGCAAGCAAACCATATTGAACACCCAGATCATCATGACCACGATTAAAAGGCTCGGTATTGGTTTTACTAATGGAAACATTCTTGTAAAAGTGATTATCAAAATTCGGATGATAAACGCCATAAGACGCCTGATGAATATCAAGATTTTCAACCACAAGAGAAGGAACCT
>DBCB01000163.1:4163-23463 GCA_002303765.1 Planctomycetaceae bacterium UBA969
AAGCATAGTGGATATCCCAGATTTTCAAATTGCGCACCACAAAAGGATGGCTAATATCCGGCCCCACTCGGTTAACTCCCTCGCCTAGGTTAACGCCATATAGTCCATGGCTACTATGAACCTCGTTGCCATCAAATTTAACAAAGGGAAGCGTTCGTATATCCGTCGTTTTGTAGGTACCATCGGGTTGCAGGATTTTGAAATCGAGTTTCTGGGCACTGGTAGGAGTTGCTTCATATCTAAAACCATACAGCCCGCACTCTGCAGCGATATTATTTGTAAAGGTGTTAAGACTATTGGCCCACCAAAACCCAGCGCCTTCATTTTGATCAAAGCCCAAAACCTGCTTAGGAAGTTTCTTCCCCGCTTTCGCCATGATTGCAAGATTGCGATCAAGAATATTATTTACTTCCGTGCCATCTTCCAGAAAGAATCCATGGCCAATACTTTGATAGCCCACATTGTCATTAACATAAAGATAATTGGTTCCGTGAATGGTTACCCAACGATTATGGCTGTCCCAAATCGAATTCCCTTTAACGAATCCGCCACGCATGGTCTCACCTGCGAGATGAAAGTGAATGCTGTAACGACCAAGGGTATTTTTTTTACCTAGGTGTCTGAATTCGGTATAGGCAAGCGAACCTGTTGAATCACGGTGATACATGGTATGGCCTCGTTCGCCATCGGGGCTTGCAGATTCAATCACGATGTTTCGACTAAGATTGGCAACTTCAGCACGATAATTCCCTTCACCCGAATGATTCATGGTAAGCGGGGTGTCAATCGTAATTTCCTGGCCTTTGATGGCAGAGATGACGCGCTCTTCTGAATCAGATTTATCTTTTTTAGTGCCATGGGTTCGAGAACCTGTGACTACTATTTTGTCGCCCACTTTCCAACCATTGATACCTTCTGCAACATTCAGGGTTTTACCATCAACAACTGCATTTTTCGCCAACTTGACCCATGATCGGTCGAGTATTGCGCCATGGGTTTCCCATCGGCCTCCGCAACAAACAATCGCAGGGCAGGAATCTTTCTTCATGCCTTCTTGATAGTGAAGTCGAATGATTGCTTTTTTATTTGCATGAACAGGGTTGGATGCGCTACCAATTTCGAACACAGGCATATCAGCAACTTTATCTGGCGCAACAAAATGCCCATCACATTCAAAACCTTCTTCGCTGTATTCATCGCCTGGTTGAACTCGGATCAGACCGATTTCTAGGCGGGTATCTTTGGTGGTGTCAAAAGTCAATTCTCCGCCAATTTGCATACCGCGAATTATTTCTGTGGAAGCGACATCATAAAGCACCTTGTGCCCGGTCCGGATAATTACTTTGTCGCCTGCCTTGGGTATTTTTTTAAATTCCCAAGTTGCGGGATCAGACCAGAAACCACTTTTTATGGTGCGTACCGGAACGGTATCTGCCCCCGGTAAAAACGAAACAGTTAAAATCGCAGCAATATAAAGTGAGTTCATTTTGATTTCCAATTTAAGTACAAGGCGGGAGTTAATTACCTAACTTAAAATAATTATGGCACAATACCCAAAGAGTTTAAACACTAAACTTTTATTCTAAAGGTAAAAACCACATGAAAGCATTCCTTCAAATATCAAGAATTTTTTTGCTGGTTTTAATTTGCATGGGCTTCTCTGGTGCAAGCGTACTTTTAAGCCAAAGCACTAAAGAAATCGCCAAAACACTTTCAGTCCTTGATCCCGTGGTAGCCAAAGATAAGTTCCAGGAAGTATTTAAGAATCAGGACTGGGAGGAGGTCAGAAATCAGATTGTAGGTGCAAATGCAAAAAGTAGTACAGAGTGGAAAAATATTACAACAAAAGATGGTTGGGAGAAGTATTCAAATCTTAAGCTTGCGCAATTAAAATCATCGTTGGGGAAATTCCCAGAGGAAACAACTCAATTGAACTACAAAGTATTAAAATCAATTCCAAGTGCGGGTTATACCATTGAATGCATTGCATATGAAAGCAGGCCCGGCTTCTGGGTTACAGCAAACTTATACCGATCTTCCAATCCAACAACTAAAGAACCTGGAATAATCATCTGCCCTGCCCACCACACTCCTAAAGAGAACAAAGAACTGCAAGAGATGGGGGGCATCTGGGCCCGCGCTGGTTGCATGGTTCTTGTCTTGGATAATCTTGGCCATGGTGAAAGAAGACAGCACCCATTTGATGGGCCCAATTCCTACCCAAAATCCTTTCGTTCGAGTCGGCAGGATTATTATTTCCGTTACGATCTAGGTGTTCAATTACAACTTCTTGAAGAAAGCCTGATGGGTTGGATGTATTGGGATATTCGCCGTGGTGTGGATCTTTTACTGGCACAAAAAGGCATAGCCAAGGACAAGATCATTTTATTGGGAGCAGTGGCAGGTGGCGGCGACCCAGCGGCAGTAGCAGGAGCACTTGATAAAAGAATTGCGGTAGTGGTTCCATTTAATTTTGGAGGGCCCCAACCTGAAACCAAGTACCCGCTTCCATCAGATGCAGAAACCACTTTTAATTATGCAGGTGGAGGCAGTTGGGAATCGACAAGAAATTTACGCTTGTCAGCAAAAGAGGGTTTTCTCCCTTGGGTAATTGTTGGTTCTATCGCACCCAGAAAACTAATCTATGGTCACGAATTTTCGTGGGATCAAGAAAATGACCCCGTATGGAAGCGTCTGAAAAAAATTCATCAACTTCATGGAACAACAGATTCCCTTGGATTTACAACAGGTCGGGGTAGCGTCAAAGGCTCTTCGCCAGAAGATTCTCATTGTACGCATATTGGCAGAACACACAGGCAAAACATTCATGTATTATTAGAAAAATGGCTCGATATCAAGGGCGTTAAAGATACGCCTGTAAAAAGCCTAGCTTCCGTAAATCTGAAATGCCTAGAAACAACAAAAGCGCGCAATGAACACCCCGTTAAAATCCAAACCCATCTGGAAAAGCTTGCCCAAAACCAGATTGATGATGCATTTAAAAAATACCCCACGCCCATGACTGGCGAAACTCTTGCATCGTTCAAGAGAGATTGGAGTAATAAACTTGGAGCTATCCAATCATCCATGGTTGCTGAAGTTATCAGCAGAGAAAGCTCAAGCTCTGAAAACATTTCTATTACTAAAGCGCTGCTCAAGACTGAAAAAGAACATCATGTACCATTGCTGCTTCTTAAGCCTGCGAACATTAAAGCCCCATCAAATAAAATTGCAATCATGATTTCGCAAGGCGGAAAAAAGAGCTTGCTCGAAAACCGCTCATCGCAAATTGCAGCACTTTTACAAGATGGATTTACAGTATGCCTGCCTGATATAAGGGGCACGGGAGAATTAAAAACGGGAACTTCCCGCGGGCGAAGCAGTAGTGCAACCTCCCTATCCTCTTCTTTAATGATGACGGGCGATCTGCGAATCACAGGCCAACTGCGCGATCTTCAAGCGGTTATCGCATTGCTCAGGAAAGAATCCGCCCCTGCTTTACCGCAGTTTCTACTATGGGGAGACTCGCCTTGCAACGCATTACCAATCAGCACAAACTTCAACCTCCCCCGCGATGATGATTCCATCCTTCCCATGCAACCAGAGCCTCTTGGTGGCCTGCTAGCCCTTTTCTCAGCATTATTCAACGATGATGTAAAAGCTATCAACATTAAAGGTGGACTAGCTTCCTACGCTTCCACATTGAAGCATCATTTGGTGCAGATTCCTCATGAAACCTTAATTCCTGGCATTTTTAATATGGGGGATATTTCTTTACTGATCAACGCACTTGGGTCACGCACGATTTTTCTTGATCAAATGGTGGATGGATTAAACATCGAAGTTGCAGGAACGAAATTAGAACAACTCATTATGAATAATGCGAAAGAAAGAAAAGTGCCAAATAATATCCATCTTGGAGAGGCAAATCTTAAAACAATTCTGAAAAGCCTATCAACAAACTAAAGCATAAGAAAGGCAGACTCACCCAGCGCAATCTGGCTTAAAGGCATTGCCATGCAAGGAGGGAACATAGAATTTTATACAATGTAAGCCATGTCAATAAATTGATTGGTGAGGTACTTAGATGAATGCAAAACACAAAGCAGATGTGGCGCTATTAACTGATCACAGGTATGAAGCCATGGTGGCTTTACCGGGCGATTGGTACCTAGGCAATATCCTCGAAGATGATGGGTTGCTTCAAAAGGCGCTGGAAAAACAGGGGTTTTCATCTGCAAGGGTGGACTGGGCTCGTAAAGATGTGGATTGGTCGCAGTACAAGTGCGTAGTTTTTCGCACCACATGGGATTACTTCGATCGCTTTGAAGAATTTTCCCAATGGCTAAACGCAGTCAGCAAGCAGACCAAATTATGCAACCCATACGCCATTATCAAATGGAACATGGATAAGCACTATCTAAAAAATCTTGAATCAAAAGGCATTCCTGTGACACCATCACGGTTTGTCGAAAAAGGAAGCACTGTAAATATTGAGGATGCGATTTCAAAATCGGGATGGCATGAATTAGTGATCAAGCCATGTGTATCTGGAGCTGCGAGGCACACTTACAGAGTAAATAAGTTGAATGCCAAAGCAATCGAAACAGTAGTTAATGAACTTCTGAAGCATGAATCGTTTGTGTATCAACCTTTTTTGGAAAGTGTTTTAACTCAGGGCGAAGATACGCTGATGCTTTTTGATGGGAAGTATTCCCATGCGATTCGCAAGTTAGCAAAGCCCGGGGATTTCCGGGTTCAGGATGATCATGGCGGAACCGTGCATGATTACCAACCCGATCCCGAACAAATTGAGTTTGCAGAAAAAGCTATGGCTGTTTGCAGCACCCTTCCAAGCTATGGCAGAGTGGATATGGTGCGGGATAACCAAGGAAAATTAGCCTTGATGGAGCTGGAAATGATCGAACCTGAGTTGTGGTTACGCAAGCATCCCCCTTCTGCAATGTTATTTGCAGAATCAATTGCAAGAGTCGTTAGGGGATAAGGTTTTTGGTTTTCTTCGTCTTTATCTGGCTAAAGTGATGATTTCATGTCATTATTAAGTACTAGATACCTGATTTTGGGGTTGATACATGACCTTATCCAAACACAATCACGATCATTCATTTAAGTTCCTCAATCCGTTGGAAAGAGAAGGTCTGGTTTTTTCAAATCGCAGGAACTTTATCAAGGCGGGCCTTGCTGGAATGGGCGGTTTAACTTTGCCTGATTTGCTAAGGCAAAGGGCAGGTGCAGCGAATGCAGGAAAATCATTGCCCGGAAAGAAAGCAGTGATTCTTTTATGGATGGCGGGGGGCCCTAGCCAAATTGATACTTGGGATCCGAAGCCTGATCGCCCGTTACAAAATCGCGGGCCATTCGCAACCATCCCCACTGCAATTGCAGGGGTGCGCTTTTGCGAACACATACCAAAACAAGCTGCAATGATGGATAAAATTACCATCATCAGATCGGTTGACGCAACGGGCAGCAATCATGAACCAAATACCGTGTTTCAGACCGGAAACCGCGAAGCTGAGCCCCGTTCCAACAATCTGGCTAAGTATTACCCTGCAATCGCCTCAATCGTGGCCAAGCATCATGGTTCCAATCATCCTGCTATGCCTCCGTATGTTTCTTTTTCAAAAGGTAGAAGCCATGTTGCATATGCGGGGTACTTAGGAAAACAGTACGATCCGTTTCCCGGGGACAAGGCGACGAAACTTCCGATATATGATTCGGTTGGTGTTGATTCAGGCCAAATTAGCGAAGGGGATTTGTTCAAACTGCCTAAAGAAGTGGATCTAAACCGAATTGGCGATCGGACTACTCTTCTTAAGAAGTTTGATGTGCTACGCAGGGAAATGGATAACAGCGGAAACTTTGATGCGATGGATCGATTTGGACAGCAGGCGATGGAAATCGTTGCAGGAGCCAAGGCCCGCGATGCCTTTGATCTTTCCCGCGAGCCCGAACGAACCCGTGAAAAATATGGTAAGCATCTTTGGTTTCAGCAGGCATTGCTTGCACGTAGATTGGTCGAAGCGGGGGTCAGCTTTGTTACTTTAGATCTTAGTTACCATACTGCATCGGGGACATGGGATACCCATGGCGACAATATTCCGCCCTACGGTGGGATAAGTAAGGGATTAAAGCCTTTGCTACCGTTGTTTGATCATCTTTTCACGACTTTGATTCAAGATCTTGAGCAGAGGGGATTGCTTGAAGATGTATTAGTGGTTGCGATGGGAGAATTTGGCAGAACGCCACAAATGGGAACTCAGGGAAGCACGGACGGGCGCAATCATTGGCCAAAAATCATGTCGATGGCCCTTGCAGGAGGCGGATTGAAACATGGTCAGGTTATTGGGGCATCAGAGGCAGATGGCGGCACGATTAAAGAGCGCCCTGTACTTCCGGGCGACCTCGCTGCCACTATTTATCAGCATATGCAAGTACCTTTAGATGCAACTTATCTTGATCCGAGTGGCAGGCCCCGGTTTATCCTGGACCACGGACAACCCATCCAAGAATTGTTTTAATTATTATTCTTTGAGCACTTTTAACTTGAAGAAACACCTCTTTTATTGAAAATAGATTGGGTAGTTTCTCAAGAGTTAATTTCATGAGTTCGGCATCTTCAGGCAAAGAACAAAAGGTATCTAAAGAATGGACACCCCGCATGTGGCAGGGCTGTATCTTTCATTCTTGGATCCGAATGCTTGCCAAAAACAACTTCCTCATGCATCCCAGCAAGCTTTACATTGGCTGCAATATTACTGCAATCAGCACGCTTCATTTAGGGCTGAGGTTGTTGCAAAAAGGCCTGTATGGCACAATCCCCGAGAATACGCAACTTAAGCAACCGCCTGTTTTTATTATTGGACATTGGCGAACAGGTACGACTCTGCTGCATGAACTGCTAATCTTGGATCCTAGGCATAATTTCCCGAATACTTATCAATGCCTTGAGCCCAATCATTTTCTTTTGACTGAAAAGTTTTTCAAAAGTTATTTCAATTTTCTACTGCCATCACGCAGACCGATGGACAACATGGAAGCCGGTTGGGATAAGCCCCAGGAAGATGAATTCGCCCTTTGCATGATGGGCCAACCTTCGCCTTATCTTGATGTAGCATTCCCCAATAATCGGCCAATTGATAAGGATGCTTTTGAAATAGATAGTTTGCCAAAGCATAAAAGAGAAGGATGGAAGCAGGATTTCAAGCGGTTTCTTTCTGAATTGACTTACAACGACAGCCGTAGGTTGGTGCTAAAATCCCCCACGCATACAGCTAGGATTCGAACTTTATTAGAATTATTTCCTGATGCTCGGTTCATTCATATCGTGCGTGATCCTTATGTGGTTTTTCCCTCCACCGTGAACTTATGGAAATCACTTTATGATACGCATGGCATGCAAACTCCCAATTATAAGGGCATAGAAGAGAAGGTTTTTTCGGAATTTAATATTCTGTACAACTGTGTGAATCGCGATAAATCGCTGCTGAAACCCAATCGATTCATTGAGTTGCGCTACGAA
Organism: Planctomycetaceae bacterium UBA969; assembly: GCA_002303765.1. Taxonomy (GTDB): domain Bacteria; phylum Planctomycetota; class Planctomycetia; order Gemmatales; family Gemmataceae; genus UBA969. The sequence goes on from DBCB01000163.1 coordinate 11,707, forward strand.
GATTTGATTCAAAACCCCTTTCCAATTATCGAAAATATGTATCAACAATTGGAACTAGGCGACTTTTCGATGGCAGCCCCGCATGTTCAACGCTATCTTGATATTCGGAAAGATTACAAAACCAACAAGTACAAGCCCCTTGAACCCCGCTTGCTTGAATTGATCAACGAGCGCTGGGGCAAGGTTATCGATCGCTATGGCTACCCACGAAGGGAAGCAGAGGCATCTTTGTTGATGTAGTTTCTTTTTTGGTTTTAATTATTACTCAAGTGAATAGGGGATTTATAATGGGTCGAACGGTAACGTTTAAGAATGAAGCAAAAAACTTGGTTGGCACAGAAATCAAAGTGGGCGATAAGGCCCCAGATTTTAGCTGCTTAATTGGACTTGATGTGAACACGTTGGCCCACACTAGCCCAAAGCCAAGGCTATTTAGCGTGGTTCCATCCTTGGACACAGGCGTTTGCAGCATGCAGACCAAAAAGTTCGAATCAGAGTTGGCAGATGTGAGTGATAAAGTCTCTACTTACACCGTTAGCTTGGACCTTCCTTTTGCCCAGAAGCGTTTTTGTGGCGCAGAAGGTATCAGCCATATGCAAACTCTTTCCGATTGCCATAATCATTCTTTTGGCAAGAATTATGGTGTTTTGTTGGAAGGGCTACCTTTGCCTTTGTTGACCCGAGCAGTTTTTGTTGTCGACGCCCACGGCAAAGTGGTACACGCAGAGTATGTGGCTGAAGTAACCAATCATCCAAACTATGATGCTGCAATTGCAGCACTCAAGAAGTGCTTGTAACTATTTACAGCACAACGATTTAGAGCAAAAGCACCTGGTTTTCCGGGTGCTTTCAGTTTTTTAAGGTGGGTTAAGGAGGGTAATGATTGCTGACTTTGGCAGAGCAAGGGGATTATTCCTGTAATACCAATTATGCCAGCGTATAGGATTAGAATTTCATCTGATCACAAAGCATTTTTGTTGCACCGGTTTTAATCTGCATTAACTTGAGTAAATCGGAAAAAAATAGGTAAAAAAGTCATGATTGATTCTGACTTTAAGGGTCTGGCAAAGTTACCCCCCCTATAATGTAAATGGTTTTTGAAGTTGGTCATTTGGAGATTACGATAATGAATAATTTGCGCTCAAAGATTGCTTTTTCAACGCTGGCATTCCTAGCTCTTGGGCAAAACCCTGCTTCTGCCGCTTGGAATAATGTTTACCAAGTAAGCTGCAATACTGCCAAAGCGACCAATTCAACCTCTAATTATCAACCTGCGCCAACACCTTGCAATCTTCCTGGTTGCACCCAACAAATTTGCCAACAGCAAAATTGCGCCACTCGCTATGTGCAAAAATTTTACTACGAACCCGTAACCTCCTACGAATCTACTTCCTACTACGAACCAGTAACTTCCTACAAAACCAGCTATTACTACGAGCCCGTTACTTCCTACAAAACCAGCTATTATTACGATCCTTCCCAGTGTGGTTATCAGCAGATGGCAACACCTGTTACCAGTTATCAATTAAAGGCCCAGAATTGCCCTGTAAATTCCTACATGCTTAGAACCGCTTTAAAGCCTGTGACAAGCTATAAACAATCTTATTATTACGAGCCGCAAACCACTTGCTGCAATACTTCCGTGGGTGTACCCGTAATGCCGCAAATTTCAGCCCCATGCACAACACCAGTTGCGCCATTGGCTCCTGCAGCACCCGTACCGAATCCTAATATTGCACCAGGCGTAAATGAACAACGCGCAACGCCTTCCCCTGCACCCGCAGCAGTAGCCCCAGGAATCAACGAAAACAGGGAACTTGCTCCAAACCCCACCAACAGCAGCAGATCTTCTGTAATCCCAGGTAAAACCGTTTCTCCTGTTGTGCCTGCTCCTCAGGTTCCTTCTTCTGTTAGGTTGGATCGCATTGTTTCCTTAAAGGCAGCTTCCAATCTTCAAGGCAGCGTGGTTACCGCCAATCAGCTTCCTGCTACTAACGCAAAGCTTTTTCTGGTTCACGAAACTGTACGTGGATTAAAAGTAAATGTTACCACCGATGCCAATGGCATGTTTTCCACTACTGTTGAACCCGGCAACTGGTTGGTTTATCTTGCTGATGTTGATGGCAGAGCTGTTTTCCAAAAGCAGATTGAAGTGAAAAATTCCGAACTTCAGACGATGAAGCTAGTAAGCCGTTAATTTTACATCGATAGTTCAATCAAATGCAGGGTGAAAGCCCTGCATTTATTCGTTTACGCCTTCCTATTTTACCTGTATTCACAACATTTGCGTTAAGTTATTCCGATTATAATAATTGTGATTATTGTGCCTGTACCTTCGTTTGGTTGGGTAGTTCTATTTAGTGCCTTTCATTCAATTGTTCTACCTCTATCAATCGATAAGAATATTACGCAAGCGCATGGATGTGTTTGCCAAAGGTAGGAATAAAATATACTCTCTGGATTTTATTCCGCTCTCTACTTTTTGTGTGAATGTGTTTTGAAAACGTAAGGATTACGAGAGGAATTTATCATGTGGACATCTTTGTTTGTTAGTGGATTATTAGCAACTGCGCAAACCCCGCTAGAAAAACTAGCTATTCCAGTTGCCCCTGTTTCTGTTGTTCAAGCCCCAGCAGCTCCTAAAAGCACAGCTCCTATGGCTCCTATGACCCCCGGCCAACAGCCCATGGCTGAAGAAAAGAAAGAAGAAGAAAAAGAAGAAGAAGCAGCCCAAAAGTTTCTGCTTATGAAACTTCTTGATGGCCGTACCGGTGGCGAATTCCTTGATAAATCAGGGATCACCATCAAAGGTTATGCAGATATGAACTACACTGCATCCACTGCCAAGGGTTCAAACCTTCCAATGGCGATGAACTATAAAGCTAACCAGTTCTTACTTGAACAGAACTCGATTATCATCGAAAAAGCTGTTGATACCAAAGCCAATGAAAGAACTTGGGGCTTTACAATGATGGGTCTTCTTCCAGGTAGCGATTATCGCTTCACCTTGCAGAACAACCTTATGGATAGCCAGCTTACCGACAATAACGGACAGCCAAACACCTATGGTGTTGATGCTCCCCAGTTCTTTGTCGAAACCTACAATCCTAACCTTTTAAAAGGTGTGGACACCAAGGTAGGCCGTTTCTATACCATCCTATTCAACGAAAGTATCGACCCCACCCAGAATAAGCTGGTGAGTCGCGCACTTACTTTCATGAATAATCCTTTCACCCACACCGGTGTTCTTACTGCATCCAAATTGGATGATCGTTGGACAATGTACAACGGTTTGACTTGTGGTGCAGACGTGTTCTTTGGACCTTCAGGCAAAGCTTCCTACCTTGGTGGTTTGAAGTGGGAATCTGAAGACGCTGGAACAAACTTCAGCTTGAACACCCAACTTACCGACCCTAGCTTCAACCAGACCCAAGGTACTGCCAACACTTATGATGTGTTTGAAATTCAGTTCAACCACAAGATTAATGATAAGTGGTCTTATACCTCGGATAACATGTACTCCTTCATCAACAACTGGGATACGAACGCTTCTGGTTCCCCGATTGTTGACAGGGATGGTATACCTAAAGCTTACCAAGGCTGGGCTAACTGGTACGGCTTTGTCAACTACTTGACTTACAATGTAACTGACAAGCTTTCTACCACCAGCCGTGTTGAGTTCTTTAAGGATACCGAAGGCGTGAAGACTGGCTACCAAGGCCTCTACACCACCCTTACCCAAGGTATCACCTACAAAATGTACGAAGAACAATTGTGGGTTCGTCCAGAGTTCAGGTATGACAACAACTCATCCTCGAAGGCTTACAACAACGATGGTGACCCATCCAATGGTTTGTTCACCTTCGCAATCGATGTGATCTTACGATACTAACATCGAAAGTGTGAGTAGTAAAAAGCAAGAGGCTCGGGGAAACCCGGGCCTCTTGTCTTTATTTATCAGATGGTTTTCAATTACTTCAGGTTGGCCTGAATGGTATCAAGAACAAATCATAAGCCCTCCGTTTCTCCCACCCTAACCACAGATTTGCAAAGTTATCCCCATTACAATCTTAGTTGCTTTAATTCGATTCATTCATCTGCTTGGTCGATAAGAAGTATAGGGATATCCTCCTTACTTTGTTTTTACACGTTGTTACATAATTTAAGGCTGCGGAAGGGCGTTTGTCTTGTTGCTATCTTTGTTCATCACCGGATTATTAGCAACTGCGCAAGCACCGTTGGGAAATCCTGCAATTCCAGTTACTCCTGCGCCCATGGTTCCAGCGCCTGACAGTGCAACCCCCGTGGCTGAAGAAAAACAAGAAGAAGACGAAGCCCAAAAGTTTCTGCTTATGAAACTTCTTGATGCCCGTTCCGATCGTGAGTTCCTTGATAAATCAGGGGTCACCATCAAAGGTTATGCAGATATGAACTATACTTCATCCACTGCCAAGGGTTCAAACCTTCCAATGGCGATGAACTATAAAGCCAACCAGTTTTTGCTCGAACAAAATTCGATTATCATTGAGAAAGTTGTTGATACCAATGCCAAGCAAATGACCTGGGGGTTTACCGTAATGGGCATTCTTCCTGGCAGTGATTATCAATTTACCGTGCAAAACAACCTTATGGATAGCCAGCTTACCGACAATAACGGACAGCCTAATACCTATGGCGTTGATGCTCCCCAGTTTTTTGTCGAAACCTACAATCCTAACTTTGCTAAAGGTTTAGATACGAAGGTGGGCCGTTTCTATACCATTCTATTCAACGAAAGCATCGACCCCACCCAAAATAAACTAGTGAGCCGCGCACTTACTTTCATGAATAATCCTTTCACCCACACCGGTGTTCTTACTGAAACCAAACTTAATGAACGTTGGACATTCTACAACGGTTTAACATGCGGTGCAGATGTGTTCTTTGGACCTTCAGGCAAAGCTTCCTACCTTGGTGGTTTGACTTGGGCATCGGAAGACGATGGAACAAACTTCAGTTTCTACACTCAGCTTACCGACCCAAGTTTCAATAGTTCACAAGGTACTGCCAACACTTTTGATGTGTTTGAAATCCTGTTCAATCACAAGATCAATGATAAATGGTCTTTCACTTCGGATACCATGTATTCCTTCATCAACAATTACAATTCGGCTGTCGCAAAAATCCCGCTTATTTCAACCATTGTTAATGGTAATCAACCCCCGACGAATTACCAAGGTTGGGCTAACTGGTACGGCTTTGTTAACTACTTGACTTACAATATAACTGACAAGCTTTCTACCACTAGCCGTGTTGAATTCTTTACCGACACTGAAGGCGTTAGAACTGGCTACACCGGCCTCTATACTACCCTTACCCAGGGAGCCACCTACAAAATGTACGAAGAACAATTATGGGTTCGTCCAGAGTTCAGGTATGACAACAACTCCACCTCGAAGGCTTACAACAACGATGGAACCCCATCTAATGGTTTGTTCACCTTCGCAATCGATGTGATTTTAAGATACTAACATCGAAAGTGTGAGTAGTAAAAAGCAAGAGGCCCGGGTTCCCCCGAGCCTCCTACTTATTTATAAGATAGTCGTGAATTACTTCAGGTTGGCCTTAATGTAATCAAGAACTTCCTGAGGATGAGCATCAGGCTTTACCGTGGTGTAGATTTTCTTTACTACGCCTTCCTTATCGATCACATAAGTGTAACGCGAAGCCATGCCGGATTTACTGAGTGCGCCGAAAGCTGTGGTCACTTTCTTTTCAGGATCAGCAAGCAATGGGATTTCAAGCTTCTCTTTTTCAACAAACTTCTGTTGCAATTCTAGGGTATCAGTGCTGATACCAAAAACAACAGTATCAAGTGCGGCAAATTTTTCAGCAAGACCGCTGAAACCGCACGATTCCTTGGTTCAGCCACCAGTCATGGCTTTGGGATAGAAGAAAAGAACGACATTCTTCTTACCTTTGAAATCAGCCAAATTAACTTTAGCGCCCTTGGCTTTAGAAGCTGCGCTTAATTCCACCATGGGGGCTGGTTTGCCTTCTTCCACTTTATCTGCTGCGATTGCCATCACAGTTACTCCTAAAATCCCTGCGAGGGATAACAAAAATCTCCTCATTTACTTCTCCTGATTTTGTTGAACAAAAGGTAGGACCACAGATTTGATCTTCTTACAAAAAAGCAGTCTTGGCAAGATGGTAATGCCAAAAATTTAAAATGTAGGGCATAAAAAAAGCTGCCATGCTTGGGAGACGCATGACAGCTTTAATATAAATCAAACAGAATCGGGCTTATTTGCCACCACTAACTGCTTTTAAAGCATCGTCCACTTCTTTGATAAGAGGAGCAATGGTTTTAGTAAGATCATCCATTTGATTGGTACCTTGAAGGATAAGTTTGGGGTTGGCTCGCTTGCGCATTTCTGCAAAAGCAACTGGGATCTCGGCTGCAATCTTCTTCTCAATGATTTCTGCGGTGATCTTCTCGCGCACCGATTCCAAATTAATGGTGGTATCAGCAGGAATGCGCTTGTCACATTTCACAATAATCAACCCTTCAGGGGTGCCAATCACAGGGCTAACTTCATTAGGTTGAAGAGCAAAGGCTGCTTTTTCAAGCTCATCATTGCCCGTGGTGTTTCTTGCAATAGGCCTGATTTTCCCAGCAGTTGCAGCAAGGGAAGAACTTTTCTGATTCTTCGCTGCCTTGTGGAACTCTTCTTCGGAATCTCTTAGTCTTGGGTAATCAGAAAGCACTGCTCGTTCAAAACCTTTTTCATACATCACAATCCTGCATTCAACTTTTTCACCATAGTACGCATCAAAGGCTTTCTTAATATCTTCATCGGTTACCTTGACTCTGGAACGAACCAGCTTGCTTAACATCAATTTTGGACGAATCACATCTTCTTTCCATTCATAAAGGTTCTTGCGATAATTTTTAAGCACCTTATCAACAAAAGTCTTGCGATCAACATTCAGACCCTTCAAATCTTCAGAAAGGGAGTTTTCAACTTCTGCCGCTGTGACTTCAATACCAACCTTACGGCATTCGTTGTCGATAATCTTTTTATTGCAAAGCAAGTCGAGCCTTTCGGTGCCGTAACGGGCGATCAAATATTCGCCCAACTCTTCACGGGTAATCGGCATATTGTCGTAAACATAAGCAACAACTCTGCTGGAATAGTCGGAGTTGGTGGAAGGTATGTTTGAAGTTTGAAGTGATTTAGGCAAGGAGGCTGGCGAAGTCGTTTGCTTTGCCTCGGTTTTTACCTGGGGTGTTTCCGCAGCAACTTTTGGCTGGGGGACTTTTTTTAATACAAGCATTGCGGTAAGAGCAACACCAAGAGTTAACACACCTAGGCCGATGCGTTTTTGCCAATCAGTTTTCGATGAAAAATTTGATTCACTATTCATGGGTCTTGCCTCCGTGCAATGGTCTAAATTTGGGAGCGTCCATTCCCCCGAATTTGTATTTATAACTTTTATTTGGCCAGAGAAGCAATACCGACTAGGAAAGAGAACTTGAAATGTAAAAAGCAAACACTTGCATTCTGATTTTATGTAATTATCATGCTTACCAAGGCTAGTTTTTCAAGGTAAGCTACCAAGGCATCGTATTCTCCCATTTTAATTTGAGGTATTTAGCATGGCTGTGACAGGAAAAAAGGCAGTAAAAAAGGTTACGACTCCAAAAATCAAGCAAACCAAGCTTTTGATCAACAATAAATGGGTTGATCCGGTTGAAGGCGGAAACTTTAAAACCTACAACCCAGCAACAGGCGAAGTCATCGCAAAAGTTGCCGAGGCTTCCGCAAAGGATGTTGATCTTGCAGTAAAAGCAGCGCGCAAGGCGCTTGAATCTGGCCCTTGGGCAAGGATGGATGCAGCAGATCGTGGCAAACTCATGTTCAAGCTTGCAGATCTCATCGAAAAAAATGCCGAAGAACTCGCTGTTCTCGAATCTTATAACTGTGGCAAAACCATTACGGATGCCCGAGGCGATTTGGTTGGCACCATTAACACCCTTCGTTATTACGCCGGCTGGGCCGACAAGATCGAAGGTCGTACTGTTCCTGTTCGTGGAAAATTCCTCTCCTATACCCTGCGTCAACCGGTTGGCGTCATCGGCCAGATCATCCCTTGGAACTTCCCTCTTCTTATGCTTGCTTGGAAGTGGGGACCAGCACTTGCGTGTGGTAATACCATTGTGCTAAAGCCCGCAGAGCAAACACCGCTAACTGCGCTTCGTGTTGCAGAACTTGCAATTGAAGCCGGCTTCCCTGCTGGGGTTATTAACATTGTGAATGGCTTTGGTGAAACCGCAGGTAATGCACTTGTGATTCACCCAGGCGTTGACAAGATTGCTTTCACCGGCCATGTTGAAACCGCAAAGATTATTCAGAAAAAAGCTGCTGACACTTTAAAGCGAACCACATTCGAACTTGGAGGCAAAAGCCCCAATGTCGTGTTTGCTGATTGTGATCTTGAGCAAGCAGTGGAAGGTGCATTCCATGCAATCTACTTCCATTGTGGCCAGTGCTGCACCGCAGGAAGCAGGCTCTTTGTTGAACAAAAGATTCAAAAAGAATTTGTTGAACGGCTCGCTGCAAAAGCTAAACAACGAAAGGTGGGCGATCCATTGGATGAATCCACCCAACAAGGCCCGCAGGTTTCTCAAGAACAACTTGATAAAATCCTACATTACGTCGCTCTTGGCCAACGCGAAGGCGCAAAGTTGGTAACAGGCGGACAACGCAAGGGCGCCAAGGGCTACTTCATCGAACCAACCATCTTTGATGGAGTACGAGACGAAATGGCCATTGCCCGGGATGAAATCTTTGGCCCAGTGGTCAGCGTTCTGCCCTTCAAGGATATGGACGAAGTGGTTGCTCGTGCCAACGATACTTTCTACGGCCTTGCCGCAGGCGTTTGGACAAAGAACATTGATAAGGCGCACAATTACGCTGCCGCAGTCAAGGCTGGAACGGTCTGGGTCAATTGCTACCACATCGTAGATACCACGACTCCGTTTGGTGGATTCAAGATGTCTGGCCAAGGCCGTGAAAACGGTGAAGAAGCGCTGGATCACTACACCGAAACCAAAACGGTGACAGTAAATCTTGCCTAGTATTTAAGAATGCAAAAGGGTCGGGGGTGTTTAATCACCTCCGGCCCTTATTTATTAATTCAAGTAAAGTTTGAACGCTTAGATTTTTTTATAAATCGAAATGGGTTGGTCCTTCCCTTTCACCATCGTGGGGGGCATGCTTTCGAATTGTTCTTTGAGATTTGCATCCAGATTATCGTAGACGCTTTGCGAAATCAGCAGACTGGTGCCAAACTCCTTATTCAAGCTTTCGATTCTTGATGCGGTATTCACGATATCACCAATTACCGTGTATTCTTTGCGAGTATTAGTGCCCATTACCCCTGCAACCATGGGGCCGTAATTAATGCCGATACCCAGGTGTACATTTTCACCTAATCTAGAGACATTGAACATTTGTAACTTTTCAAAAATTCCAATAGCACAGATCACTGCTGAATTGCATGAGTTGGGAAGGCTAAGAGGCGCGCCAAAAACAGCCATGAATCCATCCCCCAGAAATTTATTGACCATGCCTCCAGCTTTTTCAACCTCTGCAACCGTGAAGTTAAACACCTGATTCAAGAAGGTCACCGCATCTTCCGGAGTCATGGTGGAAGATCGATGAGTGAAATTTCGGATATCTAAGAAAAGGACCGAAGCATTGACATTATCCCCCCCTATTTTTAAATCTTTGGATACGATCTGATCCGCTACATCTTTCGATACGAACCTGCCAAAGATATCGTGCAGCCTGCTTTTTTCAGAAGCAACAGCAAGTGCTGATTCAATCATTTTCCGGAGTAACAAAGCAATGGTACCCATGATAAATCCGGAAAGTAAAATTTCTGTGAGGCCCCAGGATTCGTTCAGCAATTGTTTGTCCACTTCGGTAAAAAATGAAATTATGAAGAGTAATAAAAGTCTTCCTAGAATCGCAATTAACGAAGCATAAAAACAAAGCCAAAAACGCAGGTAAAGAATACTTAGCAGCATGAAGGGTATATGCTCGATCAAGTACACATTGTTATAGGCTTTGCCTAATTGTAGGTGCAGGGATTGGATTAAAATGCAGATGAATGGGATGGAGGCTTCAACTGTAATAGTTAAAACCTTATAAAATTTGGGTTCGATTTCCTTGCGGGCCTGATACATCAATCGTTTTTTTTGATACCAAATTTCGTATCCAAAAAAGACCACGAAGCTCGTTGTAAGTTCCAGCAGATAAGTTGTGATCTTGGTATTCGTGTTTTCAGTCTTCCTCATTTCCAAGAAGAAAAAAATCGTATCCAGAAAGAGGAAAACGACGGCTATTAATTGCACCAATCGAAAACGCATTTGAATGACTAAATCTTTACCCTGCCATGTTGTTGCCAAAGATGAATTTGGACTCTGCCCAGAATACTTGAGAAGCAGTTTGGTAAAATTTGAATTCGCTGCCATTTTCTCAATGACTTTTGACAAATTTGCTTGGGGATTATTATTGTTATCCATGTTTTATCCGTTATTTTTACTGATAAGTTAGGCGGTAGTCATAGAGGAACAAAATGAAATTACTCGACTCCCTAAATACACCGGTGACCCGGGAAAGATATGCCTTGGTTGGTATCTGTCTCATGTTGCTTAAGTATGCCATCGATGTTTTAGTCGCCTGGGTATTCTTTGACAAATTCTGGTCCCCAAGAAAGTATATCATATGGCCGGATGGCGATACAGTCACTCTTTTCAACCTAGGCCCAGAGGAACGCATTTTCGGCCTAACCATGCTTGCACTTTCAATTCCGTTTATCATCATAGGCACCGTAATGACTTTCCGCAGATTAGTAAGTGCGGATCTTCCCCGACCGTTAGTTGTTTTGTTTTTTGTACCGATCTTGAATCTTTTTTTGATTGGGTTGCTTTGCCTTTTACCCGCCAAGGTGGTTTCGCCTTTAGAACAAGCGAACACTCTTGAAACGCCCACACCTAAATTAGTAACACCCACCTGGGGAATAATTTTCAGATCAACTGTAGTTTCCTGCATGATCACTGTTCCCCTCGCATTTTTTGGCGCCAATATCTTGCAAAATTATGGGTTTGGCCTTTTCATCGGATTGCCCTTCGCTCATGGATTTTTCTCCGTTCTCTCTTTTGGTTGGCATAGCCCCCAACCTTTTGGAAGCTGCTTGATGGTTGGATTTTATTCAAGTGTTCTGGCGTTTCTGCTGCTCTTCTTTTTAGCAATTGAAGGTGCAATTTGTCTGATCATGTTTATTCCCATGGGGTTAGTACTTTCCCTTCTTGGGTGTGTACTCGGGTATTTGGTACAACGCAGGCAATCTTCCCAAACAGCATTCCCCCTACTGCTATTGCTTCAAGTTCCAGGCTTGCCCCTGTTGATGGGAATGGAACAAATCCTGCAAGATGCCCCCCCTGTTCGCGAAGTGATCAGCGTGATTGAAATTAATGCTCCACCTGAAAAAGTATGGAGCCAGGTGATTGCGTTTCCCCCGATTCCCGAAGCAAACAGGCATTGGATGTTTCTTACCGGGGTTGCTTATCCGATTAGGGCCGAGATCGAAGGCAAAGGCGTAGGCGCCGTCAGGAACTGCATTTTTTCGACTGGCCCTTTTGTCGAACCCATCACCTGTTGGGATGAACCAAATAGGCTTTCGTTTGATGTCACCAGCCAGCCA